>NZ_JALLGL010000241.1 GCF_023072675.1 Streptomyces sp. XM83C
GGGGGTGCGCTGAGGCACGGGGCGGGGTCGGCGGTGCCTCGGCCGAGGGGGCTGCCGGTGGCCGCCTCGGGGAGCCGGGAAGGCCCCCCGGTGGCGGGCCTCGGGTCAGCTGTTGGCGCCGGTGTTGCCGAAGGCCGGGTTGAGGAGGCCGACGAGGTCGGCGGTGTTGCCGACGACGTTGACCGGGACGTGCACGGGGATCTGGGCGACGTTGCCCGAGCCGACGCCCGGCGACTTCACGGCCGCGCCGTCGGCACCTGCGCTCGCGTGGGCGGCGCCGGCGGTCGCGGCGGTGGCGGCACCGGCGACGGCGAGGGCCACGGCTGCCTTCTTGGCGATCTTCATGGAAATGTCCTCCTGCGTGTGCGTGGCGATCCGGCATGCGGATCGCGTGGTGATCAACGCGGAGTACGGCGGAACGGCACGCCCGGCGGTGGCCGTACTGCCCGTTCGGGTCATTCCCACGACCAGGCGACCAGATGACGAACAGGGCGGCGGTACGGCGGAGGGCGGCCCCCGGTGGATCCGTGGTTCCGGGGACCGCCCGTCACCGTGTGCGTCGTACGGCCGAGGTCAGTGGTTGAGGCCCAGGTTGCCGAAGGCCGGGTTCAGCACGCCGATGACGTTGACGCTGTTGCCGACGGCGTTGACCGGGATGTGCACCGGGGCCTGGATGACGTTGCCCGAGACGACACCCGGCGAGCCGACGGCCTTGCCGTCGGCGTGCGCGCTGGTGGCGGAGGCCATGCCGGCACCGGCGGCGACCAGCCCGCCCGCCACCATCGTCACGGCCGCTGCCTTCTTCAGGTTCTTCACTTTCGAGCCCTCCTAGCGATCGCCGCGGCGGTCCGCCGCGGCACGCACTGGAGAACGGCCGGACCCGGGCGGGGGATGCGCCATTCGGGGGACATTCCCACGACGGTATGAATCTCAGCCCGGAAGGGAACGCTCCATGTTGCCGATCATCCGGACAGACCATGACGAACAGCCCAGAGGGCGGCCTGGGTGCGGTCCGCGAGGTCGAGCTTCATGAGGATGTTCGACACATGCGTCTTGACCGTCTTCTCCGAGAGGACGAGGGCGCGGGCGATCTCCCGGTTGGAGCGGCCGTCCGCTATCAGGGCGAGCACCTCGCGCTCGCGTTCGGTGAGCGATCCGCCTCGGCCCTGGCCGGGGCCGGTCTCCTCCTGGGAGAGCAGTGCGACCGCGACCTCCGGCTGGAGCAGGACGTGGCCTGCGTGGACGGAGCGGATGGCGCCGGCCAGGGCGTCGGGGTCGACGTCCTTGTACACGTATCCGGCGGCGCCCGCGCGCAGGGCGGGGACGACGGTGCGCTGCTCGGTGAAGCTGGTGACGATCAGCACCCGTGCCGGGTTGTCGAGTTCGCGGAGCTTGCGCAGGGCCTCGACGCCGTCCATGCCCGGCATCTTGACGTCCATGAGGACGACGTCGGGCCGCAGTTCCTCGGCGCGGGCGACGCCCTCGGCGCCGTCGGCGGCCTCGCCCACGACCTCGATGTCGTCCTGTACTTCCAGGAAGGTGCGCAGGCCCCGGCGGACGACCTGGTGGTCGTCGACGAGCAGCACCTTGATCGCATCAGCCACCGGGAACCTCCAACTCGATCACGGTGCCCTTGCCGGGCGCCGATTCCACCGTGAGCCGGCCGCCGACGCCGCTCGCGCGGTCGCGCATGGACACCAGGCCGAGATGGCGTCCGGCGCGGCGCACCGCCTGCGGGTCGAAGCCGCTGCCGTCGTCGGTGACGCGCAGGACGGCGCCCGCGCCGGCGCGCTCCAGGGTCACCTCGACGTGGTCGGCGCCGGAGTGGCGCAGGGCGTTGTGCAGGGCCTCTTGGGTGACGCGCAGGACGGCCTCCTCCTGGGCGGCGGGCAGGGCGCGGATGCCGCGGGCCGTGAAGGTGACGCGGGCGCTGTGGGCGCGGTCGAGGACCTGGGTCTGGGTGCGCAGGGTGGCGACGAGGCCGTCCTCGTCGAGGGCGGCGGGGCGCAGTTCGACGACGGCGGCGCGCAGTTCGTCGGCGGCCTCGGCGGCGAGCTGTGCCACCTGGTGCAGTTCGCCCTTGGCGCGGACGGGGTCGCGGTCGACGAGGCGGGCGGCGGCCTGGGCGGTCAGGCGCAGGGAGAACAGTTTCTGGCTGACCGCGTCGTGGAGTTCGTGGGCGAGGCGTGAGCGTTCCTCGGCGATGGTGAGTTCGCGGCTGCGTTCGTACAGGCGGGCGTTGGTGAGGGCGATCGCGGCGTGCTGGGCGAGGATGCCGAGGAGGGCCTCGTCCTCGGCGGAGAAGCCGCAGGTGCCGTTCTGCCGGGGGCAGTTCTTGTTGGCGAGGAAGAGGGCGCCGATGACCTCCTCGCCGTCACGGACGGGCAGGCCGAGGAAGTCGGACAGGTCGGGGTGGGCGGCGGGCCAGCCCTCGAAGCGGGGGTCCTTGCGGACGTCGGCGAGGCGCTCGACACGGGCTTCCTGGAGCATGGCGGCGAGGATGCCGTGCTGGCGCGGCAGGGGGCCGATGGCCCGCCACTGCTCGTCGCTGACGCCGTCCACCACGAACTGGGCGAAGCCGCCGTGGTCGTCGGGCACGCCGAGGGCGGCGTACTGCGCGTCGAGCAGTTCGCGCGCGGAGGCGACGATCGTCTTCAGGACGTCGCGGACCTCCAGGTGCCTGCTCATGGCCAGCAGCGCGGAACTCACCGCGGCGAGGCCGGACTGTGGACCGTGACTCATGAGCTCACGGTACCGGCGGGGTACGACAGCGCGGATCGGGCCGTCGGCGGCCTCCGGGTAGGTCCGCGGGCCTACGTCGGGGGTCCCCGCGCGGGTAGGGCGAAGGGCCCGGCGGTCTGCTGCTCGCGGCCGAGGCGGGGGCGGGACCCGCGTTCCTACGGTGAGGTCGTCGCCGCGGGTGCGGCGGCTCGGGACCTTCACAACGAGGAGGCGGGGGTCATGTCGGTGGCGATCGTCACGGGGGCGTCCCGTGGGCTGGGCCGGGCTGTGGCCGCGGCGCTGGCGGCGCGGGGCTGGGATCTGGTGCTGGACGCGCGGGGGGCGCAGGCGCTGAAGGAGGCGGCGGCGGGGATCGCGGCGTCGGGTGTGCGTGTGGAGGCGCTGGCGGGGGATGTCATGGACGCGGCGCACCGGGCGGAGCTGGTGGCGGCGGCCGGGCGGCTGGGCGGGGTGGATCTGCTGGTGAACAACGCGGGGCTGCTGGGCGCGGAGCCGCTGGTGCCGTTGGCGGAGCAGCCGCTGGAGGGGTTCCGGGCGGCGCTGGAGGCGAATCTGGTGGCGCCGCTGGGGCTGCTGCAGGAGGCGCTGCCGTGGTTGCGGCGGTCGGCCGTGGGTGCGGTGGTGAATGTGAGTTCGGACGCGGCGGTGGAGGCGTACCGGACGTGGGGGGCGTACGGGGCGACGAAGGCGGGTGCGGATCTGCTGTCGGCGGTGCTGGCGGTGGAGGAGCCGGGGCTGCGGGTGTGGTGGGTGGATCCGGGCGGGATGCGGACGCGGATGGCGGCGGCGGCCGAGCCCGGCGAGGATCTGTCGGGGATGCCGGCGCCGGAGGAGGTGGCGCCCGCGTTCGTGCGGTTGCTTCAGGAGCGGCCGGCGAGCGGCAGGTACACGGCGTCGGCGCTGCTGGAGGCGCGGTGAGTCTCGCGTTGCGGGTGCCGGATGGGTTGTCCGCGCGGGTGCCCGTGGAGCAGCGGGGTCCGGGGCTGGGCCGGGACGGGGTACGGCTGCTGGTGTCGCGGGGTACGGAGGTGACGCATCACGCGTTCGGGGAGCTGCCGGGGCTGCTGCGGGAGCACGGGCGGCCGGTGCGGTACGCGTACACCGAGCGGGATCAGCCGCTGTCCGTGTATCAGACGGTGTTCGCGGTGCCGTCGCCGGACGGGGCGGGGAGCGCGGAGATGCCGAGCGCGGGTCGGCCCTTCACGGCGGGCACGGTGCTGGAGCTGGTGCGGCGGGGGGTGCAGTTCGCGCCGGTGTCGCTGCACACGGGGGTGGCGTCGGCGGAGGCGCACGAGCCGCCGTACGCGGAGCGTTTCGCGGTGCCGGAGGCGTCGGCACGGGCGGTGAACGCGGCGCGGGCCGGGGGCGGGCGTGTGGTGGCCGTGGGGACGACGGCGGTGCGGGCGGTGGAGTCGGCGGCCGGTGCGGACGGGGTCGTACGCGCGCGTGCGGGGTGGACCGGTCTGGTGGTGACGCCGGAGCGGGGTGTGCGGGTGGTGGACGGGTTGTTGACGGGGCTGCACGAGCCGGAGGCGTCGCATCTGCTGATGCTGGAGGCGGTGGCGAGGCGGGCCGCGGTGCGGCGGGCGTACGAGGAGGCGCTGCGGGGGCGCTATCTGTGGCACGAGTTCGGCGACGTGCATCTCGTCCTGCCGGGGGACGAGCTTGACTGAGTGCATTGCTGCCGCAACGGATGGTGAGGTCGCGGGTGGCTCGATGTGAGCCCGCGCATAGGGCGCACGTCACGTACGAAGCGACATAGGAGACACAGGCGCCCGATACGAACGGGACAGACGGCCCAGTCTGTCCCGTTTTGTCATTTGCTGATCCACTATGGGGGATCGTACGTCACACCTTTGCCACAGGATTTTGCGGCCGCTAAGAATTGCTCCCGTCGCTCAGCGCCGCGGGTTCGACCCCCGCGGCGTTCGTGTGGGAAGTACCCGTTGTCCCTCTGCCGGACATGAGCGACCTCCGCGCTATTCGAAGAGGTCCTTTCGCCATGCCCAAGAACTTCATCACCCGTGGTCGCAGTCGTACGCTCACCAAGCACCACAAGATCGCGATCGCCGGTGTCGGTGCCCTCGGTGCCGCCGCCCTCGCCTTCTCCGCCGTGCCCAGCAGCGCCGAGACCACGACGAGCGAGGTCGCCGCGTCCACGCAGCAGCAGGTCGTCGCCGGCAGCGGGAAGCTCGAGAACGTCAAGCCCAGCCTGACCGACCAGCTGGCTGCCGCGAGCGTGAAGGCCGAGGCGATCGCCGCCCAGCAGAAGGCCGAGGCACAGGCGCAGGCCAAGGCCGCCGCCGCGAAGAAGGCTGCCGCCGCCAAGGCGGCCGCCGCGAAGAAGGCCGCTGCCAAGAAGGCCGCTGCCGCTGCCGCGGCGAAGAAGGCCGAGGCCGCCCGCAAGGCCAAGGAGGCCGCCAGCCGGTCCGCCCAGCGCGCCACGATCAAGAAGGCCGCGGTGAAGTCGTACCCGAACAACCTGGACGGCTGGATCCGCGAGTCGCTGGACATCATGAAGAAGCACGGCATCCCGGGCTCCTACAACGGCATCTACCGCAACATCATGCGGGAGTCCTCCGGCAACCCGATGGCCATCAACAACTGGGACATCAACGCCATCAACGGCGTGCCGTCCAAGGGCCTGCTCCAGGTGATCCCGCCCACCTTCAAGGCGTACCACGTCCCCGGCACGTCCTGGAACATCTACGACCCGGTCGCCAACATCACCGCCGCGTGCAACTACGCGGCCGACCGGTACGGCTCCATGGACAACGTCAACAGCGCGTACTGAGGCAGGCGCGGACCTCGGTACATGACGGCGGAGGGCGGCACCCACCTGACAGGGGTGCCGCCCTCCGCCGTCGTTCCGGAACGCCGGCTACTTGCGCATGACCTCCGGCTCGTGGCGGCGCAGGAAGCGCGCCACGAAGAAGCCGCAGATCACACCGAGCGCGATGAGCGCGCCCATGTCCATCGCCCACGCCCCGACGCTGTGCTCCCACAGCGGGTCGGTGTCACCGGCCGTCTCCGGCGGGCTGATCCTGTTGAAGTCCAGCGTGGCACCGGCGGCGGCGACCGCCCAGCGCGAGGGCATCAGGAACGAGAACTGGTTGACGCCGATCGAGCCGTGCAGGGTGAACAGGCAGCCGGTGAAGACGACCTGGACGATCGCGAACATCACCAGCAGCGGCATCGTCTTCTCGGCGGTCTTCACCAGCGAGGAGATGATCAGGCCGAACATCATCGCGGTGAAGCCCAGCGCCATGATCGGCAGCGACAGCTCGATCAGCGTGGCGCCGCCGAGGACCAGGCCCTTCTCCGGGATCTCCCGGCTGGTGAAGCCGATCACGCCGACCATCAGGCCCTGCAACACGGTGATCAGGCCGAGCACGAACACCTTCGACATCAGATACGCCGAGCGGGACAGGCCGGTGGCGCGCTCACGCTCGTAGATCACCCGTTCCTTGATCAGCTCACGCACCGAGTTCGCGGCGCCGGCGAAGCAGGCGCCGACGGCGAGGATCAGCAGCACGGTCGTGGCGGTGCCGTTCGGGATGATGCGGCCGGTCTGCGGGTTCGGCGGGTTGGGCAGCAGGCCCTTGTCCGCATCGATGAGCAGGCTGACCGCGCCGAGAACGGCCGGGAGGATCACCATCAGGGCGAGGAAGCCCTTGTCGGAGGCGATCACCGACACATAGCGGCGCACGAGCGTGGCGAACTGCGACATCCAGCCCTGCGGCTTCGGCGGCTTCATCGCCTGCATCTGCGGCATCTGCACCGCCTGCGGGGCGACGGCGTCGATGTCGGCGGCGTACATCTGGTAGTGCTGCGAGCCCTTCCAGCGGCCCGCCCAGTCGTAGTCGCGGTAGTTCTCGAAGGCGGAGAAGACGTCGGCCCAGGAGTCGTAGCCGAAGAAGTTCAGCGCCTCCTCCGGCGGGCCGAAGTAGGCGACCGCACCGCCAGGCGCCATCACCAGCAGCTTGTCGCACAGCGCCAGCTCGGCCACCGAGTGCGTGACGACGAGGACCGTACGGCCGTCGTCGGCGAGACCGCGCAGCAGCTGCATCACGTCGCGGTCCATGCCCGGGTCGAGACCCGAGGTGGGCTCGTCCAGGAAGATCAGCGACGGCTTGGTCAGCAGCTCCAGCGCGACGGAGACACGCTTGCGCTGACCGCCGGAGAGCGAGGTGACCTTCTTGTCCTTGTGGATGTCGAGCTTCAGCTCGCGCAGCACCTCGTCGATCCGGGCCTCGCGCTCGGCCGCCGTGGTGTCGGCGGGGAAACGCAGCTTGGCCGCGTACTTCAGCGCCTTCTTGACGGTCAGCTCCTTGTGCAGGATGTCGTCCTGCGGGACCAGACCGATGCGCTGACGCAGCTCGGCGAACTGCTTGTACAGGTTCCGGTTGTCGTAGAGGACCTCGCCCTGGTTGGCGGGCCGGTAGCCGGTCAGCGCCTTGAGCAGGGTGGACTTGCCGGAGCCGGACGGGCCGATGACCGCGATGAGCGACTTCTCCGGCACACCGAAGGAGACGTCCTTCAGGATCTGCTTGCCGCCGTCGACGGTGACCGTCAGATGGCGCGCGGAGAAGGACACCTCACCGGTGTCGACGAACTCCTCGAGGCGGTCGCCGACGATACGGAACGTGGAGTGGCCGACGCCGACGATGTCCGTCGGGCCGAGCAGCTGCGAGCCGCCCTTGGGGATCGGCAGACCGTTGACGTAGGTGCCGTTGTGCGAGCCCAGGTCGCGGATCTCCATGCGCCCGTCGGGCGTGGAGTGGAACTCCGCGTGGTGCCGGGAGACCTGGAGGTCGGAAACCACGAGGTCGTTCTCCAGGGCACGGCCGATGCGCATCACACGGCCGAGGGAGAACTGGTGGAACGTGGTCGGGCTGCGGTCCCCGTACACCGGCGGCGCCCCCGCGCCGACGCCGGACGCCTTCGGCACGAGGTTCTCGGCCGGGCCCTGCTGCGGGACGCCGGGCGTCCGCTGCCAGCCGCCCTGCTGCTGCGGCACCTGCTGCGGTGCCTGCTGGTGGGCGGCCTGCTGCGGCGGGACCTGCTGCTGGGGGGCGTGGGCCCAGCCCGCGTCGGACCCCTGCGCCGCGTACGGCTGCTGCGGCTGCGGCGTGGGGACGGCGGCACCGGTCAGGTTCAGCCGCGGGCCGTCCGTGGCGTTGCCCAGGTTGACCGTCGTGCCCGGAGCGAGCTCCAGGTGGTGGATCCGATGGCCCTGCACGAAGGTGCCGTTGGTGCTGCCGTGGTCCTCGATGACCCAACTGCGGCCGTTGAAGCTGACCGTGGCGTGGCGCCAGGAGACCCTGGCGTCGTCGAAGACGATGTCGCCCTGCGGATCACGTCCGAGGGTGTAAGACCTGGACGGATCGAGCGTCCAGGTACGTCCGTTAGTTTCCAGTACGAGTTCCGGCACTCCATGCCCCACTGAGTTGTCCCCCGAGTTACCCCCATCACAGGGAGTCTAGGGATGTCGAACATCGGGGGGAACTATTTCAGGAGCGGCCCCCTGACCGAAAGTCGGGCCTTGTGACAGCGGTGCAACAACGCTGCGACAGGTGCCGTTGACGGGGCGGAAACCGGACCGGAGAGTGGTAATCCCCACGAGGGGGACAAGCGCGGCGGACGCCGCGCCGCGGATCGGGGGGTCTGCCATGGATTCGGTGACGGCCTGGGCGACGACGAAACACGGCACGCGCCTGCCGTGGGGGGATGCTCTGCTGACCGCGGTGGCGGCCGTGAGCTGGGCCCTCATCGGCATGACCGGGACGGCGGCGCTCGGTCTGCATCTGCTCGGGGCCGACACCGCGGGCTCGTCGGGGCCGATGACCGCGGCGGTCGTGGCGCTCGGTGCGGGTGGTTCGGTGACGCCGTCCGGGGACGTGTCCGCGTTCGGTCTCACCGGGGCGGAGGCACAGACGGCCATCGAGATCACGCCACTGGGCGTCAGCCTGGTCGGTGCGCTGCTTTTGTCCTGGTTTTTCCTACGGTCGTTGCGGACGGCGGGCGTTGTGATCTCCCCCGCCGAACTCCTGGTCCGCGCGGGCGCGGTGGTCGCGGTGTCCGCGGCGATGCTGGGCGGGCTGGTCTGGGCCGGGCAGGACGTCATCACCCTCGACGGCGGATCGCTCGGCCTGGACGACCTGCCGGGCGGCGGCAGCGGGGGCGGCGGGATCGAGGTCCCCGGTCTCGGGGACATCAGCGGCCTGCTGCCCGACCGGCTCGGCGACCTCGTGGACGCGAAGGCCGCCGTCGGGTTCACCGTCGACACCGGGCCGACGCTGCTGGGCGGACTCGGCTGGACGGCCGGGGTGCTGCTGATCGCGCTGCTGGCCTCGCGGCGCACACCGCTGCCGAGCGGGCTCGCGGTGGTGCACCGGGTGGTACGGCCGGCGGTGTCGGCGCTCGTCACCGTGCTCCTCGTCGCGGTCGCGGCGGGTCTCGCGGCGGCGGCGTACGCGGCGATCGGCGACGAGCATCCCGCACGGATCGCCGGCGCCGCGCTCCTCGGCACACCGAACGGGGTGTGGCTGGGCGTGCCGGTCGGCCTGTTCGTGCCGTGGGACGGGTCGGCGACCGGCGAGCTCGCCCGGCTGCTGCCCCACCCCCTGGACGATCTGCTCACCCTGCACACCGACCGGCCCGTCACCCTGCCCCGCCTCGCCGAACTCGACGGTCGGGTGTGGCTGCTGGGGGCGGGGGCGGTCG
>NZ_JALLGL010000242.1 GCF_023072675.1 Streptomyces sp. XM83C
CGACAGCACCCCCGCCGACCCCCGCCGCCGCATCGTCGAAGCCGCCGTCGAGCTGCTGGAGAAGGGCGGCCCGGACGCGGTGAGCACCCGCGCGGTCGCTGCCGCGGCCGGGATGCAGCCACCCGCGATCTACCGGCTCTTCGGCGACAAGGACGGCCTGCTGGAGGCCGTTGCCGAGCACGGATACGCGCAGTTCCTGGAGAGCAAGCGGGCGCAGCTCGACCCGGACCCGAAGGACCCGGTGGAGGATCTGCGGCGCGCCTGGGACACGGTGGTGGAGTTCGGGATCTCCCGGCCGGAGCTGTTCGCCCTGATGAACCGGGCCGGCGGCCGGGCGGCGGCCGGTGCGCACCGGGCGGGGCTGGAGATCCTGCACGGCCGGGTGCGCCGCCTGGCGGCCGGCGGATGGCTGCGGGTCGACGAGCGGCTCGCCGCGCAGATCATCCAGGCCACCGGACAGGGCACGGTGATCACCTGGCACGCCACCCCGCCCGAGCAGCGCGACCCGGCGCTGCTCACATCGATGCGCGAGACCATGATCGCCGCCGTCACCCGCGCGGAACCGGCGGTTCCAGCCGCGGAGAGCGGCCCCGCCGCGGCGGCCCGCGCACTGCGCGCCGGTCTTCCCGACGGCTCGGGCGCCCTGAGCGCGGCCGAGCAGCACCTGCTGCGCGAATGGCTGACGCGCCTGGCCGGCGACACGGACACCCCGCCCGCCTGAGCCCGCACGGCGGCTTCGATACGGCGCTCAAGGGCCCGGCACCCCTCGGACCAGCGCATCGGACCCCGGCCCCGGCCCCCGCACACGGCCTCGCACGCGGCCCCCGCAGGGGAGTGAGCCCTACCGCCGAGCCGCCACCGGACGCCCGAGGAGGGCGCGGATCGGGTGCCACAGCTCCGTGGTGAGGTCAGGGCCGGCGACGCCGCAGTCGGGCGCGGTCCGCCATATCACGCCGTCCGGGTGGTGCAGTACCGCCGTGATCTCGTCCGGCGTCGGCGGGGCCGCGTTGCCCCGCAGATACACCGCGCGCAGCCCCAGGTTGCGCAGCCTGGTCAGGGCACGTGCCCGGTTGCGGGCGTGGACGAGGACCCGCACCCCGGCGGGCCCGTCGGCGGCGGGGCTGGGCAGGTTGAGTGCCACCACCACCGAGCCGTTCGGCAGCTTGCTGAAACCTCCTGCGGCCATGCGGTCACATCCCCGTTTCGGTCGGTCCGGGCCCCGCCCACGGGGCCGGTGTCAATAAGCCGGTCACAGCAGGCACCTAAACACGATCGGCGGCAACCCGCCAGGGGGTTGCCGCCGATACGTGTTTGACCTGCGGAAATACCGCTTACTTCACCGCGGGACGAACCTCGAGGTTGATCGTGGAGCCGTCCTTGGCCTGCTTGACGATCTGGATCCGGGTGTTGGTGTCAGTGACCTTCACACCGGACGCCGGGGCCGCCGGGTCGTAGTAGTCGTTGCGGTGGTCGTCGAAGATCGAGACACCGGCCGTCGGCTTGATCTTGGTCGCGACATCCGCCTTGTGCAGCGTCATGCCGTCCGTTCGGTCCAGGCTGAACGGCGCGTCGTAGGACTGGATACGGCCACGCATGATCGTGCCGTCCTTCCAGCGCAGCGCCTCCGGGTGCGAGTCGATCGGCAGGATCAGACCGGTGCCCGGGTGGACGCTGGTGTTGTTGTCCAGCTGGGAGGTGTCCCACTTCCAGATCAGCAGACCGTTCTGGTACGCGTAGTGCTCGACCCAGTCGGGGCGGGACGCGAAGCCGAAGTTGTACGGGCCGGTCTTCAGCGTCGTGTCGTACGACACGTACTGGCGGTTCTCCGCGATGTAGTACTGCGCGTAGTCCTTGGTGAAGGACGCGCCGATGCGGGAGAAGCCCTTCGCGGTCCACGCGGCGTCCGCGGTCTCCGCGTTGTCGGAGAACACGACGGCGCCGTCGGCGGTCACCGTGATCTCGTCGGCCGCGAAGCCCATCTGGGCGACGCCGCCGTCCGTCTGGTAGCGGAAGCGCAGCTCGATCTTCTGGCCGGCGTAGGCGTCGAGCGAGTACGACAGCTTCTTGTAGCCGTCGATCGAGCCGGTCAGGGCCGGCTTGTCGCTGCCGTCACGCGGGATCGGCTGACCGTCCACCGTGCCGTCCAGGGCGGTCCAGTTGGCGCCGCCGTCCGTGGAGACCTCGGTGTACAGGTAGTCGTAGTTGGCCTCGATGTCGTACCAGCCGTCGAGGGTGAGGACGGCCGACGACTTGCCGGTGAGGTCCACGCTGCGGGTCAGCGTGTTCTTCAGGTCGTCGCCGCTGCCGCTCCACCACTGCGTGGCGCCCTCGGCCGGCTGGACGACCTCTGTGGTGACCGCCTTGTCGGGCAGGCTGACCACGAGGGCCTGCTTGTCCCAGGTGTTGTACTCGGCGACACCCAGCTTGTGCGTGGACTGCTTGCCGGCCTTGGCCGTGTCGTAGTTCAGCCAGCCGAGCTGGAGCTTGTCCCAGGCGTTCATGTCGCCGGGCAGGTCGCCGATCGCGTCCTTGCCGCGGCCCAGCCAGGAACCGGACGACATCAGCGTCCAGAAGCCGGTGGAGTTCTCGCCGCCCGCGGTGTCGTACTCGTCGGGCAGGCCGAGGTCGTGGCCGTACTCGTGCGCGTAGACGCCGAGGCCGCCGTTCTCCGGCTGGATGGTGTAGTCGCCGACCCAGATGCCGGTGTTGCCGATCTGGGCGCCGCCCAGCTTGTTCTGGGCGGGGCCGGTGGCGCCGGCGTCGGTGCCGAAGGCGTACCAGCGGTGCGCCCAGATCGCGTCGGTGCCCTGGGCGCCGCCGCCGGCGGACTCGTCCTCACCGGCGTGCACGATCTGGAAGTGGTCGATGTAGCCGTCGGGCTCGTTGAAGTTGCCGTCGCCGTCGTAGTCGTAGCGGTCCCACTGGTCGAACTGGGCCACGTCCGCCTTGATCTGCGCGTCGGTGCGGCCGGCCGCCTTCTGCTGCGCGACCCAGGCGTTCAGACCGTCGCTGACGACGTTCCACACGCTGGTGCAGTTGCTGGAGCCGCAGGCGTTGTTGCCGTAACGGGCCTCGTTGTACGGCACCTTGACCCAGTCGGAGACCTCGCCGTCGACCGAGTAGCGGCCCGAGGACTGCTTCTCGTAGTACTTCTTCACCGACTCGACGTTCTTGCCGGTGCCGAAGTACAGGTCCTGGAAGTGCTGGCGGTCGTAGTTCGCCTTCCAGTCCGTCGAGTTGTCCTTCTTGCGGTCCGGCTTCGGGATCGTGTTGTGCAGCGGGCCCGGCGTGCCGCCGTACTTCGGATCGACCTGGTCGCCGAACTCGACCAGGATGGTGAAGATCTTGTCGGTCTTCTCCCGTCCCAGCTCGACGTACTTGGTGTCGCCCTTCTTGCCCTTGAGCTGAACGACCTTGGAGCCGTTCTTGTCCTTCACCTGGGCCTTGCCGGATATGACCTGGTCCAGGGCCTCCTGGCGCTGAGCCTCCTGGGTCTTGCTCAGCGGACCGTCGAGGTCGTGCTTGTGCTGCTTCTCGGGCGCCGGGTCGTGCCGGTCCACGGTGGTGGCACCGGAGTTCGGAGCGGCCTGGGCCACCGAGAGGGTGGTGAGGCCGGCGGAAGCCGCCGCGAGCGCGACACCGATGGCCGCCGCTCTGAACTTCCAGGATCTACTGGTCACTTGAGTTCCTCCCCCGCGTTGGCGCACGCGGGATAGGGGCCCCTGGTCATGACGGGAAGCCGCGCGCGCTTGATCAACGCGTGTAGTCAAGTGACGACATTTGACTAGAGGTTTGAGAGAAAAGACAGACCTTGACTTGGACAAGTCAAGGGCACTATGCGGATCGCAGGTTCGCTTTACGGACACCGAACCGCCACATCTCACCCACACAAGACCAGGACATACCCGGCGATGCCGGGCGCCTTCCGACGGACCGTCAGAACACCCTCGGTGGACGGCTCCGACGAACACGCGGGTTTTCCCTATGTCTTCCCTGTGTCGTCCACCCGGCCCCGTCCGGCGCCCGGCCGGGGCACGCCTCAGCGGTGAATCGGTGCGCCCCCCGTGCACCGGCACTGTTGGTCACGTCACGCTTACCGTTCGTTCCGCTCGGGCATGCAGCCGTTTAGAGTCGAGACAACCCCCGCTTCCGAGGACACGATTGCCATGCCTGGTCCGCTGCCTCGCCCGACCGTCGCACAGCTCGCCTACGGTCTGTGCACCGTCATCCTCTCGACGCTCGCCATGCTGCTGCTGTCCCAGACGGGTTCGGGCCCGGCGATCGCCGTGATCGCCGTCGTGGCCCTCGCCCTCGGCGTGCTCGTCGCGATGACGGTCCCCGCGCCCAAGGCGTCCCCGGCGACCGCGCGCCAGGCCTCCGCCGAGCGGAACGAACGCGAACCGGTGGCCCCCTGACACAGACCCACGGCACCGGCACCCGCCCGGCGCGGGCCCTTCGCCGTGCCCTCACCCGGTGCCGACCACCACGGACTTGACCGCCTTGTCGTGCAGACCCTGCTTGTACGGCCTGTCGAAGAAGCTCACACCGCCGCAGATCGCCGTCCACACGAACGGGCAGCAGAACGCGAACGGCACCCACAGCACCACCGCCCGCAGCAGTGAGTTCTGCACCGACAGGTTGACGCCGTTCTCCAGGTTGGCGACGCGCATACCGAGCAGCCTCTTGCCGACGGTCTGCCCGGTGCGGGCGATCAGGACCGTGTCGTACGCGACGAGCAGCACCGCGGCGAGCACCGACTGGCCGATCGACTTGCCCGCGTCGATCCGGTCGCTGTCCACGTCGTACTGCGCGACGCCGAAGGCGAGCGACAGCAGCCAGACGACGACCAGGACGAGGACCATGTCGATGATCCGGGCGAGGGTGCGCTTGCCGCTGTCGGCGAGCGGGGGCATACCGGCGAGCGGATCACCGGGACCGCCGTACGGACCGCCCGGACCTCCGGAGCCGTACGGACCGCCGGAGCTGTAGGGACCGCCGGGCCCCCCAGGGCCGCCGGGACCTCCCGGACCGTACGGGCCGCCTCCGCTGCCGTACGGCGGCGGCTGCTCGCTGCCCGGCGGCCTGTCGTACGGCGAGCCCTGTCCCGGACCTTGCCCCGGCTGGGGCTCCGGTCCCGGCCGGGGCTGCTGCGGGCCGGACCCGGACGGCGGTCCCGCCGGGCCGGGTTCGTCCGAGGGCTTCCTGAACTTGTCGTCCTCCGGTGGCTGCCCGGAGCCGGGGGGCGGTTCGCTGCTCATGCGCCGAGTGCATCCCGCGCGCCCCGCCGCCGCATCCGGCAGGCCGCCGGTCGGAGTAGCGGAACCCCCGCTCCGGACGCAGTGGGCCCCGCCCCGTCACCGCCCGCCGGCGCTCACCCCGCGACGAAGGTGTGCGCCGCCTTGTCGTGCCAGCACTGCCGCCACGGACGGTCGAACAGCCCCCATACGACGCCCACGACACCGACGGCGAGCAGCCCGGGAACGCTGTAGACCAGCCAGCGGCGCAGAGCCGCGCCGAAGGACGGAGGCTCGTGCGCCTCGATGTCCCGCACCTCCAGACCGAACAGCTTCTTGCCCGGCGTGACACCCCACCTGGCGGTGGGCAGCGCCTCGAAGAGGATCCCGGCGAGGAGCAGCACGGCGAGGGTCACCCCGAGGTAGACCGAGGTGGTGCTGTCGAGGATCCACACCGTGACGGTCCGTCCGGTGAGCTTGGCCGCGTCGATCTTCGCGGTGACATGGTCGACCGTCTTCAGGCCGAACGGCACGGCGGCGGCCGAGGTGACGGCGCCGACGATCAGCGTGTCGACGAGCCGCGCCGCCAGCCGCTTGCCGAGGCCCGCGGGGCGCGCCGCGGCCTGCCGGCGGGCCGCGGCCTGGAACACGTCCTCCACCGGCGGTTTCCACGGCGCGACCGGCTGCTCCTCGCCCGCGCCCGCCAGCCGGTGCACCTGCTGCGCCCAGGACGCCTGCCCACCGCCGGGACCGCTGGTCAGCGGCGTGGACACCGATGCGGCGGCGGGCGCAGGCGCAGCGGCCTGGTGGGGTACACCGGGGGTGGCGGGAGTCGCGGGCGCGGCGGGTCCGGGCCGCGGTCCCGCCACCGGCGCGGCAGTCGGCCCGGCGGCGGCCGGGGCCTGCGCGGCGGCGCGGTCGGCCGCGGCCTTCCCCGCGGCGAAACCCGGGCCGGACGCGGCGGCGGCCGGCGCTCCGGCGGCGGCACCCGCGACACCGGCGGCCCCGCCCGCACCGGCGTGCACCGGCCCCTGCGCGGCGAAGCCCGCACCGGCCTCCGGCCAGTCGGGGGACGCGCCCGCGTCCGGGGCGCCCTGCGCGGCCGTACCCGCGCCCTTGCCCTGCGAGGGCACGGGGCGGAAGAGCATCGTGCCGGAGTCCTGGTCGCCCTTGGGGGCGTCGGCGGCGGTGGGCCGGCGGAACACGACGGTGCCCGGCGACGACTCCCCCTCCTCGCCACCGCCCGAGGACGAGGCCGCCGCACCGGACGCCTGCGCCGGGCCCTGCGCGGCCGGTGACGCGGCGGCAGAGTCCGGGGACGACGGGGCCTGGGAGACAGGCAGCCTCGGGTCCGTGCCCGGCGTGGTCCCCCACGACACCCGGCGGTCCCGGTCCGTGCCCGTGCCGGACTGGCGGGCCGGGTCGGCGGTCCACGCCGATGCCGGTTCCTGCGCGCCGGTCTCGGGCGCGGGCTGCGGGTCCTCGTCGAAGAAGTGCGGCCCGGTCTCCTCCACCGAAGCGGCAGCGGAGGCACGGCTCACGCCGGCGTCGGGGGCGGGCTGCGCCGGGCGCACGCCGGGCGGCGGTGCGAGCGGTTCGCCGTCGGTCGGCGCCGGGCGGCTGGTGCCGGGCACCCAGGCGGAGCCGTTCCAGTACCGGACGTATCCGGGGATGGAAGGGTCCGGGTAATAGCCTTCGCGGGGCCGTTCGTCGCCTGGGGCCGGGGTTGGGGCGCTCATGTCCGTCGTCCCGTATCTGTCTCGGGGGTCAGTTGAGGGCCTCCACATCTATCAGACGAGCGCAACCGGCACTGCCTCTCCCGCAGGACCCGCCCCTTTCCGGGCACCCGCGCGAAAAAATTTCCCGAACCCGCGTAATGCTCGCGGGCCGGCCCCCTCTCTCCTCGTACGGGCCCGTCGAGAGGGCCCCTGACGAGAGGACGACACTCATGCACACCGTGGTCGAGCGCGAACTGGAACTGCGGCTGGTCCTGTCGCCGGAGCGCAGCATCCCCGTCCCGGCCAGGCTCGCCTACCGCACCGCCGACCCGTACGCCGTGCACATCACCTTCCACATCAACTCGGAAGCGCCCGTCAACTGGACGTTCGCCCGTGACCTGCTGGTGGAGGGCGTGTTCCGGCCGTGCGGGCACGGCGATGTGCGGGTGTGGCCGACCAAGGCGGACGGGCGCAGCGTCGTGCTGATGGCGCTCAGCTCCCCGGACGGCGACGCCCTGCTGGAGGCGCCGACGGCGCAGGTCTCGGCGTGGCTGGAGCGGACGCTGCGGGTGGTGCCGCCGGGCACGGAGGGCGAGCAGCTGGGCATCGACGACGCCCTCGACCAGCTGCTCGCCCAGTGAGCCCGCTGACGGGCCCGCCGGCCGGCCGGGGCCCCGCCGGGTGCGTGGGGTCAGAACAGCTTGCCCGGGTTGAGGATGCCCAGCGGGTCGAAGACCTGTTTGATCTGCCGTTGCATCTCGATGCCGACGGGGCCGATCTCGCGGGCCAGCCACTCCTTCTTCAGCACGCCCACGCCGTGCTCGCCGGTGATGGTGCCGCCGAGTTCCAGGCCGAGGGCCATGATCTTGTCGAAGGACTCGCGGGCCCGCCGGGACTCCTCGGGGTCCTGCGGGTCGAAGCAGACGGTGGGGTGGGTGTTGCCGTCGCCGGCGTGCGCGCACACCCCGATGGTCAGGCCGTACTCGGCGGCGATGCGCTCGACGCCGTCGAGCATGTCGCCGAGGCGGGAGCGGGGCACGCACACGTCGTCGATCATGGTGGTGCCCTTGACGGCCTCCAGCGCGGTGAGCGACAGCCGCCGCGCCTGGAGCAGCATCTCCGACTCGGCGGTGTCCTCGGCGGGCACGACCTGGGTGGCGCCGGCGGCCTCGCACAGCGCGCCGACGGCGGCGAGGTCGGCGGTCGGGTCGGGGGTGTCGAACGCGGCCAGCAGCAGCGCCTCGGTGGACTCGGGCAGCCCCATCCGGGCAAGGTCGTTCACCGCCTTGACGGTCGTACGGTCCATCAGTTCGAGGAGGGACGGGACGTGCCCGCCGGCCATGATCCGGCACACGGCGTCGCAGGCCGCGGCGGCCGAGGGGAACTCGGCGGCCAGCACCAGCTGCCGGGGCGGCCTGGGCCGCAGCGCCAGGATCGCGCGGACGACGATGCCGAGAGAGCCCTCGGAGCCGACGAAGAGGCGGGTGAGGTCGTATCCGGCGACGCCCTTGGCGGTACGGCGGCCGGTGGACATCAGGCGGCCGTCGGCGAGGACGACGTCCAGGCCGAGCACGTACTCGGCGGTCACGCCGTACTTGACGCAGCACAGGCCGCCGGAGGCGGTGCCGATGTTGCCGCCGATGGTGCACGTCTCCCAGCTGGAGGGGTCGGGCGGGTAGTACAGCCCGTGCTCCTCGACGGCACGGGAGAGCGTGGCGTTGACGACGCCGGGTTCGACGACGGCGATGCGGTCGACCGGGTCGATCTCCAGGATGCGGTCCATCCTGGTGAGGGAGAGCACGATGCAGCCGTCGGTGGCGTTGGCGCCGCCGGACAGGCCCGTGCGGGCGCCCTGCGGGACGACCGGGACGCGCAGCGCGGTCGCGGTGCGCAGGACGTGCTGCACCTGTTCGACGGTGCGCGGCAGTACGACCACGGCGGGGCTGCCGGCCGGGCAGAAGCCGGCCATGTCGCGGGCGTAGGAGGCCGTGACGTCGGGGTCGGTCAGGACGGCCTCGGCGGGCAGGCCCTCCCGCAGCCGGCCGACGAGGGTGCCGGGCTCTGCGGCGTCGTGCGGACGCGGCGCTTCGATACGGCTCATGATCACAGGGTTCCACCGGGGGCCATCGGTGTGAACCCCGCGTACGGGGGCCGTCGTATGCCGGGTGGGGCCGGGGTCCTCGCGCACAGTGAGCGCCATGGAGAACAGCGCCACGCCCGCAGGCCCCACGGACGACCGCGCCACGCCAGCACACCCCGAGGACACCGGCACAGGCCCCGCGCCGGGCCGCGAGAAGGCGACCGACGGCCCCGCACCGGGCGACCCCGAGGACACCACGCCGGGCGGGCACGAGGACCCGGCCACCGGCCGCGCACAGAGCCCCGAGGGCTCGACCACCGGTCCCGCGCCGGCCCCCAGGGACGCCGCCAACCGCCCCGCACCGGACCCCGTGGACACGACCACCGCCCCCGCGCCGGCCCCGGCGGACGGCTCGCCGGAATCCGCCCCGGCC
>NZ_JALLGL010000243.1 GCF_023072675.1 Streptomyces sp. XM83C
TCCCTCGACCCGGCGCCGTGCGGGGGCCTGCTCCGGAGGGGGTGGCGGGCTCGCGGGGCGAGGACGAACGACGCTCGGGACGGTGCCGCACGCGAGCCGGATCGCGCGGGCAGACGACGGATGCGGGCTCGCGGGGCGAGGACGAACGACGCTCGGGACGGTGCCGGACACGGGCCGGATCGCGCGGGCGGCCGACGCGTGCCGGCGGTGGGTGCGCGGGCCCGGCGCCGGGTCGAGGGACGTGTGGCCCCGTGCGCCGGGCGGCGTCCGGGCGCACGCTGGAGGTAGCCGGCCCGCTGTCGCACCCTGGAGGCCCTGATGAACGCTCCCGCCTCGACGAGCATGCCGCGCGCGCTGGCGCCCGAGCACCGGAGCACGCTGCTGAAGACGGCACGCGAGGTGTCGTTCCCCGAGGGCGCCCGCCTGTTCGAGGAGGGCGGTCGGGCCGACCGCTTCTGGATCATCCGGGGCGGGGTCGTCGATCTGCATCTGCGGGTGCCGGGCCGGCGTCCGGCCGTCATCGAGTCGCTGGGCCACGACGAACTGCTCGGCTGGTCCTGGCTGTTCGGCCCGCACGCCTGGCGGCTGGGGGCGCGCGCCGTCACTCCGGTGCGGGCGTGGGAGTTCGACGCCGAGGCGGTGCGCGGGCAGTTCCGCGACGATCCGGCGTTCGGCCTGGCCGTCGCGCTGTGGGCGGGCGAGGTCGTCGCGCACCGGCTGCACGCGGCGCGCACCCGGCTGCTCGATCTGTACGGCCCGTACGGCAGCGGCGCCGACGACGACGAGGCGTGAGCGGCCACATGGCGGACGACAGAGCCGGCCGGCGGGCGGCGAAGGTGCCGCGGCCGGTGTACGAGCGGGAGCTGCTGCGGCTGCAGACGGAGTTGGTGAAGGTCCAGGAGTGGGTGCGGGCCGAGGGCGCGCGTCTGGTCGTCGTCTTCGAGGGCCGGGACGCGGCCGGCAAGGGCGGCACGATCAAGCGGGTCGCGGAGCATCTCAACCCGCGTGTGGCGCGGATCGCGGCGCTGCCGAAGCCGACCGAGCGCGAGCGCACGCAGTGGTACTTCCAGCGTTACGTGGAGCATCTGCCGGCGGCCGGGGAGATCGTGCTGTTCGACCGGTCCTGGTACAACCGGGCCGGTGTGGAGCATGTGATGGGGTTCTGCACCGAGGAGGAGTACCGGCGGTTCCTGCGTCAGTGCCCGGTGTTCGAGCGGATGCTGGTGGAGGACGGCGTCCTGCTGCGCAAGTACTGGTTCTCGGTGAGCGACGCGGAACAGCAGGAACGGTTCCGGCGCCGCCTGGAGGATCCGTTGCGCCGCTGGAAGCTCTCCCCCATGGATCTCGAGTCGGTCACCCGCTGGGAGGCGTACTCGCGGGCCAAGGACGTGATGATGGAGCACACCGACATCGCCGAGGCGCCGTGGTACGTGGTGGAGAGCGACGACAAGCGGCGGGCCCGGCTGAACATGATCGCTCATCTGCTGGACACCCTGCCGTACCGCGATGTCCCGGCGCCCGACCTGCGGTTGCCGTCGCGTCCGCCGTCCACCGGGTACGAGCGTCCACCGCGGGAGCGGCAGACGTACGTCCCGGATCACGCCGCCGGGCTGTGAGGCGCGCCGGGCACCGGCCCCGGCGCGCCCCGTGGACGGTGTCCGTCAGCGGGTGAGGACCAGGCTGACGTTGTGGCCGCCGAAGCCGAACGAGTTGGCCAACGCGGCGGTCCACTGCCCGGTGCGGGCCTCGCCACGCACCACGTCCACCCGCACGCGCGGGTCGAGCCGGTCGAGGTTGCGGGTGGCGGGCAGGGCGCCGTCCCTGAGGGCGAGCAGGGCGGCGAGCGCGCCGACGGTCCCGGAGGCGCCCAGCATGTGCCCGGTCATCGACTTGGTGGCGGTCACCGCCGCGCCGCCGCCGAGGACCCGGGCGATCGCCTCGGCCTCCGCGATGTCGCCGGACTCGGTGGAGGTGGCGTGGGCGTGGACGACGCCGATGTCCGACGGGGCGAGTCCGGCGTCGCGCAGCGCCAGTTCCATGGCGCGGACCTGGCCGTCGGCGTCGGAGGCGGTGATGTGGTCGGCGCTGGAGGTGACGGAGCTGCCGGCGAGAGCGCCGTGGGCGCGGGCCCCGCGGGCCTCGGCGAACTCGGCGCGTTCGAGGACCATGATGCCGCCGCCCTCGGCCATGACGAACCCGGACCGGTCGACGTCGAAGGGCCGGGACGCGGTCTCGGGGTCGGAGGACTGCGGGGACAGGGCTTTCATCTGGGCGAACGCGGCGAGGGTGAAGGGGTGCAGGGACGCCTCGACACCGCCGGCGACGACGACGTCGGCGCGCCCGGCGCGGATGAGGTCCTGGCCGAGGGCGAGGGCCTCCGCGCCGGACGCGCAGGCGCTGACCGGGGTGCGGGCGCCTCCCTTGGCGCCGAGGTCCATGCTGACCCAGGCGGCGGGCCCGTTGGGCATGAGCATGGGGATGGTGAACGGTGACATCCGGCGGATGCCGGTGCGTTCGAGGATGTCGTCCTGGCCGAGGGTGCTGAGGATGCCGCCGGTGCCGGTGCCGATGACGACGGCGAGGCGTTCCGGTTCGACCTGGGGTGCGCCGGCGTCCCGCCAGGCCTCCCGCGCGGTGAGCAGGGCGATCTGTTCCGCGCGGTCCAGTTTGCGGGCCTCGGCGCGCGGCAGCTGCGCGGCGGGGTCCGCGGTGAGCGGTGCCGCGATGTGCACGGGCAGCTGCGCGGCCCACTCCTCCTCCAGCAGACGCAGCCCCGATTTGCCGTCCAGCAGGGCCGCCCACGTCGACGGCGCGTCCGCGCCCAGCGGCGTCATCGCCCCGACGCCCGTCACCAGCACACGACCGCTCCGGGTCACATGAGCCTCCTCAAGTTGTGCGGATGCGACAGGGCATCCGAATCGCCTCTCAGGATCGTCCCAGTGCGGTTCCGGTACGTCAGGGCAGGAGCCGACCGATTCACGGACCGGACGTTGTGGTGTTCCGACAAGCCCGCAGGGCCGGCCGGTGACGTCCCGGCGTGCCGGGCGGCGGCACGGCCGGCGCGATGCCCGCCGGGGCCAAAACCGTTGTCCGTCGGGCCGGTTGCGGTGATGGACAGCCGCGATGGAGAAGATTCTCGAGTTCCCCGATCTGCTGCGGCTCGTCGACGAGCGTTCGGCCGCCTTCAGTGCCGCGGTGACCTCCGCGCCCGACCTCGGCGTGACCGTGCCGACCTGCCCCGAGTGGACGCTGCTCGATCTGGTGCGGCATCTCGGCGGGGTGCAGCGGGAGACGTCAAAGCGTGCCGCCACTTTGCGTAGCGGGAGCCCTCGTCCCTCTGCGAAGCGTCGGATCTGAAGGAGCAGCTGTGCTTGGGCATCTTCGTTTTCCTCGTGGCCGGCGGGCCGAACCTCGACCAGCAGGCTCGTCGGGTCCACGAGGGATCGTGCGAGGTGCACTTTGGAGTACCCGGCCAGGATCGCCGTTCGGTCGAGCCGCGGTTTGCCCCCTGCCAGAGGGGCGGGCCGGCGAGAAAGCCGTGCAGGCAGCTGGGGCTGAGGTGGTCGGCCAGGGCCAGTCGGTGGACGTATCGGTGGACGTGCTTCCAGGTGGCTTCGATCCGCTCGCCCTCGCCGTGACGGTTGCCCGGCCTCAGCGGCCTCACTCTTCACTGAGAGAACCTGGTGGTCACCAGTCTTCGCTGACACCCCTCAGCCTTCGCTGCGAGAGATCACCGGGGCGCGGACGTCCGCGGGGCCCCACACCCCCTAGAATCGAACATGTGACCGACCTTCCGCCCGATCTGCCGCGTCTTCGCACCCTGGAGACCTGGCTGGTGCTGACCCTGGAGCGGGTGCGGCGGCAGATCGAGGAGGTGGAGCGGCGCGAGCGGGAGCGGCAGCGCGGGGCGGCGGCGAGGCCGCCGGCGCCGGAGTGGCTGCTGGAGGGCGGCCGGCATCAGCGGCCGGTCTTCGTGCACCTCGGCAGCTGCTGGGACGGACGCAAGCGCAGCCGTGGCATCACGCGGGAGGAGGCGCGGCGGGCGCTGGCCGAGGGGGTCAGGGCGTGCCCGCAGTGCAATCCGGACGCCGAGCTGCGGTTCCTGGACTGAGCTGGGGCCCTCGCGCGGGGAGGTGAGGAGGGGGAACGCGCCGCGCGAGGGCCGGCCCAGGTGTGCGTGACCGCCGGCGGGCACCGGTGCCACGTCCTGCGGCGGGGGCGACCCGCGGCGCCGGAGCACCGCGAGCCCAGGGGCACTTTGCCCGACCCCATGGCAGCCGGGTATCCGCGTCCCGGCGGCTGATGCATGCCGTCAGGGCCGGGTCGGTGCCGGGGCGGGTCCTGACGGGTCGCCGGCCGGGATGTGCCCGGTGGTCCGGCGCCACGTCGGGGCCGTGCAGGTCGGGGGCGCCGTGCGGGGGTGTTCTCCAGGGGCGCCTTGGGGAAAACCCCCGCCGGGTCCGGGGACTGACCGGCTGTTCCGGCCGGGCGGGGCCGCGAAGACTCGGCGGTATGACGATTTCCCCGCAGGCTCCGGCCTCCGTCGCGGTTCCCGGCGCCCGATCCCGTACGTCCGCCTCCCGCGGCGGCAGTGATTTCGCCCGGCTGTCCCGCCGTATCGCCGCGGCGGGTCTGTTGGAGCGCCGCCCCGGCTACTACACGGCACGGCTCACGCTGGTGATCGCGTTGACGGCGGCCGGCTGGGGCGCGTTCGCCGTGCTCGGTGACAGTTGGTGGCAGATGGCCGTGGCCGCGTTCCTCGCGCTGATGTCGGGGCAGATCGCGCTGGTGTCGCACGATCTCGCGCACCGCCAGGTGTTCCGCAGGGCCCGGCCGAGCGAGGTGTGGGGCCGGCTCTTCGGCAATCTCGGCATCGGCATGAGCTACGGCTGGTGGATGAACAAGCACACCCGCCATCACGCCAACCCCAACCACGAGGATCTCGACCCGGACGTCGCCCCGGACATCCTGGTGTGGTCGACCGAGCAGGCCCGCGCCGGCAGCGGGCTCGCCCGGTTCGTCGGCGCCCGGCAGGCGTGGCTGTTCTTCCCGCTGCTGACGCTGGAAGGGTTCAACCTGCATGTCGCGAGCCTGCGCGCGCTGCGCTCGCCGGCGATGAAGCACCGCTCGTCGGAGGCCGGGCTGCTGCTGTTCCACCTCGTGGCGTATGTGTCGGCACTGTTCGTGGTGCTGCCGCCCGGCAAGGCGGTGGCCTTCCTGCTGGTGCACCAGTGCCTGTTCGGGGTGTACCTGGGGTGCACGTTCGCGCCGAACCACAAGGGCATGCCGACGTTCCGCGGTGACGAGCGGCCCGACTTCCTGCGCCGCCAGGTCCTCACCTCCCGCAATGTGCGCGGCGGCCGGATCATCGATGTGCTGCTGGGCGGGCTGAACCACCAGATCGAGCACCATCTGTTCCCCAGCATGCCGACCCCGCACCTGCGCCGGGCGCAGGGCATCGTACGGGCCTACTGCGCGGAGATCGGTGTGCCGTACCACGAGACGGGGCTCGTACGGTCCTACCGGGAGGCTCTCGCCCATCTGCACCGTGTGGGCGAGCCGCTACGCCGCCGACGCGGGACTCGGGCCTGACGGACGCCGGCGCGCATCGGCGACGGCACCGGCACCGCGGAGACGGACCGACGCCGGCCGGCGGAGCGGAACCGGCGTCGGTCCGTGGCGGAGCGGGCCCGTCAGGCGGGCTCGGGCTCCGGTGCGGGCTCGGACTCGGTGCGCGGTCCCGTCCGCTGGGCGGGCAGACGGGCCTCGTCCCACCGCCGGGTGGTGCGCAGATAGCCGTGGATGACGGAGCCCATGAGCAGCAGCAGCACGGGCCCGGCCACCAGCGGGTACCGGGCCATCTCCATCGGCAGCCAGCGGTACGCGGCCAGCAGCGCGACGAAGACGACGGTGCCGTGGGCGACCAGCCGGAGCCCCTGGGCGTCCCAGCCGCGGTCGTACGCCCGCAGTGCCGCCTCGACGGTGAGCGCGAACACCACACCGGCGACCAGGTCGACGCCGTAGTGGTAGCCGAAGCCGAGCGTCGCGCAGAGCGTGGCGACGAGCCAGAACGCACCGCCGTGGCGCAGCACCCTCGGCCCCCGCCGGGTGTGCACGAAGATCGCGACGGCCCACGCGGTGTGCAGGCTGGGCATGCAGTTGCGCGGGGTGAGGGCGTCGTAGGTGACCGGGTGGGGGGTGGTGACCGGCGGCGCGATGTCGGGCCACAGGTCGGCCACGGACCATTCCACGCCGCCGGTGCCGGAGGCGCCGGGGCCGTAGGCGAAGACCGGGCCGACCACCGGGAAGATCATGTAGACGGCCGGTCCGAGGAGGCCGATCAGCAGGAAGGTGCGCACCAGGTGGTGGCGCGGGAAGCGGCGTTCGGCGGTGACGTGGCGCAGCTGGTACAGGGCGACGACGATCGCGGCGACGGCGAGCTGGGCGTAGACGACGTGGATGACGTGCGGGCCGATGGGCTCGGTGGCCCGGAGCATCCGGCCGACCAGCCAGGACGGGTTGCCGAGCGCGTGGTCGGCGACGGCGAGGTAGGGGTCGAGGACTTCCGGGCGGGCCTTCGCGGTGATGACGAGCCATGCGTCGCCGACCTTGCGCCCGGCGACCAGGAGCAGCCCGAGGCCGACGCCCTTGAGCAGCAGGGCGCGGTCCTCGCCGGTGCGCCGGGTCAGGGCGACGACCGCGCAGCCGAGCATCACCCACAGGGCTCCGTTGCCGAAGGAGTGCCCCTCCTCCGCTTTGATGCCGGCCGCCCAGCGCACGAGGAAGAGGACGAGGTCGACGGCGACGGCCGCGCCGAGGGCGACGGCCCGCTGCCGCCAGGTCAGCACCACCATCATCAGCGCCAGGCCGCCGTAGAGGGGGCCGGGTTTGGGGGCGAGGAACATGCCCTTCAGCTGGGTGGTGACCGGCCCGGGTTCGCCGTAGCGGCGGGCGGTGATCTCGAGCGCGACGAGCAGGACCAGCGCGGCGACGCCCGCCGCGGCCCACAGCATCGCGCGCGGCCGGCCCGAGGGGCCCGCCGCGCCTGTCTTGGTCGTCTGTGTGTTCACCCGCACCGCTCTGGACATCAACCGTTCAGCCGCTTCGCTCCGCATGAGCTCACCCTGTGAGAGCGATGAGGATAGTCAACATCGCGAGATCGAACATGCTATCGGAGCAGTTTTCGGGCGTTCCGGCCGCACGGGGCGAGACCGGGTGCCCGTCCACGGGACGGGGTGTACGGGGTGCGGGGCCTCGGGCCCGTGCGGCACGGTCGCCTACCCTGAACGGCATGCGGATGCGCCCCACCCTGAGGTGGACCCCCGAGGAGGACCTGCCGCCGGGCACCGGTGACGTGGAGCCGGTCGTCGGCGCGCTGAGAGCCGGGGGTGTGCTGGTGCTCAGCGGTGCGGGCATCTCGACGGAGTCGGGCATCCCGGACTACCGGGGTGAGGGCGGGAGCCTGAGCCGGCACACGCCGATGACGTACCAGGAGTTCACCGGCAGTGCGCGGGCACGGCGCCGGTACTGGGCGCGCAGCCACCTCGGGTGGCGCACCTTCGGCCGGGCCCGGCCCAACGCGGGGCACGCGGCCGTCGCGGCGTTGCAGAGGCACGGGCTGGTGTCGGCGGTGATCACGCAGAACGTGGACGGGCTGCACCAGGCGGCCGGCAGCGTGCGAGTCGTCGATCTGCACGGCCGGCTGGACCGGGTGGTGTGTCTGGACTGCGGAACGCTCGGTCCGCGCGCCGATCTCGCGCGCCGCCTGGAGGAGGCCAACCCGGGTTTCGCGCCGGTGGCCGCCGGGATCAACCCCGACGGCGACGCCGATCTCACCGACGCGCAGGTCGGGGACTTCCGGGTCGTGCCCTGCGCCCGCTGCGGCGGCGTGCTCAAGCCGGACGTGGTGTTCTTCGGGGAGGCGGTGCCGCGGGAGCGGGTGGAGCGCTGCCGCTCGCTGGTCCGGGACGCGTCCGCGCTGCTGGTGCTGGGTTCCTCCCTGACGGTGATGTCGGGGCTGAGGTTCGTACGTCAGGCCGCGGAGGCCGGGAAGCCCGTGCTGATCGTCAACCGTGACCCGACCCGCGGCGACCGGCTCGCGGTCACCCGCGTCGCCCTCCCGCTGGGCGCCGCCCTCACCTCCGTCACGGAACGTCTGGGCGTCCCCCTCCCGGACTTGACATCGCGGGGCTCAAGTTTTATCTCGTGACTGTAGGCACGTCGGGCCCGTCTCCGCAGTTCGCGGGTGGCCGGGAGCCGGCCGGGGTTCAGCTCCCCTTCCGTGTCCCGCGCCGGGCGGCGCACCCCGCCCCGGCGTCCGGTCGCCGCTCCCCCGCCCGGGACACCACCGGGTACGGGCCCGGCCGCCGAAGACCCGATCGGCGAGGAGGACACACCGAGCGAGCGACGTGCACACCGTCGGGGTGGACCACGGACCGGAGGCCGTCCTGCGATGACCACGAGCGAGCCGTACAGCGAGCTGGAACGGCTGCGGCGTCTGGTGGACGAGCGGACCGCGGACCTGCAGCGGGTGAAGGCCGAGTACGACAACTATCGCAAGCGCGTACGACGGGATCGGCTGGCCGTGCGGGAGGCCGCGGTCGCCAACGTGGTGCGGGCGCTGCTGCCCGTCGTGGACGCCGTGGACCGGGCATGCGCGTACGAGCCGTTGACGCCGGGGCTGCGGGACATCGCGGACAGCCTGCGGGAACAGCTCGGCGCGCTGGGGGTGACGTCGTTCGGCGAGCCGGGCGATCCGTTCGACCCCGCATGCCATGAGGCGCTGGAGCACCATGTCAGCGCCGACGCCGACGGCCTGGTCTGCTCGGCGGTGCTGCGGCCCGGCTACCGCACGGGCGGCCATCTGCTGCGCCCGGCCCAGGTGGAGGTCACGGGCCCGCCGGAGGTCGGCCGGTGACGGGAGGCCGTGGTCCTCGCAAACGAGGTGCATGCGGGGCGGTGCGCGGGGCACACGGGTTCCCGTCAGACCCGACCCCCCACCGTGATCCGGGAGGCCCGCCGTGCTCATGGCACACCCCGCAGTGCTGAAGAACCTGATCGACGAGTACGAGACCCTCCGCGTCCTGCACGCCGAGCAGGGCAGCACCGCAGTGCGGCAGCGGATGGACGACCTCGCGTACACGCTGTGCGTCTCCACCGGCACCCGCGACATCGACGCCGCGCTGATCGCCGCCCGGTATCAGCTGCCCGGAGCGCGCCCGGAGGACGACTCCCTGCTCACCTCATGAGGACCCTCCGACATCCGTCACCCGCGTCGGCGCCGCCTCCAGTGCGGCGCCGACGCGCGTCGCGGTGCCGATGAAGTGTGCGGCGCGGCCGTCCGCGCCGCCGGGGTGTGAAGTGCGGCCGTCCGCGCCGACAGGGCCGTTCGGGTGCCTTCGTCACACGGTCGGGCGTGTGTCGCGCCCGG
>NZ_JALLGL010000244.1 GCF_023072675.1 Streptomyces sp. XM83C
CCCCGGCCCGACGGATGCAGGCGAACGTCCCCCGGACAGGGTCGACAGATCCCGTTGAGGACCCTGAGTCAGTCAGGCGTTGGGTCAGACCCCGCCGGGGAACGCTCACGTACATCCTCACTGTCAGTCGTCGAGCGTGGCCAGCGCAGCCTTGGCGATCTTGATGTCGTCGCTCCAGTGGCCGCCGCTGACGCCGATGCCGCCGACGACGTCGCCGTCCACGACGATCGGCAGGCCGCCGCCGAACACGATCAGGCGGCGGATGCCGGTGGGGGCGCCCATGGCGAGCGGCTGGTCGTCCTTGATGAACTCGTGCCACTGGTCGGTCGGCATGCCGAATCCGGCCGCCGTGTACGCCTTGTCCTGGGCGATGTCCACGGTGAGCAGGGCGGCGCCGTCCATCCGGGCCAGGGCGTTGAGGTGGCCGGACTCGTCGACGACGGCGATGGTGGAGGGCTGGCCCAGCTCGGCGGCGGCCTCACGGGCGGCGTCGAGGAGCTGCTGGGCGAGCGCGTTGGTGAGGGCGGCACGCCGGCGGATGGGGGCGGACATGGTTCTGGTCAACTCCTTGCGGTGAGAGGACGGTCGGACGGCAGGGCGGTCTTCTCGCCTGCGGTCCTTCTCGGGTGTCGGTCTTCTGGATGTGGGTCTTCTGGGTGTGGGCCGGCCGAGGTGGCGGCCTTCCGGTGTGCGGCCTTCCGGCCTGTGGCCCTCTGGTGCGTGACCCTCTGGTCCGTGGCCTTCCGGTCCGTGGCCTTCCGGTGTTCGGCTTCCGGGGATGCCGGCTCTCCGGGCGGTGGTCCTCAGGCCGCCACCGGCCGCTGCGCGGAGGGCTCCGCGGCGGTGGCGCGGGGCAGGGCGAGGACGGCCGTCGCGGCGAGCGCGAGATAGGCGACGACGACGCCGAGCAGCAGTTGCGGGAAGCCGACCCGGTCGAGCAGCAGCCCCGCGAGCAGGATCAGCAGCGTGTTGACGGCGGCGAACCGGGCCTCGTTGGCGCGCAGCGCGGCGGCCCTCTCGGCGGCGGGCCTGCCGGCCAGCAGCTCCCCGATGGCGCCGACCGCGACGGGCCGTACGGCGCCCACGCCCGCGCCGAGCGCGAGGGTGGCGACGGCGGCGCCGCCGGTGTTCGGCTGCCACAGCAGGATCAGCAGACCGGCGCCGGCGAGCGAGGCACTGGCGGTGGCGGTGGCGCGGGCGCCGAACCGGTCGACGGCGGTGCGGCCGTAGCGGGCGGTGAAGTAGCCGCTGAGCGTGTACGAGCCGAGGACCAGACCGAACACCGGCAGCGACACATGCAGCCGCAGATACAGCAGGTACGGCAGGAAGCCGATGAACAGCGCCAGTACGAAGGCCCGTACGACGGTGTAGTACGCGCTCCAGCGCAGCGCCGCCGAGTAGGCGGGGCCCTTGCCGCTCCGGGGCCGGTCGGCCGGGGTGTCCGTGGGCTTCGCGGCCGGTGCGGGTCCCGTCGCGGGCAGACCCCGCCCGACGAGCGGCGCTGTCAGCGCGGCCAGCGCGGACATGGCCGCCGAGAGGTAGAACGGCGCGGTGTGGGAGGCCTGGTAGAGGATCGCGCCGAGCACCCCGGCGACGAGCGCGGCGGCGAACGTCAGCGAGCCGCTGCGCCCCTCCCACAGGCGGGCGTCGGCGCCGTCGCGGCGGCACACCTCGGCGAGCAGCGCCGAATCGGTGCCGCTGGCCAGGGAGAAGCCGAGGGCGGCGATGATCTGCCCGGCGATCGCCACGGGCAGCCCGCCCGGCAGGGCGAGCAGTACCAGTCCGGCCGCCTTCAGCCACTCGCCGGTGGCGACGGCACCGGTGAGGCTCAGCCGGGCGGCGAGCGGCTTGGTGGCGGGGCCGGCGAGGGCCAGGGCGGCGCCGTACACGGCGAGGGTCAGCTCGACCGTGGGCAGGGACAGGCCGCGGTCGTAGAGGAAGACGAAGAGGATCGTGAGGTGGAAGTAGCTGCGGGACAGGACCCGGTAGCCGGTGAACAGACGTTGAGCGGTGAACATCGCACCTCCTGGGCGACGGAAGCCGGCGGAAGCCGACGGGGCCGGGACCGTCCGGTACGGCGCCGGGACCGTCCGGTACGGGGCCGGGACCGTCCGGTACGGGCCCGGGACCGTCGGACACAGGGGCCGGGGGGATACGCGGCCGGGTGCGCCGACGGTCCCGGCCGGACCGAGGGGCCGTCCCCGCCGGACCGGCGGGCGCATCCCGGCCGGTCCCGGCGTGGGCCGGCGGGGGCCGGCAGGGCGTCAGGCCGCCGTCACGGTGGGCTTGAAGGAGGGCCGCCGGGCCTCGTACGCCCGGATCTTGTCGGCGTGCCGCAGAGTGGCGTCGATCTCGTCGAGGCCCTCCATCAGCCGCATACGGTGGTACGGGTCCAGCTCGAACGGCACGGTCAGCTCACCGGCCCGCACCTCCAGCGCGGCCAGGTCGACGGTGACCGGCTCCTGCGGGAACTCCTCGGCGCGCCGCCACAGTTCGTCGATGACGTCGTCGGGGAGCTGCACGGTCAGCAGCCCGTTCTTCAGGGAGTTGCCGCGGAAGATGTCGGCGAAGCGCGGCGACAGCACGACCCGGATGCCGTGGTCGAGCAGCGCCCACACGGCGTGCTCACGGGAGGAGCCGGTGCCGAACTCGGGGCCGGCGACGAGCACGGTGGCACCCTCGTACTGCGGCTGGTCGAGGACGAACTCGGGGTCGGTGCGCCACACGGCGAACAGCCCGTCGGCGTACCCGGTGCGGGTGAGGCGCTTCAGGAAGCGGACCGGGATGAGCTGGTCGGTGTCGACGTTGCTGCGGCGCAGCGGCACCATGCGCCCGGTGTGGGTGACGAACGGTTCCATGGGTCAGACCTCGGCGAAGACGGGAGCGGGCAGGGACTCGGGCGAGGCGAGGGCGCCGGCGACGGCGGTCGCGGCGGCCACCGCGGGCGACACCAGGTGGGTATGGGAGCCGGCGCCCTGACGTCCCTCGAAGTTGCGGTTGGAGGTGGACGCGGCGCGCTGCCCGGGCTGTAGGAAGTCGGGGTTCATGGCCATGCACATCGAGCAGCCCGCGTTGCGCCACTCGGCGCCGGCGTCGCGGAACACCTTGTCCAGGCCCTCCGCCTCGGCGGCGGCCTTGACCCGGTCCGAGCCGGGCACGACGAGCATCCGCACCTTCGGGTCGACGCGCCGGCCGCGCAGCACCTCGGCCGCCGCGCGCAGGTCCTCCAGGCGGCCGTTGGTGCAGGAGCCGAGGAACACGGCGTCGACGGGGATGCCGGCGAGCGGGGTGCCCGGGGTGAGGCCCTGGTAGGCGAGGGCCCGCTCGCAGGCGGCCCGCTGCGCCGGGTCGTCGAAGGACTCGGGCGCCGGTACGACGGAGTCGAGCGGGGCGACCTGGCTGGGGTTGGTGCCCCAGCTGACGTACGGGGTCAGCGCGTCCAGGTCGACGTCGACCTCCTTGTCGAAGACGGCGTCGTCGTCGGTGCGCAGGGTGCGCCAGTACTCCACGGCCGCGTCCCAGTCGGCGCCCTTCGGGGCGTGCTTGCGGCCCTTCAGATAGGCGAACGTGGTGTCGTCGGGGGCGATCATCCCGGCGCGGGCGCCCGCCTCGATGGACATGTTGCAGATGGTCATCCGCGCTTCCATCGACAGCCCGGCGATCACATCGCCCCGGTACTCGATGACGTGGCCCTGCCCGCCGCCGGTGCCGATCTGCCCGATGACGGCGAGGATGATGTCCTTCGCGGTGACACCGGGGCGGGGCGTGCCGCGCAGGTTCACCGCCATCGTGCGGAACGGCCGCAGCCGCAGCGTCTGCGTGGCGAGGACGTGCTCGACCTCGCTGGTGCCGATACCGAAGGCGAGCGCGCCGAACGCGCCGTGCGTGGAGGTGTGGGAATCCCCGCACACAATCGTCGTACCGGGTTGTGACAATCCTGTTTCCGGGCCGATCACATGGACAATTCCCTGACCCGGATCACCCAATGGATAAAGGGTGACGCCGAATTTCTCACTGTTCTTTCGGATCGCCTCGACCTGGGCGCGGGACGTCGGGTCGGCGATGGGCAGACCGATGTCCTGGGTGGGGGTGTTGTGGTCCTCGGTGGCCAGGGTGAGGTCCGGGCGGGCCACCTTCCTGCCGCGCAGCTCCAGGCCGTCGAAGGCCTGCGGGCTGGTGACCTCGTGCAGCAGATGCAGGTCGATGTAGAGGATGTCGGGCTCGCCCTCGGCCCGGTGGACCAGATGGGCGTCCCAGACCTTCTCGGCTAGCGTCTGCCCCGGCACGTCGGCTCCTGTCTCGTGGGGTTTCGTCCTGACGTGTTGAACTGAAACAGGAGGGGAATGACGCCCTCAACAGAACTGCCCCGCACGGGACATGGGCGTACCACTAAAGTGACATCACGGAATGCCTTGTTCCTCGTGCTTTTTCCGTGCCGGCCGCTCTACATTCGCTGCCGTGAGCATCGTCGCCGAACGTCATCGAACCCTTACCGACCGCCGTTTCGGGCGCCGGCTGCTGCTGTGCGTCGAGGAGGCGCGCCCGCTCGTGCAGGCCGCGTTCGTCCTGCGGTTCGCGCTGGGCGCGCTGTGCACGCTGGGCAGCGGCCGGCCGCCGGGCCTCACGGTGCTGGCCGGTGCCGTCGCCTGGTGGGCGGCCACGACCTGCGTGTACCTCTACAACGGCCTGATGGATCTGCCGGAGGACCGCGCCAACGGCTCCTCGCGGCCGCTGGCCTCCGGCCGGCTCGACGCGCCGACCGCGCGGGCCGCCGTGGTGGCGCTGGCCGTCGCGGCGGTCGCGCTGAGCGTTCTCACACCGCGCACCACCGTCTGCGTGGCGGTGTTCCTCGTCCTCGGCTACCTGTACTCGGCGCCCCGCGGCGCCGCGAAGCTGCGTGCCTGGTCGGCGAGTTGTGTCACCACGGTGGCCACGTTCGTCACCTATCTGGGCGGCGCGCTCGCCACCGGGTCCACGCCCAGCGTCGCCGCGCTGCTGTTCGGCGCGGTGATGTCGCTGTGGGTGGGGCTGATCGGCGCCGTCGCCAAGGACCTCGGCTCGACGGGCGGTGACGCGCTGGCGGGGCGGCGCACCCTCGCCGTGGTCCGGGGCGAGGCCGCCACCCGTACGTTCTGCGCGCTGGCCGCGCTGTGTCTGGCCCAGCTGTCGCTGGCCGGCGCCCCGTGGACGACGACGCCCGTCCCGCTGACGACCGGTGCGCTGGCGCTCGCCGTCGGCGCGACGCTGCTGACCGCCCGCTGTCTGGCGCCGCGCGCGGTCGCGCCGCGCAGCCCGTACCGGGTCGCGATGGCCACCCAGTACGGGGTTCATCTCGCCACCGGGGCCGCGCTGTTGCTCGGTATGTGATACTCCCATGTGTCCGGGTTGCGAGACGCGCGGCGGTCTTTTCCCGTACAAAGCGCCCTTTGCGAACGGTTCTTGAAAGAATCTTTACGGCGCGCCTCCTTGTCTGTAAAAGAACGTTGCTACGGTTCGGCTCGACCTGCTGGAGCGGCCCCACACGTCCCGGCTGTCGAGACAAAGGGGGAAGTGCCGGGATGTCAGCCAACGCCGGGCCGCGGCCCGACCGTCGGGCCGCCGTGGTCGAGTCGGCGCTCGCCGCGTACGCGGCCGGTCTCAGAGACGCCGACAGTGCTCTCGTACGCGATGAACGTGTATGGAACTCCGCGCGCGGCCAGGCGCGGGACATCCTCACCGAGTGCCTGGCAGCGCTCCACGGCGAGCAGGTGCAGGTCGCCATGGAGGCCGAACTGACCTCCATGGCGCTGGGGATGCGCCGCGCCTTCGAGCAGATCCCGCCGATCGACTCGCTGTTCGCCGCATACCTGCTCTTCGAGGTCGGCACGGACGCGCTCGTCGAGGAGGCCCGCGCGTTATCCGCCGACACCGCCATGGACCGGCTCACCCGCGCCGTGCGCATGCTGCACAGCAGCATCTCCACGCGTGTGCGCGCGGGCGCCATCGGCTACGAGGCGTCCACCCTGCGCGGCGTCGGCGAGGCCAACACCGCCCGCCGCGACCAGCTCGCCCGCGACATCCACGACCACATCGGCTCCAGCCTGAGCCTCGCCCTGCGCTGCCTGGACCTGTACGAGGCCGACCTGGCCGCCGGCGGCAGCGCGCACACGCGGATCGCGGACGCCCGCAAAGCCCTGCGGGACACCTTCCGGTTCACCCGCTCCCTGGTGAGCGGGCTGCGCAGCTATGAACTGCGCGACAGCCTCCACGCCGAGATCAACTCCTACACGCAGGCCGTCGCCGACGGCGCGCAGGTCGCCGTGGGCATCAACGGCGACGAGGCGTGGCTGCCCGCCGACCGCCGCCGCGAGATCTTCCTCGTGGTCCGCGAGTGCCTGCGCAACGCGTTCACGCACGCCGCCGCCTCCCGGATCGACGTCGACGTCACCATCGCCCCGGACAGCGTCGCCTGCACCGTGGAGGACGACGGGCGGGGCTTCGACGCGTCGGGCGCGGCGAGCGGCGGCAGCGGGGGCATGTCGTCGATGCGGGAGCGCGTGCACGGCCTGGGCGGCGCGCTGCGCGTGGCGAGCTATCCGGGGATCGGCACCCGCGTCCACTTCCAGGTGCCGCTGCCGCAGCCGGCACGCGCGGGAGGCTCTGTGGAAGCACGGGAACACACCTGAGAGACGGAGACGACGACAGGGGGAGCACGGGGGATGAACGGGGGACACAGGATGAGCGAGGACACCGGCATACGACCGGACGGCAACGCCGGAACACGTCAGGGCGCCGTGACGCGCGGAGCGCCGGGCGCGGGGGCCGGGGCCGGGCGGCGGGAGATCCGCATCCTCGCCGCCGACGACCACAGCCTGCTGCGCGGCGCGCTGTGCGAGCTGCTGGACCTGCACGAGGGCCTGACCGTCGTCGCCCAGGCCGGTGACGGCCCGTCCGCCGTGGCGCTCGCGGCCCGGCACCAGCCGGACATCGTGCTGCTGGACGTGGAGATGCCCGGCCCGGGCCCGCTACAGACCGTGCGGGCGCTGCGCGAACAGGCCCCGCACGCCAGGATCGTCGTCCTGACGATGCACGACGACGCGCGGCTGATCGAGTCGCTGCTGAAGGCGGGCACGTCGGCGTATCTGCACAAGGAGGTCGACCGGGAGATCCTCGTCTCCGCGATCCGCAGCGCGATGGCGGGCGGCAAGACGACGTTCCTGCCCCGCCCGGCCGCCCCGTCCGGCCCGCACCCGCTGACCGAGCGGGAACGCGAACTGATGGCCCTCGTCGCGGAGGGCCTGAGCAACCGCCAGATCGGCACGCGGCTCGGCATCGCGGAGGGCACGGTCAAACGGCACCTGAGGAACGTCTTCGACAAACTGGGCGCCGCGTCCCGCCTGGACGCGGTGAACAGACTGCGCGAGTACGAACCGTTCTGACACGAGCGGGCGCGCGGGCCCCCGGCGGCCCGTGCGCCCCGTAGTACTTGAGACGGACACCGCACAACCCGCACCAGGGAGGACGACCGCACCGCCCGCCGCGGCCTACCGTTCCGTACGTGACCGAGACGACCGACACGACGAAGACGCGCACCGCCCCGCCCGGCCCCGGCGGCGATCACACCCCGTACGTGCCGCGCAGCCCCGAGTTCCGTGCCGCCGCGGAAGCGCTGCGCGGTATGCGGCAGGACCTGCTGAACGACGTCCTCGCCTACCGCCCGCTGCCCCGCCTCGCCGAGGACGCCCCCTTCGTACGGCGCTTCCCGGCGCCGCTGCGCCGGTACGCGCGGTGGGTGCGGCACGCGCTGGTGCTGCTGCTGGCGTGGGCGACGCTGGTCGCCGGCGCCTCCAGCGGTCAGGACCTCGCCTCGCCGTTCTACGTCCTGTCGAGCGGGGTGCCCGCGGTGGCGGTGGTGCTGACGCTGCTGCGGCCCGTGGCCGCGTTCTGGCTGTCGTACGCCTGGATCTTCCTCTTCGCCCTGGTCGGCCAGGAGGCGGGGGACTGGCCCTTCCACCGGGCCGGGTTCGCCGGGCACCTGTTCGTGCTGACGGTCGTCGCGATACGCACCCGGCCGCGGACGGCGGCGTGGATGTGGCTGCTGACGGCCGTGTTCGGCCTGCTCACCGAGCCTTTCTACGGCTACCCGTACGGCGGCTCGAACACCATGGAGTTCCTGTTCCTGTCCGCGCCGGTGCTGCTCGCCGTCACCGTGTGGCACACCCGCCGGGACGCCGTGCAGGAGGTGACCGCGCAACAGACGGTCACCGCGCACGAACGCTCACGCCGCACCCTGCTGGAGGAGCGCACCACCATCGCGCGGGAGCTGCACGACGTGGTCGCGCACCACATGTCGGTGGTGGCGATCCAGGCGGAGGCGGCCCCCTACCGGGTGGACAACCCCCCGGAGGAACTGACGAAGGCGTTCGCCACGATCCGGGAGAACGCGGTCGCCGCCCTCACCGAGCTGCGCCGCGTGCTGGGCGTGGTCCGCGCCGAGGACTACGAGGCGCCGGACGCGCCCCAGCCGACCCTCGCCGACCTGGACGCGCTGCTCGCCAATGTGCGCGAGGCGGGCCTGCCGGTGGAGAAGACCGTCACGGGCGCCGTCCGTGAACTGCCGCAGGGCGTGGAGCTGTCCGCGTACCGCATCGTGCAGGAGGCGCTCAGCAACACGCTGCGGCACGCTCCGGGCGCCTCCGCCCGCGTGGAGATCGGGTACGTGCTCGGCGGCCTCGGCCTGCGCGTGGTCAACACGCCCCCGCCGGCCGCCGCGCCGCCCGCGTCCGCCCCCTCGGGCGCGGGCCACGGGCTGACCGGCATGCGGGAACGCGTGACGATGCTCGACGGCGAGATGACCGCCGGCCCGACCCCCGACGGCGGGTACGAGGTGTCGGTGTTCCTGCCGGCCAGACCGCTCACCGAGGACGGTGAGCCGGCATGACGATCCGTGTACTGATCGCCGACGACCAGATGATGGTCCGCGAGGGCTTCTCCGTCCTGCTGAACGCCATGCCCGACATCGAGGTCGTCGGCGAGGCCGTCAACGGCCGCGAGGCGGTCGACAAGGTCCGCGAACTCGCCCCGGACGTCGTGCTGATGGACATCCGCATGCCGGAACTGAACGGCATCGACGCCACCCGCGAGATCATCGCCGCGGACGGTTCGGCGAAGGTGCTGGTGCTGACCACGTTCGACCTCGACGAGTACGTGTACCAGGCGCTGCGCGCGGGAGCCTCCGGCTTCCTGCTGAAGGACGCCTCGGCCCGCCAGCTCGCGGACGCGGTCCGTGTGGTCGCCGCCGGCGAGGCCCTGCTCGCCCCGTCCGTCACCCGCCGCCTGATCACGGAGTTCTCGCGCCTCTCCGAACCCGCCCACCCCTGTCTCTTTTATACATATCC
>NZ_JALLGL010000245.1 GCF_023072675.1 Streptomyces sp. XM83C
GCCCGGGAATGTTTAAAAGGGACAGCCGCCGGGGGAGGCACCCCGTCAGCGCCGGGTGGCGCGGCCCCCCGACGCCCGCACCGATGCCGGGTGACCCTGTGGCGCGGGGGCGCCCACCCACCCCGAGGGTCCGCACCCGCGCCGGGGCGTGGGTCAGGTGAGGTGGGTGCGGAGGGACTCGTGGGACTTCAAAGGGGCGTGCAGGTGGTCGAGGCCCAGCAGGGCCGCGCCCAGCACCGGGGGAGCACCGACCAGCCGCGCCGTGGCCTTCGGGGCCCGAAGGGACAGCCCCGCCCGGATGCCCTCCGTCAGGAGCGGATGGTCCGCCGTCAGGACACCTCCGCCGAGCAGGACCGGCGTGTCCTCGTCCAACAGCTCCAGGCGCCGCAGCGCCACGACCGCCATCGTGACGATCTCGTCCGCGAGCCGTTCGACGACGCCCCGCGCCACCGCGTCCCCCGCCGCCGCCACAGCGAACAGCACCGGCGTCAGCTCGTGCCGCCGCGCGTCCGGGACGCGCCCCAGATGCAGCGCCTCGATGAGCGCGTACATCGTCGGCAGGGAGAAATGCGCCGGCAGCGCGGACGCGAGCGCCGTCGGCTCCCCCCGCCCGTCCTCCGCGCGGGCCGCGTGCCACAGGGCCTCCTCGGCGAGCCCCCACCCGCCGCCCCAGTCGCCGGAGATACGCCCCAGCGCGGGGAAGCGGGCGGTGCGGCCGTCGGGCCGCATGCCGACGCAGTTGATCCCGGCGCCGCACACCACGGCCACGCCGCGCGGCTCGGCGACACCCGCCCGCAGGATCGCGAACGTGTCGTTCCGTACGACCGTGGAGGCGCCCCACCCGCGCGCGTGCAGGGCCGCCGCGAGCTGTTCCTCCTCCACCGGCAGGTCGGCGTTGGCGAGACAGGCGGACACATGGGTGACCGAGTCCAGCCCGGCGCGGGCCAGCGCCTCGGTCACCGGTGCCGCGAGCGCGTCCAGCGCGGCGTCGAGGCCCACGGCGGGCGGGCGGAACCCTCCGCCGCGTGCCGTGGCGAGGACGTCTCCGCCCGTGGTCACCACCGCGACGTCGGTCTTGCTGTTGCCGGCGTCGATGGCGAGGACGGTTCCGGTCAGGCCCACGGAAGGTGCTCCCGGTTGTGTGCGACGAGTCGGTCGGTGAGGGCGTCGGCGCGGTCGTACTGCCCGATGAGGGGGTGGGCGAGCAGCGCCCGGTGGACGCGGTCCCGTCCGCCGCGCAGGGCCGCGTCGAGCGCGAGCTGCTCGTAGGCGGTGACATGCGCCATGAGGCCCGCGAAGAGCGGGTCCGGCGCGGGCACGGGCAGCGGGTTCGCGCCGGTGCGGCCGACCGCCGACTGGACCTCGACGACCGCGTCGTCGGGGAGGAACGGCAGCGTGCCCCGGTTGAGGGTGTTGACGACCTGGTAGGGGGAGCCGGAGCCGCCCAGCAGCGCGGCGGCCAGGTCGACGGCGGCCTCCGAGTAGTAGGCGCCGCCGCGCCTGGCGAGCAGCGCCGGTTTCTCGTCGAGCGCGGGATCGCCGTACATGCGCAGCAGTTCGGTTTCCATCGCCGCCACCTCGGCGGCCCGGGACGGCTTGGTGCGCTGCTCGCGGACCACGTCGTCGTGCGCGTAGTAGTAGCGCAGGTAGTAGGAGGGGACCACGCCGAGCCGGTCGAGGAGGGTGCGCGGCAGGCGCAGGTCGGCGGCGATGCGCTCGCCGTGCTCGGTGAGCAGTTTCGGCAGGACGTCCTCGCCCTCGGGGCCGCCGAGGCGGACGCCGGTCTCCCAGGTGAGGTGGTTGAGACCGACGTGGTCGAGGTGGACGTCGGCGGGGTCGACGTCGAGGAGCCCGGCGAACTTGCGCTGGAAGCCGATGGCCACGTTGCACAGGCCGACCGCGCGGTGGCCCTCCTGGAGCAGGGCGCGGGTGACGATGCCGACGGGGTTGGTGAAGTCGATGATCCAGGCGCCGGGGTTGCGGCGGCGGACCCGGTCGGCGATGTCCAGGACGACGGGCACGGTGCGCAGCGCTTTGGCGAGGCCGCCTGCGCCGGTGGTCTCCTGGCCGACGCAGCCGCAGTCCAGGGGCCAGGTCTCGTCCTGTTCGCGGGCGGCCTGCCCGCCGACGCGCAGCTGGATCAGGACCGCGTCGGCGCCGTCCACGGCCGCGTCCAGGTCGGCGGTGGTGGTGACCCGTCCGGGGTGCTGCTGCCTGGCGAAGATGCGCCGGGCGAGGCCGCCGACGAGGTCGAGGCGGTCCGCCGCCGGGTCGACGAGGACGAGTTCCTCGACGGGCAGGGTGTCGCGCAGACGGGCGAAGCCGTCGACGAGTTCGGGGGTGTAGGTCGAGCCTCCGCCGACCACGGTGAGTTTCATGTGTCGTTCAACCCTTCACTCCGGTGAGCGTGACGCCCTCGACGAACGCCTTCTGCGCGAAGAAGAACACGAGGATCACGGGGGCCATGACCAGCACGGTCGCGGCCATGGTGAGGTTCCAGTCGGTGTGGTGCGCGCCTTTGAACGATTCCAGGCCGTAACTGAGCGTCCAGGCTCCCGGGTTGTCCGAGGCGTAGATCTGAGGGCCGAAGTAGTCGTTCCACGCGTAGAAGAACTGGAAGAGGGCCACGGCGGCCACGCCCGGTTTCGCCATCGGCAGTACGACTTTCAGCAGGGTGCGTACGTCGCCGCAGCCGTCGACCTTCGCCGCGTCCACGTACTCGTCGGGGATCGTCGTCAGGAACTGCCGCAGCAGGAAGACGGAGAAGGCGTCGCCGAACGCCATCGGGATGAGCAGCGGCCACAGGCTGCCCGACAGGTCCAACTGCTTCGCCCAGAACAGGTACATGGGGATCACGACGACCTGCGGCGGCAGCATCATCATCGAGATCACCAGCATCAGCGCCAGATTGCGGCCGCGGAAGCGGAACTTGGCGAGCGCGTAGGCGACGGGCACGGAGGAGACGACGGTGAGGACGGTGCCGAGACCGGCGTAGAGCAGGGTGTTGCGCCACCACGTGAGGAAGCCGGGCGTGTCGAAGACCTTGCGGTAGTTGCCCCACTGCCAGGTGTGCGGGATCAGGTCGCGGCTGAGGGCCTGGCTGTCGCTCATCAGGGAGGTGAGGAACACGAACACGAACGGCAGCGTGAAGAACAGCGCGGCGGCCACACCGAGGGAGTGCACGGCTATCCACTCCAGCGCGGAGCGGCGGCGCGCGGCCCGCGCGGCGGGCGCCGCCGGGGCGGGGGTGCGGACCGGGGTGTCCAGCAGCTGGGTCATCGTCAGTCACCTGCCTGGATCAGACCGCCCCGGCGTCGCATCAGCAGCGCGGTGAACACCATCGACAGGGCGAAGAGGACGAGGGCGACCACGCACGCGGAGCCGTAGTCGAAGCGCTGGAAGCCCAGGTTGTAGACGAGCTGGGGGAGGGTGAGCGTGGACTTGTCGGGGTAGCCGGGCTCGAACTGGGCGCCGGCGCCCTGGATGACACCGGAGGCGACCTTTCCCGCGATGAGCGGCTGCGCATAGTACTGCATCGTCTGGATGACGCCCGTGACGACGGCGAACATGATGATCGGCGAGATCGTCGGCAGGGTGACGTACCGGAAGCGCTGCCAGGACGACGCCCCGTCCAGTTCGGCCGCCTCGTACTGCTCCTTCGGTACGTCGAGCAGCGCGGCCATGAAGATGACCATGAGGTCGCCGATGCCCCACAGGGCGAGCAGGGTGAGCGCCGGCTTGGACCAGGACGGGTCGTTGAACCAGCCGGGCGCGGGCAGTCCGGCCCGCTCCAGCAGGGAGTTCACCGGGCCGGTGCCGGGGTTCAGCAGGAACGCGAACGACATGGTCGCGGCGACCGGCGGCGCGAGATACGGCAGATAGAACAGGGTGCGGAAGACGCCCGTGCCCGTCTTGATCTTCGTGATGAGCAGGCCCACGCCGAGGCCGAACAGCACCCGCAGCGTCACCATCACCACGACCAGCCACAGCGTGTTGCGCAGCGCGGGCCAGAACAGGGGGTAGTGCGCGAAGACGTACCGCCAGTTCTTCGCGCCGCTCCACTGCGGCGTCCGGAAGCCGTCGTAGTGCATGAAGGAGAAGTAGACGGTGGACAGCAGCGGGTAGGCGAAGAAGACCGCGAAGCCGATCAGCCAGGGGGAGAGGAAGGCGAGGGTGCGCAGCGCCGACCTGCGGCGCTTGGCGGCGAGGCTGGCGGCGCTCATCACTTCGCCTGCGCGATGTCCGTGTCGATCTGGGCGGCCGTCCTCGCCAGGCCTGCCTTGAGGTCGCGGGCCTTGCCGCTCTCGTAGTCGTAGCCGAACTGCTGGATCGTCACCAGGTAGACGCCACCGTTGACGGAGGCGGGGGTGGTGGTGGAGTGCGGGTTCGCCGCGATGTCGAGGAACGTCCTGAACCGGGGGTCGTACGTCAGCTTCGGCGACTTCAGCGCGGCCAGCGTGGAGGGCACGTTGTGGATGGCGTTGGAGAAGCCGACCACGGCGTCGGTGTCGGTGGTCATGTACTTCACCAGCTCCCAGGCCGCGTTCTGCTTCGTGCTGTTGGCGGCGATGCCGGCGATCGTGCCGGTGATGTAGCCCTTGCCGTACTGGTCGATCCGGTCGTCGGGGACGGGCAGCGGGGCGACGCCGATCTCGAAGCCCGGCTTGGCCTCCTCGGCCATGGCGAGCCGCCATTCGCCGTCGAGCTGCATGGCGACCTGCCCGGTGTGGAAGGGGTGCTGGGGTCCCCACTCGTCGCCCAGCTTGGAGCGGAACGTCTCCAGCCTGCGGTAGCCGCCGAGTTCGTCGACGAGCCGCTTCTGCAGCGTGAACGCCTTCTCGAACGCGGGGTCCTTCGCGATGTTCGACTTGCCGTCGGCGTCGAAGTAGGTGGGGGAGAACTGGGCGAGGTAGTGCTCGGTGGTGGACTCCCAGCCGTGGTAGTTCGGCATGAACCCGAGCTGCTTGTACGAGTCGCCGTCGCCGATCGTCAGCTTCTTCGCGTCGGCCTCGAACTCCGACCAGGTCCTCGGCGGGTTCTCGATGCCGGCTTTCGCGAAGGCGGTCTTGTTGTAGTAGAGGCCGTAGGCGTCGCCGAGGAGGGGGACGGTGCAGCGGTTCCCCTCGAACTGGGTGTACTCGTTCATCGCCTTCGGGAAGGTCGCCTCGGGGTCGATGCCCGACTTCTCGAAGAACGGGTTCAGGTCGACGAGCGCGCCCGACGAGCAGAACTTCCCCACGTTGTTCGTGGTGAACGAGGAGATGACGTCGGGGGCCTTGGAGCCGCCCGCCCGCAGCGCCTGGTTGATCTTGTCGTCGGTCATGCCGCCGACGACCGTGACATGGATGTTGGGGTGCTTCTTCTCGAACCCGGCGACCAGCGACTTCACCGCCGCGACCTCACCGGGCGCGCTCCAGGCGTGCCAGAACGTCAGCGTGGTCTCCTTCGACGGATCGTCGGAGGCGCCCGAACCGGACTGGCCGGTACAGGCGGTGGCGAGGAGAGCGACGGCGACCGCGGCGGCCACCTTGCGGAACGAACGGGAGTTTTCGGGCATGACGGGGCCTCCCAAGGCAGGGTGAGTGGGTGGGAAACGCTCAGCGCGAGGTGTCGAAGACCTCGTCGCGGGTGGTGGCGAGGGCGCTCTCCAGCGCCCCGCGCAGCACCGGCTGTTCGGTCACGTCCGCGACGGCGAGCCGGGGCCGGGCGGCGGCCAGTTCCTCCAGCTCGTCCTGGACGAGGCCGCGCAGCACGTCACCGCCGGCGATGAGGCAGGCGCCGGACAGCACGACCAGTTCGGGGTCGAGGACCGACACCAGCGAGGCGAGACCGGTGGCGAGCCGCGTCGCGTACGTCTGCAACAGCAGCCGCCCGGGCCCGCTGTCCTCCTCGGCGGCCCGCCGCAGCAGTACGGCGGCCACCTCGGCGTACGGCCCGGACGGGATGTCGGTGACGCCGACCTGCCGGGCCAGCTCGGGCACGGCCTGGGCACCGGCCAGCTCCTGGTAGCCGCCGCTGTTGGCCCGCGTCACCTGCCGCACCAGGGGCGTGCCCGGCACGGGCAGGAAACCGACCTCACCGGCACCGCCGGTGAAGCCCCGGTGCAGCCGCCCGCCGAGGACGAGCGCGGCGCCGAGACCCTCCTGGTTCCACAGCAGCACGAAGTCGGCGTGGCCCCGGGCCGCGCCGAGCCGCTGTTCGGCGACGGCCGCGAGATTGACGTCGTTCTCGTACTCCACCGGCATCGGCAGCGCCGCCGCCAGCTCCTCCAGCAGGGTGGGGGAGTGCCAGCCGGGCAGGTGGGAGGCGTACCGCAGCCGCCCGGTGCCCGGGTCGAAGGCGCCGGGCGTGCCGATGACGATCCGGTGCACCGCGTCCCGGGTGAGCCCCGCCGCCTTCACGGCACCGTCCAGCGCGTCGAGCACCTGCCGGACGACGGGCCGCGCCGGCTTCCGTCCGGGAGTGGCCAGCTCGTACGACCCGACGGTACGGCCCGTGATGTCGGCGACGGCGGCACGGATCCGCCGCGGGGTGACGTCCAGCCCGGCGGCGTACGCGGCGGCCGGGTTCACCTCGTACAGCTGGGCGCTGGGCCCGGGACGTCCCTCACTGGTCCCCCCGGCCAGCACCAGCCCGGCCGCCTCCAGTCGCGCCAGCAACTGCGAGGCCGTCGGCTTGGACAGCCCGGTCAGCCTGCCGATCCGGCTCCGCGACAGCGGCCCGTGCTCCAACAGCAGGTCCAGCGCGGCCCGGTCGTTCATGGCACGCAGCACACGCGGGGTCCCCGGCGTACCTGCCATCCCGACCCCACCTGCCTTCCCGGCGCCCCAGCTTCCCAGCGCCCCCGGCCGACTGTCCACCTCGCCCCCCCGACTGTTAGGAAACTTTCCTATCGGTTGCCGGGCAAGCTATGCCCCCCGACAACGACCAGTCAAGAGACCCGCACCCACCTCCGCCCTGCGCGAGAACCCCCCACCGGCCGGCAGGTGCACTCAGGGGCGCGGGGAACTGCGCGCCCAGCCCCCACCGGCCGGCGGTGAAAAGCGAAGGCCCGCCCCATCAGGGGCGCGGGGAACTGCGCGCCCAGCCCCCACCGGCCGGCCGGTGAGACCGAAACCCCAGGCCCCCCGAAAGGGGGCGCGGGGAACTGCGCGAAAGCCCCCCACCGGCCCGCAGGTGAAACCGAACCGTCACTTCCCGCCCGACGCCGCCGCCGGCGAGACAGGCGTGGAGCTCTGCACCTGAGGAGAAGAACCGTCGACGATCACCGAAGGCGCCGAAGCGGTGGTCGTCGGACCGGCAGCCGTCGGACCGGCAGCCGTCGGACCGGCAGCCGTCGGACCGGCGGCCGTCGGACCGGCGGTCGTCGGACCGGCACCGTCGGCATCCTCCACCGCCGTCGCCCCACCCACGATCGGGATGTCCGCCGCGTTGAACGCCCGCTTGATCCGCCACCGCAGCTCCCGCTCGACGGTCCGCGCCTTGCCGGGCATGGTCCGCGCGGACACCCGCACCACCATGGAGTCGAGCTCCACGCTGTCCAGGCCGAGCACCTCGACGGGGCTCCACAGCAGCTCGTTCCAGGGCTCCTCCTTGCCCATCTTCTCGGCGACCTCGTCGAGAGTGGCCTTCAGCCGGTCCAGGTCCTCCGTCGCCTTCACGGTCACGTCGACACCGGCCGTGGCCCAGCCCTGCGACAGGTTGCCGATGCGCTTGACCTCGCCGTTGCGGACGTACCAGATCTCGCCCTCGCTGCCGCGCAGCTTCGTCACGCGCAGGCCGACCTCGATGACCTCACCGGAGGCCACGCCCGCGTCGATGGTGTCGCCGACGCCGTACTGGTCCTCCAGGATCATGAACACGCCGGACAGGAAGTCCGTGACGAGGTTCCGGGCGCCGAAACCGATCGCGACGCCCGCGACACCGGCGGACGCCAGCAGCGGCGCCAGGTTGATCTGGAACGCCGACAGCACCATCAGCGCGGCCGTGCCGAGGATCACGAACGACGCCACCGACCGCAGCACCGAACCGATCGCCTGCGACCGCTGCCGACGCCGCTCGGCGTTGACCAGCAGCCCGCCCAGCGCCGTGCCGTCGACGGCCTGCACGGTGCGGTTCATGCGGTCTATCAGCTTGGTGATCGCCCGCAACACCACCTTGCGCAGCACCACCGCGATCACCAGGATCAGCAGCACCTTCAGCCCGATCGCCAGCCAGGTCGACCAGTTCTCCTCGACCCAGCTGGCCGCCTGCGTCGCGCTCTGGTGGGCGTCCTGAAGCGACGGCACCTCGGGCACCAGCGGCTCGGACGGGGACGGCGACGGGGACGGGTCGGCAGCCGCGATCACGGCGGGCGACGCGGACAGGGACACGGCAGGTACCTCCAGGTGCGCTCCCGCCCGGTCCGGCACGGCGGTCGGGTCAAGGTCACGGGAAGGTCACCGGGCGGGCGGAATCACCACACTAACGGGGCATCGTGTGTGCGCCGTGCGGAAGTGTGAAGGAGATACGGCCCCCGTCCGGGCCCGGATACACCGCATGAACTGGAGGGATGAACCCACCGCGATCCTGGGGATGCATGTGGTGTGGTCGAAAACACTCCCAGCCCGTTACCGGGACATGGTGGCGCGTCCGCCAGGCATGAGGGGAGACTGACCACAGATCGTCCCGGCGCGAGCCACGCGCCGCCGGCGTACAAGGAGGCACCCGTGCCGCATGTCCTGGTCCTCAACGCGTCGTACGAGCCACTCGGCGTCGTACCGCTCCGCCGCGCGCTCGTCCTCGTCCTCGAGAACAAGGCTGTCTGCCTTGAGGAGTCCGGCGCCTTTCTGCACAGCGCAACCGTCACTGTCCCCGCACCCAGCGTGGTCCGGCTCAAGCGTTTCGTGAGGGTTCCCTACCGGGGACCCGTTCCTCTCACCCGTCGCGCGCTCTTCGCCCGCGACGGAGGCCGGTGCATGTACTGCGGTGGCGTCGCAACCAGCGTCGACCACGTCATCCCGCGCTCGCGCGGGGGCAAGCACGTCTGGGACAACGTGGTGGCCTCCTGCCGCCGCTGCAACCATGTCAAAGCCGACCGCCACCTGGTGGAGCTGGGCTGGCGGCTGAGGCACAAACCAGCACCCCCCACCGGTCTGGCCTGGCGCATCATCGGCACCGGCCACCGGGACCCGCGCTGGCTGCCCTACTTGCAGCCGTACGGCGCGGACGACGCCCTGGCCCGGATCGACGGCATCTCAGCCTGACGATCCGGGCCTTCGCGTCCCGGCGCACCGCACCACGGGCACGGCACGCCGGCCGGCCCCGGGAGTCCCCTGTGCCCCCGGGGCCGACACCAGGCCCACCCCCGCGTCC
>NZ_JALLGL010000246.1 GCF_023072675.1 Streptomyces sp. XM83C
CGTCACCGCTCCCCCCGCCGCGCCTCCCGCACCCGCCGCAACCGGTTGACCGTCACAGGGTCGTGGGCCAAGGCCCGCGCGTCGTCGAGCAGGGCGTTGAGGATCTGGTAGTAGCGGACGGGCGACAGCCCGAGTTCCTCCCGTATCGCCCGCTCCTTCGCCCCCGGCCCCCCGAACCCCCGCCGCTCCAGCGCGAGGACGGCCTGTTCGAGCGCGCCCAGTTCCTGGTCCCGTGTCATAGCGCGCACCCTAACGGCCCACGCCACCGAGCACTCCGCCGCCTACTCCGCCGCCTGCGCCGCCGTCGCCGCCGTTTGCAGCTGCCGCAGCACGCCCGCCGGGCTGCCGCCGGGTGTCACCGCGGAGCCGATCCGCTTCTTGATGTCGGCGCTGACCGCCGGCCACGACGTCTTGCCGACGGGGTACAGCTCCGACAGCGGGAGCTGCTCCAGGAAGGGTTCGAGGTCCTTGTCCTGCGGGGAGGCGGACATCGCCGCGGACGCGGACGTCGTCACGGGCAGCAGGTCGTACTCGCGGGAGAAGGCGAGGACGTTCTTGTCGTTGTAGACGTAGTCGAGGAAGTCGCCGACCTCGTCCCGGTGCCCGTTCTTGCGGAACGCGGTCATCCAGTCGGTGACGCCCATGACGGACCGGCTGGGCCCTTCGGTGCCGGGCAGCGGCACCATGCCGAACTTCACGCCCTTCTTCGCGGCCATCTTCATCAGCGAGGGATGCCCGTTGACCATGCCGACCTGGCCGTCGGCGAACGCGGCGAACGCGGCGGCCCGGTTGAGCTTGCCCGGTGCGACGGGCCCGGTGAGGTCCTTGCCGACGAGTTCGTCCTTCAGCCAGGTGAAGGTGTCGATGTTCTGCGCGGAGTCGATGCTGTAGGAGCCGACGGTGTCGGTGTAGCCGCCGTCTCCGGCGAGCAGCCACTGCATGGTCTCGGCCTGGGCCTCTTCGGGCCCGAGGGGCAGCGCGAAGGGGTATTTCACCCCGTCGGCCTTGAGCGCGGCGGCGTCCTCGGCGAGTTCCTCCCGGGTGGTGGGCGGCTTGGTGATGCCGGCCTGCTGGAAGAGGGCCTTGTTGTAGAAGAGCAGCCGGGTCGACGCGGCGAACGGGATGCCGTACTGCTGTCCGTCGACCTCACCCGCCCGCACGAACTGGGAGACGAAGTCGGCCTGCGTGGGGATGGAGAGGACCTCGGACGCCGGGTAGAGCCGGCCCGCGGCGGCGTAGTCGGAGTACGCGCCGATCTGGGCCATGTCCGGCGGGTTCCCGGCGTCGACCATCTCCTTGACCTTGCGGTCGACGTCGTTCCAGGAGTAGACGGTGACGTCGATTTTCACGCCTGGGTGGTCGGCCTCGTAGGAGGAGACCAGGTCGTCCCAGTACTTCTTCGTGGTGTTGGCCGCGCTGTCGCCGTAGTCCGCGGCGACGAGCCGGAGGGTGACCTCGTCGTCGCCGGAGACTCCGCAGCCCGTGGCCAGGGCGGTCAGGCCGATGGCGACTGTCACGGCGACCGCCTTCGTCCTGGCCGTCGTCGCCTCGGTACGCCGTCGCCGCTGCCGCTCTTGCTGCACAGTCCAGTTCCCCAAACCTCACCGGTCGTCCGCCGACCGGTCTCCACCTGTTTCCGGATAACGGATTATGGTCTACACCATGGAAGTGGACTAGACCTCTTGCGGGTCCTGGGTCCACACTGTTACCCGTGAGACACGTCATCGCCCTGGATGTGGGCGGCACCGGGATGAAAGCCGCCCTGGTCGGGGCGGACGGCGAGCTGCTCCACCAGGCGCGCCGGCCCACCGGCCGCGACCGCGGCCCGGACGCCGTCGCCGACGCCGTGCTCGACTTCGCCGCCCACCTGCGCGCGTACGGCGAGCAGCACCTCGGCGAGCCCGCGAGCGCGGCCGGTGTCGCCGTACCCGGCATCGTCGACGAACGGCAGGGCGTCGCCGTGTACTCCGCCAACCTCGGCTGGCGCGATCTGCCCCTGCGCGAGCTGCTCACCCAGCGCCTCGGCGGCATCCCCGTCGCCCTCGGCCACGACGTGCGGGCCGGCGGTCTCGCCGAGGGCCGGATCGGCGCGGGCCGCGGAGCCGACCGTTTCCTGTTCGTGCCGCTCGGCACCGGCATCGCCGGCGCGATCGGCATCGACGGCCGCGTGGAGGCGGGCGCGCACGGCTGCGCGGGCGAGATCGGCCATGTCGTCGTACGCCCCGGTGGCGTGTCCTGCCCGTGCGGTCAGCGCGGCTGCCTGGAGCGGTACGCCTCCGCCGCCGCCGTCAGCGAGGCCTGGGCGAGGGCCTGCGGCGACCCGGACGCGGACGCCGCGGACTGCGCGAAGGCCGTCGCGTCCGGCGACCCGAACGCCGTCCGCATCTGGCGGGACGCGGTGGACGCCCTCGCCGACGGCCTGGTCACCGCCCTCACCCTGCTGGACCCCGGCACGATCGTCATCGGTGGCGGGCTCGCGGAGGCCGGGGAAACCTTGTTCACACCGCTGCGGGACGCCGTCTCGAAGCGCCTCACCTTCCAGAGCCGGCCGCCCCTCGTCGCGGCGGCGCTCGGCGACACGGCCGGCTGCCTCGGTGCCGGACTCCTCGCCTGGGACCTGCTCGACACCACCGACCGCAAGGAGGAAACGGCCTGATGGCAACCGCCCCAGGAGTGCAGGGAACCGCCCGGCCGGCCGGCGGCACCCCCCAGCCGGCGACCGACCGCACCCCCCTGATCCTCTCCGGCGCCACGGTGGTCCTGCCCACCGGGCCGGTCCCCGGCGGCCGGGTCACCGTCGACGGCACCCGGATCGCCGCCGCGGGCCCCGACGACGGCACGGCGGCCCCGGAGCACGCCCGGATCGTGGACGTCAGCGGCCACTATCTGGTCCCCGGCTTCATCGACCTGCACAACCACGGCGGCGGCGGTGCCTCCTTCACCTCCGGCACCGTCGAGGAGGTCCTCACCGGCATCGAGACGCACCGCCGGCACGGCACCACCACCCTCGTCGCCTCCACCGTCACCGGCGACATGGACTTCCTCACCCACCGCGCCGGCCTGCTGTCGGAGCTGGCCGAGCAGGGCGACATCGCGGGCATCCACTTCGAGGGGCCCTTCATCTCCCCCTGCCGCAAGGGCGCCCACTCGGAGGAACTGCTGCGCGACCCCGACCCGGCGGAGGTCCGCAAACTCGTCGACGCGGCCCGCGGCCACGCCCGTATGGTCACCCTCGCCGCCGAACTGCCCGGCGGCATCGACTCCGTACGCCTCCTCGCGGACCACGGCGTGATCGCCGCGATCGGGCACACCGACGCGACGTACGAGCAGACCGTCGAGGCCATCGACGCGGGCGCCACCGTCGCCACGCACCTGTTCAACGCGATGCCCGCGCTCGGCCACCGCGCGCCCGGCCCGATCGCGGCGCTGCTGGAGGACGAGCGGGTCACCGTCGAACTGATCAACGACGGCGTCCATCTGCACCCGGCCGCACTGGAACTGGCGTTCCATCACGCGGGCGCTGACCGCGTCGCGTTCATCACCGACGCGATGGACGCCGCCGGCTTCGGCGACGGCCGCTACATGCTCGGCCCGCTGGAGGTGGAGGTCGAGGACGGCGTCGCCCGTCTGGTGGAAGGCGGTTCGATCGCCGGTTCGACACTCACCCTGGACCGCGCGTTCAAACGAGCCGTCACCGTCGACAGGCTGCCGATCGAAGCGGCCGTGGCGGCGCTGTCGGCCAACCCGGCTCGGCTGCTCGGCCTCGCCGACCGCGTCGGCTCCCTGGAACCCGGCAAGGACGCCGATCTGGTCCTGCTCGACGAACACTTCGATGTACGGGGCGTGATGCGCCGCGGCACCTGGGTGGTTGCCCCCCGACTGGGCTGATTCCTCAGCCCCGCCGCGCACGGCGGCCGGTCCGAGGACTGGGCCGACCGCCGTCTCTTTGGCATGATCGGGCCCGGGAATGTCCACATCAGCACACGTCTCGGGGGAGGTCGGCCCAGGTGATCCTCACGGTCACGCTGAACACCGCTCTCGACATCACCTATCGCGTACGGTCCCTGCGCCCGCACGCCTCCCACCGGGTCTCCGAGGTCCTGGAACGGCCGGGCGGCAAAGGCGTGAACGTGGCGCGGGTCCTGGCCGCCCTCGGCCACGAGGTGACCGTCACCGGCTTCGCGGGCGGCGCGACCGGCCAGGTCGTCAGGGAACTGCTGACCGCCACACCGAACCTCGTCGACGCGCTGGTGCCGGTCGAGGGCGCCACGCGCCGCACGATCGCCGTCGTGGACGGGCAGTCCGGCGACACCACCCAGCTGAACGAACCCGGCCCCGCCATCACCCCGGGCGAGTGGAACGCCTTCCAGGACCGCTACGAGGCTTTGCTGGCGTCCGCCTCCGCGGTCGCCCTGTGCGGCAGCCTGCCGCAGGGGCTGCCCGTCGGCGCGTACGCGGGACTGGTCCGCACGGCCCGCGCCGCGGGCGTGCCGGTACTGCTGGACACCAGCGGTGAGCCGCTGCGCCGCGCGGTCGCGGCCCGCCCCGACCTGATCAAACCGAACGCCGACGAGCTGGCCGAGCTGACCGGCTCGCACGAGCCGCTGCGCGCCACGCAGGATGCCCGGCGCCGCGGTGCCCGCGCGGTCGTCGCCTCCCTCGGCGCGGAGGGCCTGCTCGCCCTCACCCCGGAGGGCCGCTGGCGTGCCGCGCCCCCGGCCCGGCTGCGCGGCAACCCGACCGGCGCGGGCGACGCGGCCGTCGCGGGCTTGCTCTCCGCCCACGCGGACCGCCTGCCCTGGCCCGACCGCCTGGCCCGCGCGGCGGCCCTGTCCGCGGCGGCGGTCACGGCACCGACGGCCGGCGAGTTCGACCGGTGCACATACGAGAAGCTGCTGGACCAGGTGTCGGTGACCCCCGAGGCCAGCGCGGCCTGACGCCCGCCGGGCGGGCCCTCGGGGCAGCGCCCCAGGGGCTGCCGGCTACCGCTTCACCTGGCCCTTCTTCAGCCAGAACTGGTCCAGGAGCACATTGCACTTGTCGCCGGCCTCACAGGACAGCGTGATCGTGTTCGTGCCCTCGGAGAGCGTCGGCCAGGCGTAGGTCTCCGTCCAGCCCTTGGCGAAGTCGCCCTCGGCGGCGTGCGCGAAGTTGCCCAGGTTCAGCTTGCTGCCGAAGACCTTGCCGTTGACGGTGAGCGTCATCGACTGGTCCTCACCCGTGGCGCTGAACCGGGAGAAGAGCGTGTACGTGCCCTCCTGCGGGATGCCGTTGACCGTCCAGGTCACCGAGGAGCCGACCTGGTTGAGCCCGCCGACGTATATACCGCCGTCGGCCTGGGCGCCCTGCACGTCGGAGGCGAGCGCGGCGGTGCCCGTCAGGCGCAGCGCCTTCGCGTCGATCTTCGGCAGCTCCACGTCCTGCCCTGCGGCGGAGTTGCTCGCCGACGGGCTCGGTTCGCTGCTCTGCGTCTGGGTGGGCGTCGGGTCGGCGCTCGCGTCGTTCTTCTTGTCGTCGTCGCCGTTCATCATGGCCACGCCGATGCCGACGACCACCGCGGCGACCACCGCGACCGCGCCGATCAGCAGGCCCTTGGTGTTCGGGCCGCGGCCCCGGCCGGAGCCGCCGCGGCCCGCGGGCTGCTGCGGGGGCGTCGGCGCGCCGCCGCCGGGCAGGGTCTCCGGGGCGGCGTAGTGCGGGTGGGGCCTGCCGTACGCGCCCTGCTGCTGCGGTACTTGGCCGTAGGGCGCGGTGGGCTGCTGCTGGCCGTACTGCCGCTCCCCGACCGTGCGGACCCGGCTGACCGAGTTGGGGTAGCCGTAACCACCGGAGGGCGGCTGGGCTCCCCTGGCCTGTCCGTCGGCGTAGAGGTAGCCGAACGGGTCGTCGTCCTCGGGCGTGCCTTGGCCGTTGTTGCCGGGCGTCATCCCTTCGTACTCCTCAACAGGTGCGGGGCGGATGCGGTCGTACGTCGCGGTATCGCGCGGGGTGCCGCGCGGTATCGCGTGTCGTCTTCACGTCAGGTATCGCAGAGGGCGAGCCTACCCGCTTCTCAAGACCCAAACGGGTGACTCGGACCGCATCACCGCACTGACCTGGGCGTCATCCGGCGCGCCGGTGCTGTTTGGGACGAGATCGTTTCTCGACGTACATACGTTCGTCGGCCGACTTGAGGACTTCGTCCGCTGTCATGCCGCAGTGCGCCCAGCCGATGCCGAAGCTGGCGCCCACCCGGACGGCGCGGCCCTCGGCGCGGATCGGCTGGATGATCTCGTTGCGCAGGCGTACGGCGAGGTCCTGGGCGTCGGCCCGGCCGAGCCCGTCGGCGAGGATGACGAACTCGTCACCGCCGAGCCGGGCGACGGTGTCGCCGTCGCGGACGCCCCGGCTGAGCCGGCGGGCGACCTCGATGAGGACGGCGTCGCCCGCGTTGTGCCCGAACCGGTCGTTGATCGTCTTGAAGCCGTCGAGGTCGCAGAAGAGGACCGCGAGCCCCTTTGTGCCGTCGTCGCGGCCCTCCTCGGGGGCGACGGTGTGCACATGGTGGTCGTAGGCGTCGTACGGGTCCGCGCCCGGCCGGAAGTCGAAGCCGTGACCGTTGGCGTCGTAGACGGCCGGGTGGGTGTACGTGGAGTCGTACGACTCGTACGCGTCGACCTCGGCGGGATGCGTGGACTGGGGCCGCTGGCACAGGCGGGCGGAGAGCCGGGCGCGCAGCTCGGCGGAGTTCGGCAGACCGGTGAGGGAGTCGTGGGAGGCGCGGTGGGCGAGCTGGAGCTCGCGGCGCTTGCGTTCCTCTATGTCCTCGACGTGGGTGAGGAGGAAGCGGGGGCCGTCGGCGGTGTCGGCGACGACGGAGTTGCGCAGGCTCACCCACACGTAGGTGCCGTCGCGGCGGGCCAGCCGCAGCTCGGCCCGGCCGCCCTCGGCGGAGGTGCGCAGCAGGGTGCCTATGTCCTCGGGGTGGACCAGGTCGGAGAAGGAGTAGCGGCGCATGGCGCTCGCCGGGCGGCCGAGGAGGCGGCACAGGGCGTCGTTGGTGCGCAGGATGCGGCCGTGCTGCTCGCCGCCCATCTCGGCGATGGCCATGCCGGAGGGGGCGTACTCGAAGGCCTGGCGGAAGCTTTCCTCACTGGCGCGCAGGGCCTGCTGTTCGCGTTCGAGGCGGACCAGAGCGCGCTGCATGTTGGAGCGCAGGCGGGCGTTGCTGATGGCTATCGCCGCCTGGAAGGCGTACATCTGCAATGCCTCGCGGCCCCAGGCGCCGGGGCGGCGGCCGTTGCGGGGTCGGTCGACTGAGATCACGCCGATCAGCTCGCCGTGCGGGTTGCCCTGGCCGCCGGGTGCGTACATCGGCGCGAAGAGGCGGTCGGCGGGGTGCCACTCGTCCTCGAAGCGGGGGGCGGGACCGTCGGTGTACCACTGGGGGACGTCGTCGTCGTCGAGGACCCAGCCCTCGGTGTGCGGGATGAACACCAGGTCGCCCCAGGTCTCGCCCATGTTCAGCCGACGTTCCCAGGACTCGCGGGAGCCGACGCGGCCGGTGATAAGGGCCTCGGCCGCGGCGTTCCCGGCGAAGGCGGCGACGACGAGGTCGCCGTCGGGGCGGACGAGGTTGACGCACGCCAGCTCGTAGCCGAGGGCGGTGACGACGCCGTCGGCGACGGTCTGCAGCGTGTCCGCCAGGCTGCGTGCGGTGTTCATGTCCGCCATGACCTGGTGCAGCTGTCGCAGGGACGCAAGACGGACGTAGGGCTCCGACTCGGTCTCCATGCTCGCCCTCCCCCCGAGACCTCGCAGCGAATCAAGGGTTGTGTTCGGCGTACTGTCCTTGCGGGCCGCGGTCTCGGCGGACCGGCGGTCGCGGTGTCGGGGTCGCGGCTCGCGGTTCCGGATTCAGCGGTTCGCAGTTTCAGCGGTCTCCGCCACTGAATCACAGCGCGCTGCCCACTCGGTACACAGGGTCAACAATTAATGGCCCTTGTGACTCAAGTCACAGCAGAACGTGAACAATTGCGTGCAGTTTCTGCGATTCTCCTGTGCGTTTCCTGGTCGGATCCTTTGCGAGTATGCGGCATGGGGTTGGTGCGGTTGATCGCCGCTCGGCGGGGTTGGTGTGCACTCGGTGCGGTTGGTGCGGTTGGTGCGGTTGGTCACCGCTCGGTGCGGTTGGTGCACTCGGTGCGCTCGGTCACTGGTCCTAGGACCCGCCTCGTAGGTCGGAGTTCGGGCCGGGGACCGATGTGTGCGTCATGAAGCGGAGACTAGCGTTTCCGGTGTGCTGAACACCTCCCCTGCCGCCGCCGTCCCGATCACCCCCGCTGTGCCCGCCCCGAGCGGGCATGCTGAGGGAGTGACCGCCGACGAGTTCCGCGCCGCCATGTCCCGGCTGGCCGCCGGCGTGGTCCTGGTGACCGCGCAGGAGCCGCCGCTCGACCCCGACGACCCGGACGCGCCGGAGGGCGAGGACGTCGGTATGACCGCGACGGCCTTCATGTCCGTCTCCCTCGACCCGCCGCTCGTCCTCGTCAGCCTGCGCGAGGGCTCCCGCATGGACGACCTCCTCGCCGAGCAGCCGCTGTGGGCGGTGTCCGTGCTCACCGAGAGCCAGCGGCACATCGCCGGGCGGTTCGCGATGAAGGGACGCATCAGCGACCGGCTGCTGTTCGCGGACATCCCGTACGTCCGGGGGAAAGCCAGCGGGGCGCCACTGGTGGGCGGGGCGCTGGCGACGCTGGAGTGCCGCACGGAGCAGCGGGTCACGGCGGGGGACCACACGCTGGTCATCGGGCGTGTGCTGACGGCGGAGGTGCCGGGGAGTGGGGGCGGGCCGCTCCTTTACTTCCGGGGCCGCTACGGCCACCTGTCCTGACGCCGGTCGCCCCCACCGGCGTGCCGGTAGGGCCCTTGTGCGCAGTTCCCCGCGCCCCTTGTGGGGTGCCTGGGGTTTCGTTGTTCACCGCGGGCCGGTGGGGGTTCTCGCGCAGTTCCCCGCGCCCCTGAGTGCCTGCGGCGGCCCGTGTCCGAGGGTGCGTGGTTGCGGTAGCGCCTGCTCGCGGTGGGTGGGTCGGGTGCGCGCCGGGGGGTGTCCGTCCTCGGTGCGACGCTCTGTGCCTCAGGTTCGTGCCCTGCGTTTTCGCCGCACGCTGCGGGCGGGCACCCCCCGGCACGCCCCCTTCCCGCCGCACGGCGACTGCGGCCCGCCGACGGCCGAGGCCACAGGCGACGCAGCGGCGGGACTGGGTGGCGCCGTAGACGCAGCCCAGCTGCGGGCAGTCGTGCCGCTGGGGCGCTGGGGGTGCCCCCTCCGGGGGAGGCACCCCGTCAGCGCCGGGT
>NZ_JALLGL010000247.1 GCF_023072675.1 Streptomyces sp. XM83C
CCACCCGCCCGCACCCCCGTCCACGAGCAGCACGTCGACGGCTTCGGCACGGTCCGCATCCTGCCGCTGGACGCGCACACCGACGCCGACATCGTGCACAGCTGGGTCAGCGAGGAACGCGCCGTCTTCTGGGGCATGAACGGCCTCACCCGTGACCAGGTGGCCGAGATCTACGCCCACATGGCCACCCTGGACACCCACCACGCCTACCTCGTGACCCGCGACGACGAACCAGCGGCCCTGCTCCAGACCTACGAGCCCGAGGCCGACCGGGTCAGCGAGTGCTACGACGTGCAGCCAGGCGACCTCGGCATCCACCTGCTCCTCGCCCCCGCCGGCCCGGAAGGACCACGGCACGGCTGGTCGGCGGCGCTGATCTCCGTCTTCGCCGCCTACACCCTGCTCGGCCTCGACCGGCAGCGGATCGTCGTCGACCCGGACGTACGCAACGAGAAGGCGATCACCCGGCTGCTGGCGCAGGGCTTCGAGAAGGGCCCGCAGGTCGTGCTGCCCGAGATCGACCTGCCCGACGTGTACCTCCCGGAAAAGCAGGCCCAACTCGCCTTCCTGCGCCGGGAGGTAGCCTTCCCCGGGTGACCCCGGAAGAGCTGGTTGCACACTACGGCCTGGAGCCGCTGCTCCGCGAGGGCGGCCTGTACCGCCGTACCTGGGCAGGATCCCGACGGCCGGACGGCAGGCCCGCGGGCTCGGCGATCCTCGTCCTGCTCACCGCCGACGACTACTCCGCCCTGCACCGCCTGCCCCTCGACGAGATCTGGCACTACCACCTCGGCGACCCCCTGGACCTGCTGCTCCTCGCCCCCGACGGCACCACCCGCACCGCCGTACTCGGCCCGGACCTGCGCGCCGGCCAGCACGTGCAGTACGTCGTGCCCGCCGGCACCTGGATGGGCGCGCGGGTCGCCGAGGGCGGCGCCTGGACGTTCTTCGGCTGCACCATGGCACCCGGCTTCACCGACGCCGACTACGAACACGGCGACGCCGCCGAGCTCACGGCGCGCTATCCCGCACAGGCCGCCAGGATCGTGGAACTCTGCCGCCCATGACGCTCCTGCGTGGACACACCGCCTTGGTCACCGGCGCGGGCGGCGGCATCGGGCGCGGTATCGCGCTGCGCCTCGCCGAGGAGGGCGCCGCCGTCGCGCTGCACTGCCGTACGTCGGTCGACGCGGCCCGCGCCACGGCCGCCGCCATCGAAGCCGCCGGAGGCCGTGCCGTCGTCCTTCGTGCCGACCTCACCGACGAGGACGACTGCCACCGGCTGGTCCGCGAGGCCGCCGACTGGGCCGGCGGGGGACTCACCACACTGGTCAACAACGCCGCGGTACAGCCCGTGCAGGAACTGCCCGACATGACAGCGGCGGACTGGCGGTACGTCGTCGAAACCGACCTGATCAGCGTCTTCGCCTGCACACAGGCCGCCGCGGCCCTCATGCGGGACAGCGGCGGAGGCAGCATCACCCATATCGCCTCCATCGAGGCCCACCGGCCCGCCCCCGGCCACGCCCACTACGCCGCCGCGAAGGCGGCCGTCGTCCAGCACGCCCGCGCGGCGGCGCTGGAGTACGGGCCGTACGGCATCCGCGTCAACACCGTCTCCCCGGGACTGATCGAACGGGACGGCATCGCCGAGGCCTGGCCGGACGGAGTGCGGCGCTGGCAGCGGGCGGCGCCGCTCGGCCGGCTCGGCCGCCCCCAGGACATCGGCGACGCCTGCGTCTTCCTCGCCTCACCTCTCGCGTCCTGGGTGAGCGGCCATGACCTGGTGGTGGACGGAGGAGTGTCGGTACGTCCGACGTGGTGAGAGGAGCGTGAAGGGAAGGTTTCACGTGAAACACCAGGAACACGCCCCAAAAGACCGACCGCACGCCCCGTTCACCAGCGAACTGAGCAACGACGACCCCCCGCCCGTATCCATGGGGAGCACCGGTCGGCGACAGCGGGGAAGTCGGGGAAGTGACGTGGAACGCGACGACGGACACCGATGCCGACGGCTGATGCTGCTCGGCGCCCTGCTGGCCCTGCTGGTCCTCGGTGGCGCGGCCCCGGCCTCCGCACACGCGGCGCTGCGCTCCTCCGACCCCGCCGACGGCACCGTCCTGAAGACGGCCCCCCGCGCCCTCACCCTCACCTTCACCGAGTCGGTGGGCCTGCTCGACGGCTCCTTCCGGGTGTACGACCCCGACGGGCACCGGCTGCGCACAGGCGAGCCCGGCCATGCCGACGGCCGCGCCGACACGGCCCGCGTCACCCTGCCGGGCAAGCTCGACGAGGGCACGTACGCGGTGGCCTGGAGGGTGGTCTCCGCGGACAGCCACCCCATCTCCGGCGCGTTCACCTTCTCCGTCGGCGCACCCAGCCCGACCTCCGCGCCCGCCGCCACGGCACCCACGGAGGACGCGGCCACCCGGACCCTGGTCGACGCGGCCCGCTACACGGCGTACGGGGGTGCGGCCCTGCTCATCGGCGCGGCGGTGTTCCTGGCGGTGTGCCGCCCACCGGAGGAGGACCCCGCGCTGCGGCGCCCGGCACGCATCGGCTGGTGGCTGCTGCTGGCGGCGACAGCAGCGCTGTTGCTGCTGCGCGCCCCGTACGAGACGGGTGAGGGCCCGTCGGCGGCCCTCGACCCCGGTGCTCTCGCCCGTACCGTCACCACCCGCCCCGGCTGGGCGCTCCTCGCCAGGCTGGCGCTCCTCGGCGCGGTCGCCGCCCTGGCACGCCGCACGCGCGCCCTGCGTACGGTCGGCCCCGTCCTGGCCGTGGCCCTCGCGCTGACCTGGGCATCGGCGGAACACGCGGCGGCGGGCCCGCAGGTGCCGGTGGCGATGACGGCGGCGGTGCTGCATCTGCTGGCGATGGCGGTGTGGCTGGGCGGCCTGGTGTGCCTGCTGACGCTGACGGCCCCCGGCCGGACGCTCCCCCCGGACGTACCGGCCCGCTTCTCCCGCCTCGCCTTCTCCTGCGTGACGGTCCTCGCGGTCACCGGCGTCTACCAGTCGTGGCGGGGCCTCGGCTCCTGGCAGGCGCTCACGGACACGGCGTACGGCCGCATCCTGCTGGCCAAGCTGGCAGCGGTGACCCTGCTGCTGGCAGCGGCGGCCGTGTCGCGCACCTGGACGACAAGGCTCGCGACGCCCGCGCACGCCGCACCGGAGGATGCCACGACGGACACCGCCGCACCGGAGGAGGCCCGCGAGCTGACGACAGCGGGCATCCGCACGCACACGACAGCCCACCCGCCGAACCGGCCGGACAAACGGACCACCCCGACCCCGAACCGACCGACCCCCCCGACCGTCGACGAAGGCGCTCCGAAGGAGCCGCCGGCCCCGAACACAGGCCTGCGCCGCTCGGTCCTGGCCGAGACGCTGATCGGCGTACTGGTCCTGGTGATCACCACGGTGCTGACCACAACGGTGCCGGGCCGCGCCGAAGCGGAGGCGGCCGACACCCCGCCCACCGTGACCTCGGGCCTGCCCGGCGCCTCGGTCGCCCGGGTCCCCTTCGCGGTCGGCAGCGCGCGCGGCACGGTACAGGTCACGCTCTCCCCGGCCCGCACCGGCGACAACGCGGTCGAGGCGGTCGTCTACGCCGCCGACGGAGGCTTCGCGTCCGTCCCCGAACTGCGCATCGCCTTCACACTCCCGGAAAAACAACTCGGCCCCCTGGACGCCCCCCTCACCGACCGAGGCGGCTACTGGGCCGCCGACACCCTCACCCTCCCCCTCCCCGGCACCTGGACGATGAAGGTGACGGTACGGGTATCGGAAATCGAACAGGTGACAGTGACCCGCGAGATCCAGGTGACACCCTGACCCCGCCGGACCGCGGGATGGAGGGTTCTCACATCACCTAACGCGACATCGACTCCTCACAGTCCGACGTCGTGACGTCCCCAGGCCCGGACGCCGACGCCGGCGTCACTCCTGCACAAGACGGATCGCCAACACGGTCCCGTCGGCGCGGATGGACACCGCGCTCCATTGCCCAGACGTGCTGCGGTCCGGCCATTGCCCGCGGAGGTCGTGCACCTCGCGGCGGTATTCGTTGACACGGCCGTAGTGGAGGTGCTCGTACAGACTCCTCTCGAGACCGGAGAACGCCTCCACACGGGTGCCGTTGAGTCGGTAGATGTGGTCGGTGCCGACGAAGTCGATGCCGTGGATGGCGTGCTTCGCATCTCGCAGTTGCACCGTGCCGGTACGGGTGTCGTGCAGGAAGTGGCGGTGCCCTTGTTCCTTGGTCAGGTACTGGGCGGTGGGCCTGCCGCCTCCGGTGAAGGCTGTGAGCGTGGCTGCTTCTGTCCGTGCGAGCACGATGCTGAACCACGCGTAGGAATCCGGCAGCACCTGAAAGCCCGGGACGATCGTCTCTCCGCGGTCGGTGGGCCGTACGACCTCGGGCACGCGATTGTCCTGTTCCAGCACCAGGTCCAGGTCGGCTCCGGGCTGCTCTCCGGGAGTCTGGAGAAGGGCCATGCCTCGCTTCTCGAGGGCGTGCAGGGCGAGGGGCTCCCTGGCAGGGATCTCGGTGCCTATGAGCAGGTACGGGACGGTGCCGTAGGGCCCGATGTGCACCGACTCGACGTGGGCACTGGCCGTGCTCAGCTGCTTGTGTACCTGATGGGTGCTGCTGTGTGTGCCCTTCGAGGCGAGGAGGAGGACCTTGGACGGCTGCCCCGGTTGCCAGGCTTCGACGAAGAAGTGCGGCCTTCTCTGAAGAGGTTCCGGGCGACGGCCCTTGCCGGCCCCTGTCAGCGTCCAGCCCGCTTTCAGGGCGACGTCCGCCGGGATGACGGAGACCGAGTGGTCGGGGTACCGGGACCTGACGATGTCCTCGGCCAGCAGCGAGGCGAAGCCGGTACCGATTTCACTGGACTGTGTGGCCTTGTAGAAGCGCAGGAGATCGCGTCCTTCGGCCGACAGTTGCAGGTAGCGGCCTCGGTTGGCTTCCAGGGCTTGGACGTAGCGGAGGCTGCCCCAATGCTCGGCGAGTCCCCGTCCCGCGCCCTGGCGGGCCGAAGCAGCGCCGAGGCCGATGGCGTGGATGACCTGCCAGGGAGTGAGTGTCAGTGATCGCGGCGCACTCCTGACGGCCCGGTAGTCGGTGCGTCGGCGCAGTAAACCTCGACCGTCGCCGGTGCGCTTTTCGTCCTCTTCCGCCGCAGCCTTGGTCACCTGGACAGCGAGTTCGGTGGACGAGCGGACCTGGACGTGGGAGGTGGTACTGAGCTCGTGGAGGATCTCGGCAACAGCCTTGGGATCGCCCTCGTTCACCTGCGGCCCTTCCGTCGACGTCGTGTGGCGTGAGCCGGAGGACGGTAGGACGGGGCAAGGAGGCGCAGACAAGTGCGCACGGAGGGCGCACGCCGGGGTTCGGCCATGCCCGACGGCCGGCCGGTGATGAACGGGACGGCCGCTGCCTGCCCGGGCGCTCTCAGGGCGTGCGCGGCCGTCATGCGGGTCTTCCCGCCGAATGCCACTGTCTCGGCTTCGTGGATGCCGGGCCACCAGCGTTGCAGGTCCTTCGGAGACAAGGTGGCAGAGGCCGTCCGTGATGGTCGCCTCGGCGTCCGGGAGCCGGACGCCGATCCGGAGGCCTCGGCATTGACGGCCGCTGCTCCGGCCCGGGCTGGGAGGCCGAGGCCCAGGTGAGCGGCACGGACCGGGCCGCCGTGGAGATGTCCTTCGCTGAGGCCTGTGCACAGGATGTAGACCGCGCTCAGAACCCAGGGAGGTACGGCGACACCGTGGCAGACAGATCGCAGGCAGCCAGAGGGGATTGGAGGCCCCTCCGAGTGCTGTCCTGCAAGTGGTGACAAGTCCTACGACGCTGCCTGTGGAGCTTCCCCATCCAGGCCCGCCGAGCGGTTCAGCCAGAAGTGGGCCTCCTCGGTCCTGCCCCGTTCCAGGAGGATGCGCCCGACCCTGTGCATGGCGACCCGGTTGTTCGTCGTGATCGCTGTGTGCCGGTACCAGTCGAGGGCCTCGGTCGTCCTTCCACGGGCTGCGAGGTGGTCGGCCACCGGCATCAGCGCCGCCGTGTGGCCCGCGACCGCAGCCTCCTGGTACCACTCAAGCTTGGCTTCCTCCATGCCGGCCTCGTCAAAGTACGCGAGTGCCTCGGTGAGCGCGGCGAAGTCCCCGGCGCTGATCCGGCCTCGCAGCCAGTCCAGCATCTCGCCGTACAGCCCGAGTGAAATCATGACCTCTACCCGGACTCCCAGGGCGTCCACGTCGCCGCTGTCGCTGCGGGTCCGGAGCCAGGCCAGGGCCTCGTCTCCGCGCCCGGCGTCCAGCAGTTCCGCGACGAACTGGCGCAATGCGATGGGGTCTCCGAGATCAGCCGCCCGTTTGTACAGAGCGATCGCCTCCGCCACCTTGCCCTTGGCGCGCAGTGCGTCGGCTGCCTCTGCCAGCGCGTCGCGGTCCCCCTGCGCCATCATGGATTCCAGCCGTCTCTGGGCTTCTCCCCCCGCCTCTGATGCGCCCAACAGACGTACACCTTCCCGCAGCGCGTCAATCGCCCCTGTCTCGGCGCGCGACCACAGCCAGTCCTCTGCCTCACTGGCACGTCCCACGGACCGCATCACGTGAACGGCGACATGCTGGGCGTTCAGATCACCGGATTCGGCCCGGGCCTGTAGCCAGGGCAGGGTCTCCTCGGCCCACTTCTCCCGGCCGGGGAGGTCTCTGATCTGGAAGAGGGCCGACTGCTCGCCGTGCTCGACGGCACGGACGTACAGCCGGCAGGCATCCGCATACGCACCCGCCGTACGTGCCGCGTCGGCGAGGGGCAGCAGGGCACTGCGGTCGGCGTGGTCGGACGCAGCGCGCCACAGTTCGGCGGGCACCTTGTGGTTGAGCCGTACGATGCGGGCTTCGTGGTCGAGAAGGTCGGAGAGCCGGTAGTGGGTGGCTGTTGCCCGCACGTCGTCACCGGGGACGCCACGGCCGGCCGGCGCCACTTCTCCGAGCGGAGGCCGGGCGCCACGGCACTGCCTGGGATCGGACACGTACTCCCAGGCACTGTTCAGCTCGGCGTCACTGAGCAGGTCATAGGCAGCGCGCCCGATGTAGCCGGGTAGTGCCGCTGCCAGAAGGGCCGCGGGAAGTTCTGGTCCGTGTCCCAAGCGGCGCAGGTCCATGGCCGCATCGATCAGTCCGCGGGCCGCCGTCGGCGCGAACTGGTACCTGCGCTGGATCTCGTGTCCACCTGCCATGTACTGGGTGAGGCGCCCGTCCTCGGCCTTGGCGAGTGCCTCGGCCCAGTGGGGGTCGGTGAGCGCTGCTGCTTCGACCTGGCGTCGTACCTCTGGTGCTGTGAAGTCGTTCGGCACCGGGATGACCGACTCGCCCACTCGGAAGTCCAGCCCGTCGAGGCGGTCGGGCCCCCTGCGCTCGTTGCTCCTGTACCTGACGGAGCGGAGCAACCGACGTGTGTTGGCGTGCTCGTCGTCCTGCGACGCTCGGGACGGGATAGCCCGCAGGGTGCTCAGGTAGTGGGGCCAGATCGTTCCCAGAAGCAGGATGGGTGCTCGACGCCTCAGGCGCAGCACCTCGTTCAGCTGTGCTGCCAGCCGAGGGCCCGAAGGCGAGCCGTTGGTCATGAAGAAGGTGTGCGCCTCGTCCAGCCAGATCACCGTGTGTGGTGCGACCAACGGCAGCTCCTCCAGCGCCTGGTCTGCGCTGAGGGGAGCCCACAGCCGCCAGTTGTCCGGCAGGCTCTGGATCGCTTCCCAGCAGGCCCGGGTCTTCCCCGTCGACGACTCGCCGGACAGCATCGCCTGGGCGCTCTCCCCGCGCACGGCCAGTTCCACCTTCAGGCGCAGCAGCTCGTCGTGCTCCCGTCGGATGTAGATCGGCAGGTCACCGGCATTGTCTGCGCCGTCACTCTCGATGACCTCGTGCACGCGGAGGATGAACGGGTTGTCGAAGTTTCGGATCGGCTCACCCGCATACTCGACGGATCTCGCTTCGAGCCACAGATCGAAGGTCTTCTCAGTGGCTCGGGCCTCGTCCCATCGTGCCTCGCGCGCCAGGACCCGCGCGATGCTGAGCACGTCCGCTTGTTGGGGCAGCTCCGTGCCAGCCAGACAACGGTTGATCGTGTCTTTGCTCGGCCGGCCCTTCGCGTCGTCGTCGTTGTCGACGAGTTGCTTGATGGCCCGCATGGTTGGCTCGCCCGCCGCCAGATACAGGTCGTAGAGGTAGTCGTGGAGTTGGCCCCGGGCACCGGGAGCCCACTGCGGCGGCCCGAGCGGGCGGGGCCGCCTGATGGAGGGCTTCTCGTCTCGACTCATCCGCCGATCATTGCCCAACGGTCGTATCTCCCGCAGGTCAAAGACATGGCTCCGGAGCACCCGTCTCCACTCGTCCAGGCGCTCCCGGTATCCCTTCGACTGGTCTTACGGCCGATGCCCGGCCGGCTCCGCACCCATGGACGGGAGCGGTGCGTCGCATGACACCTGGGAGGGTACGGTGCGCGACCCGAACGAGAAGGAGAGAGCGAAGGCGCCTCGTGCGGACGATGTGGGGGAGGAGAACCGCCAAGCGAATCCGGGCGCGTGGCCGGAGGCTTCGAGCCGCCGCGGCTGGCGCACACGGGTGGTGCGCGGCGCTGTGTTCATGATGAAGGAGACGCTCCGTGGCATCGGCTCCGGCGTCGGCAGTGTGGCCGTCACCGCCGTGATCCTGTGGTGGCAGTCCCGGCACTGATCGGTCGGCACCGGCCGTCGCGGTTCGTGAGCAGGGGGCGGCGGCCGGGCCCGTCTGACGATCAGCCCATGGTGCGGCCATGGGCACGGCGGTATCGGCCACACCGACGGCGGACACCGGCTGTCGGCCCGTGCTTTCCCGCGAGACCGGTCCGAACCACTCTGCCCCCGCTCTGCGTGGCCGTGGGCGGGGACACTGGATCGCGTCGGAGCCGGAAGGGGCGGCTGAGACCAGAACTGAGATCACGGAACGACGAAGGTCCCGGCCGCTGTGCGGTCGGGACCTTCGTTTCGGCTGGTCAGCCGTGGCGGAGGATACGAGATTCGAACTCGTGAGGGGTTGCCCCCAACACGCTTTCCAAGCGTGCGCCCTAGGCCTCTAGGCGAATCCTCCGCCGGAAACATTACATGACCGAGGGGAGTGCTCGCGAACTCGATCCGCTCGGTCCGCATCGGGTAGGCTGTGCGGAGCCCCTCACGCGGCGCTATCTGACTGAACTCCCCCAGGGCCGGAAGGCAGCAAGGGTAGGTCGGCTCTGGCGGGTGCGTGGGGGGCGCTTGCGTTTCCGGCACCCGGGGCCCGGGGCCCGGGCG
>NZ_JALLGL010000248.1 GCF_023072675.1 Streptomyces sp. XM83C
GCAGCGTAGTCTCGTGGGCTCGGAGATGTGTATAAGAACCAGACCCGGTGCCGGGCGAGAAGCCCCGCCCCGCACACCGCCCGATGGTCGGAGGCCCTCGCAAACCCCGGTAGGCTGGTCACATGTCCGAACCGACCGGTGCCGCCCGCAGGCGCGGGCCCTTCAAGGTCGGGGACCAGGTACAGCTGACCGACCCCAAGGGCCGCCACTACACGTTCACGCTCGAGGCCGGGAAGAACTTCCACACCCACAAGGGTTCCTTCCCCCACGACGAACTGATCGGCGCTCCCGAGGGCAGCGTTGTCCGCACCACCGGGAACGTCGCCTACCTCGCGCTGCGCCCCCTGCTCCCCGACTACGTCCTGTCCATGCCCCGCGGGGCAGCCGTCGTCTACCCGAAGGACGCGGGGCAGATCCTCGCCTTCGCCGACATCTTCCCCGGCGCACGCGTCGTCGAGGCCGGCGTCGGCTCCGGCTCGCTCAGCAGCTTCCTGCTGCGCGCCATCGGCGACCAGGGCATGCTCCACTCCTACGAGCGGCGCGAGGACTTCGCGGAGATCGCCAAACAGAACGTGGAGCGCTACTTCGGCGGCCCGCACCCCGCCTGGCAGCTCACCGTCGGCGACCTCCAGGACAACCTCAGCGACACCGACGTCGACCGCGTCATCCTCGACATGCTCGCCCCCTGGGAGTGCCTGGAGGCCGTCTCCAAGGCACTCGTTCCCGGCGGCATCGTCTGCTGCTACGTCGCCACCACCACCCAGCTCGCCCGGACCGTGGAGTCCATCCGGGAGATCGGCTGCTTCAACGAGCCGACCGCCTGGGAGACCATGATCCGCAACTGGCACATCGAAGGACTCGCCGTCCGCCCCGACCACCGCATGATCGGGCACACCGGCTTCCTCCTCACCGCCCGCCGCCTCGCCGACGGCGTCGAACCGCCCATGCGCCGCCGACGCCCCGCCAAGGGCGCCTACGGCGAGGACTACACCGGCCCCAACGCCGACGGAGGCATGGGCCGCTGACACCACGCCCGTGCCGCCGCCCCGGCGGCCCGGTGCCACGTCAACGTACGCACGCCGTGGCCGAGTTCCCACCCGCCCCCGGGAACTCGGCCACGGCGTGCGTACGTTGACGTGGCACCATGCTGGCCACCCCCACCGGCACCGCCCTCAGGAGACGCTCCTAGTGCAGCAACCCGCCGTCCCGGAACTGGCCCACACACACGCCCGCCCCATCCACTGGCTCGCCACGGCGACCGCCGTGGCCGGCGTCGTCGCGCTCTCCTCACTGGTCCAGTCCCACGAGGCGACCGCCGCCCAGACCCCCGGCACAGGGACCAAAGCCGCACCCGCAGCCCCGGCCGCCCCGCCCACCACCGCCGGTGTCGACTTCCCGCTGGAATGCGGCCCCGTCCAGGCCGCCGTACAACGGACCGCCACCGGCGACGTCGACGGCGACGGACGGCCCGAGACCCTCGCCGTCGTCCACTGCGACGCCCCCATGGGCACCCCGCCCGACGCCCTCTACGTCCTCACCCAAGGCCCCCACGACACAGAGCCACGCGTCGTCGCCACACTGATCGACCCCAAGAGCCGCAACACCGTCACCCAGGTCGCCGTCCACGACGGCACCGTGCGCGCCACACTCCTCGGATACTCGAACGACAGCGTGCCCGCCTGCTGCCCCGACACCAAGCAGACAGTGAAATGGCAGTGGAAGGACGGCGTCTTCGTCCGCTCCGCCCCTGTGAACGCCCACGCCGTGTGAGCAATCAGACAACCATCACCACGGGTGGGCGGGTCGTCACTCCGCGTCCGGGCCGTACACCTCGGCCCTGTCCGAAACCCGCCTGACATGGATGCACTCGCCCGGACACTCCCGCGCCGAGTCCACCACATCCGACAGCAGCGGCAACGGCACCGGCACGGACGCCCCCGGAGCCCGCAGCAGCTCCTCGCCCTCACCCCTCACATACGCCAGACCGTCGATGTCCAGCTCGAACACCTCAGGCGCGTACTGGACACAGATCCCGTCGCCCGTACACAGATCCTGGTCGATCCAGACCTCCAGCGCCTCACCGCCGGCCGTGCCCTCCTGCTGAACGCTCATCTCTCCTGCTGGTGTTTCGTGCCGAGCCGCCCGGGAACGATGCAGGCCCTGACGGGTGTTGAACACTTCGACCCTACCCCCGCCCGCTTTCCAATCATGTTCGGTGGGTATTCCCCTGGCGTGAGGGAGAGCGCAAGGGTGAAGATCGGACACACCCCGACAGTCTTTGTGATCTAGGGGTTTCAATCGACACCCACCCAGGTAGGGTCTGGAAGCGTCCAGCTCCCCTTGGAGGAGGTGAGGACCGTGGCAGCCCACGACGACGACATTAACCGCGGCATCCGCCCGGGACGCGGGTCCGACGACCCGGCCGGGCAGATCGCCTACCTTGAGCAGGAGATCGCCGTCCTGCGACGCAAGCTCGCCGACTCTCCGCGACACACGAGGATTCTCGAAGAGCGGATCGTCGAGCTGCAGACCAACCTGGCCGGCGTGTCCGCCCAGAACGAACGACTGGCGAACACCCTCCGCGAGGCCCGCGACCAGATCGTGGCCCTCAAGGAAGAAGTGGACCGGCTCGCCCAGCCGCCCGCCGGCTTCGGAGTCTTCCTCCAGGCCAACGAGGACGGCACCGCCGACATCTTCACCGGCGGCCGCAAACTCCGCGTGAACGTCAGCCCGAGCGTCGAACTCGACGAGCTCCGGCGCGGCCAGGAAGTCATGCTCAACGAAGCGCTCAACGTGGTCGAAGCCATGGAGTTCGAGCGCGTCGGCGACATCGTCACCCTCAAGGAGATCCTCGAGGACGGCGAGCGCGCGCTGGTGCTCGGGCACACCGACGAGGAACGGGTGGTACGGCTCGCCGAGCCGCTGCTGGACGTCACCATCCGCCCCGGCGACGCCCTCCTGCTCGAACCCCGCTCCGGCTACGTCTACGAGGTCGTCCCCAAGAGCGAGGTAGAAGAACTCGTCCTCGAAGAGGTCCCCGACATCGGATACGAGGCCATCGGCGGCCTCGGCAACCAGATCGAGGCCATCCGCGACGCCGTCGAGCTCCCCTACCTCTACCCCGACCTCTTCAAAGAGCACGAACTCCGACCCCCCAAGGGCGTACTGCTCTACGGCCCCCCCGGATGCGGCAAGACGCTCATCGCCAAAGCCGTCGCGAACTCGCTGGCCAAGAAGGTCGCCGAGGTCACCGGCCAGGCCGCCGGCAAGAGCTTCTTCCTCAACATCAAGGGACCCGAGCTCCTCAACAAGTACGTCGGCGAGACCGAGCGGCAGATCCGCCTCGTCTTCCAGCGCGCACGCGAGAAAGCCTCCGAGGGCACCCCCGTCATCGTCTTCTTCGACGAGATGGAATCCCTCTTCCGCACTCGCGGCTCCGGCGTCAGCTCCGACGTGGAAAACACCATCGTCCCGCAGCTCCTCGCCGAGATCGACGGCGTCGAAGGTCTGCAGAACGTGGTCGTCATCGGCGCCTCCAACCGCGAGGACATGATCGACCCGGCCATCCTGCGCCCCGGCCGCCTCGACGTGAAGATCAAGATCGAGCGTCCCGACGCCGAGGCCGCCAAGGACATCTTCGGCAAGTACCTCACCGAACGGCTGCCGCTCCACGCCGACGACCTCGCCGAACACGGCGGGGACAAGGCGGCCACGGTCCAGGCCATGATCCAGACCGCGGTCGAGCACATGTACGCCGAATCCGAGGAGAACCGCTTCCTGGAAGTCACCTACGCCAACGGCGACAAGGAAGTCCTCTACTTCAAGGACTTCAACTCCGGCGCCATGATCGAGAACATCGTCGGCCGCGCCAAGAAGATGGCGATCAAGGACTTCCTGGAAAAGAACCAGAAGGGCCTTCGCGTCTCCCACCTGCTCCAGGCCTGCGTCGACGAGTTCAAGGAGAACGAGGACCTCCCGAACACCACCAACCCCGACGACTGGGCCCGCATCTCCGGAAAGAAGGGCGAGCGGATCGTCTACATCCGCACCCTCATCACCGGAAAGCAGGGCGCCGACACCGGACGCTCCATCGACACGGTGGCGAACACCGGACAGTACCTGTAAGAAACAGGGCGGCTGCGGGTGCCCTCACCGGGTACCCGCAGCCGACTGTTTTTCCGGGCAGGAGCAGCGACAACGCGGGGCACGCAATGACGCAAATGATCTCCCCACCAGCGCAAAGGCGTTCTAGGCTCTTCACAGCCGCCGGGATGCGCAGTGCGGGGACGGGCACCGCACAGCCGCCCGAGCACGAGCGGTACTTGAGCGGCGCCCAAGACCGAGGGAGCCGCCGGGCAAGGAGGGCCGCATGACCGTACGGCGAGTAATGGGCATCGAGACGGAGTACGGCATCTCCGTTCCCGGCCACCCCAACGCCAATGCCATGCTCACCTCGTCCCAGATCGTCAACGCCTACGCGGCGGCGATGCACCGGGCCCGCCGGGCCCGCTGGGACTTCGAGGAGGAGAATCCGCTGCGCGACGCGCGGGGCTTCGACCTCGCCCGCGAGGCCGCCGACGCCAGCCAGCTCACCGACGAGGACATCGGCCTCGCCAACGTCATCCTCACCAACGGCGCACGGCTCTACGTCGACCACGCCCACCCCGAGTACAGCGCCCCCGAGGTCACCAACCCGCGCGACGCCGTCCTCTGGGACAAAGCCGGCGAGCGGATCATGGCCGAAGCGGCGGAACGGGCCGCCCAGCTCCCCGGAGCCCAGCCCATCCACCTCTACAAGAACAACACCGACAACAAGGGCGCCTCCTACGGCACGCACGAGAACTACCTGATGAAGCGGGAGACCCCCTTCTCGGACATCGTGCGCCACCTGACGCCCTTCTTCGTCTCCCGCCAGGTCGTCACCGGCGCAGGCCGCGTCGGCATCGGCCAGGACGGCCACGAGCACGGCTTCCAGATCAGCCAGCGCGCCGACTACTTCGAGGTCGAGGTCGGGCTGGAGACCACCCTGAAGCGGCCCATCATCAACACCCGCGACGAGCCGCACGCCGACGCGGAGAAGTACCGCCGGCTCCATGTGATCATCGGCGACGCCAACCTCTCCGAGATCTCCACCTACCTCAAGCTCGGCACCACCGCCCTCGTCCTGTCCATGATCGAGGACGGCTTCATCGCCGTCGACCTCGCCGTCGAACAGCCCGTACGCACCCTCCACCAGGTCAGCCACGACCCGACCCTCAAACGACTGATCACCCTGCGCAGCGGCCGGACACTCACCGCCGTGCAGCTCCAGATGGAGTACTACGAGCTGTCGCGCAAATACGTGGAGGAACGCTACGGTGCCGACGCCGACGAGCAGACCAAGGACGTCCTCAGCCGCTGGGAGGACACCCTCACCCGGCTGGAGAACGACCCGATGAGCCTCGCCGGCGAACTGGACTGGGTCGCCAAACGCGAGCTGATGGAGGGCTACCGGCGCCGCGACGGCATCGACTGGGACGCCGCCCGCCTCCACCTCGTCGACCTGCAGTACGCCGACGTACGGCCCGACAAGGGCCTGTACAACCGTCTGGTGGCCCGCGGACGCATGAAGCGGCTGCTGGACGAGGCCGAGGTCGACCGGGCCCGCACAGCGCCTCCTGAGGACACCCGCGCGTACTTCCGCGGGCGCTGTCTGGAGCAGTACGCCGACGACGTCGCCGCGGCCTCGTGGGACTCGGTCATCTTCGACCTGCCGGGCCGGGACTCGCTCCAGCGCGTCCCCACCCTGGAACCGCTTCGCGGAACGCGAAATCACGTCAAGGAACTGCTGGACCGCTGCCGCACCGCGGAAGACCTGGTCAGGGTCCTCTCCGGCGGCTGAGCGGCCCGTCGGGCCTTCGACCCGGCCGGGGTGGAAACCGCCTCGGCAGGGAATGATCCAGGCAGGCCCCGTACGTTGACGAAACCGCGGGGCCGATGTCGGACCTGGCTAGTAGGGTCTGATCATCACCGATCGGCAGGAATGCCGACCTGCCGACCCATGTCGGGCGAAAGAGCGGGGTGAGGGATATGGCGACCAAGGACACCGGCGGCGGCCAGCAGAAGGCCACGCGCTCCACCGAGGAGGTCGAGGACCAGGCGCCGGAGGCGCAGGCCTCGGAAGACCTCAAGGAGCGCCACGAGAAGCTGAGCGACGACGTGGACTCCGTCCTGGACGAGATCGACGACGTACTCGAGGAGAACGCCGAGGATTTCGTGAGGTCCTTCGTGCAAAAGGGCGGAGAGTGAAGGTCGTTCTGACCGCCTGACCTTCGAAGTGAAAGTTGCGGGGGGTTCGAGGTGGCGGACGAGCCACGGGCGAAGGAGTGCGGGAAGTGCAAGCGGGAACTGCCTCCGGACGCCTTCGCGCGTGACAGGAATCGGCCCGACGGCCTGCCGCCCTGTTGCCGGAAGTGCGTGGCACAGTACAGCGCCGCGCACTGCCGGCGGCGCAGGGTGGCCATGGGCAAGCCGGGCAGGGAGAAGGCGGAGGTGCCGGCGGGGCACACGCCCTGCCGGGGGTGCGGTGAGGTGAAGCCGTACTCGGACCGGCACCGGAACGCGTCCGCCTCCGACGGACCGTCCACGCGCTGCAAGGCGTGCCGGGCGATGCGTGGCAGGCAGGACCGTCCGAAGCGGACGTACGGCCTCACCGAGGCCGAGCGGGACGGGCTGATCGCCCCTGGAAGGGGCGTCTGCTGCATCTGTCCGGCGGCGGTGCCCGAGCATGTGGATCACTGCCATGAGACGGGTAGGGTCCGTGGCGTACTGTGCTTCAGCTGCAATGCCGCACTGGGGCAGTTCAAGGATCGGCCCGACGTCATGAGGCGGGCTGCTGCTTACGTGGAAGGAATCGCGTGGAAGCCAACACTCGTAGCACCGGGCGTCTACCTGCTGCCTTCCTGACGCCGGGGTCCTCCTCCTTCATGGACTTCCTCGCCGAGCACCAGCCCGAGCTGCTGCCCGGCAACCGGCAGCTCCCCCCGACGCAGGGGGTGATCGAGGCGCCGCACGGCACGACGATCGTCGCCGTGACGTTCCCCGGCGGCGTCGTGCTCGCCGGTGACCGACGGGCGACGATGGGCAATGTGATCGCGCAGCGGGACATCGAGAAGGTGTTCCCGGCCGACGAGTACTCGGCCGTCGGCATCGCCGGCACGGCGGGTCTCGCGGTGGAGATGGTCAAGCTCTTCCAGCTGGAGCTGGAACACTTCGAGAAGGTCGAGGGCGCTCAGCTGTCGCTGGAGGGCAAGGCGAACCGGCTGTCGACGATGATCCGCTCCAATCTCGGCATGGCCATGCAGGGTCTGGCCGTGGTGCCGCTGTTCGCGGGGTACGACGTGGACCGCGCCAAGGGCCGGATCTTCTCGTACGACGTCACCGGTGGCCGTACCGAGGAGCGCGGGTTCGCGGCGACCGGCTCGGGCTCGGTCTTCGCGCGCGGTGCGATGAAGAAGTTGTACCGAGACGACCTGTCCGAGTCCGATGCGACCACACTGGTCGTGCAGGCTCTCTACGACGCGGCAGACGACGACTCGGCGACCGGTGGTCCCGATGTCGCCCGCCGGATCTACCCGATCGTCACCGTGATCACCGAGGACGGTTTCCGCCGGCTCACCGACGAGGAGTCGTCCGAGATCGCCCGGTCGATCCTCGAGCGGCGGCTGGAGCAGCCGGACGGCCCGCGGGCCGCGCTGCTGTGAGCCGGGCCCGGGTGTTGTTGTCCGAGGGTTGACGGTGATCTCAGTGACCTCCACAGAAAGGGACGGATAACCGGTGTCGACGCCGTTCTATGTCTCCCCCCAGCAGGCGATGGCGGATCGCGCGGAGTACGCCCGGAAGGGCATCGCGCGCGGCCGCAGCCTGGTCGTGATGCAGTACGCCGACGGCATCGTGTTCGTCGGTGAGAACCCGTCCCGTGCGCTGCACAAGTTCAGCGAGATCTACGACCGGATCGGCTTTGCCGCGGCCGGCAAGTACAACGAGTACGAGAATCTGCGGATCGGCGGTGTCCGCTATGCCGATCTGCGTGGTTACACCTATGACCGGGACGATGTCACGGCCCGTGGCCTGGCCAACGTCTACGCGCAGACGCTCGGCACGATCTTCTCGTCGGCGGCGGAGAAGCCGTACGAGGTGGAGCTGGTGGTCGCGGAGGTCGGGGAGACCCCGGAGGGTGACCAGATCTACCGGCTGCCGCACGACGGCTCGATCGTGGACGAGCACGGCTCGGTCGCGGTCGGTGGTAATGCCGAGCAGATCAGCAGCTTCCTGGACCGTGAGCACCGGGACGGTATGAGCCTGGCGGAGGCGCTGCAGCTGGCGGTGCGGGCGCTGTCGCGGGACACGAACGGTTCGGAGCGGGAGATCCCGGCGGAGCGGCTTGAGGTGGCCGTGCTGGACCGTACGCGGCCGCAGCAGCGCAAGTTCAAGCGGATCGTCGGGGCGCAGCTGTCGCGGCTGCTGGAGGCCGGGAGTACGGCGACGGAGGCGGAGAGCAGCGACGAGTAGCCCTGCCCGTCTGCGGGTGCATGTTCGGCGCCCCGGTCGTGATGTCACGGCCGGGGCGCTGTGTTTGTGTCAGGGCGTGTGGGGCGGGGGTGCGGTGGAGCCTCGTCGGACGAGGTGGACGGGGATGTCGCCTTCTTCCGGTGTGCGGCCGTCGAGGACGGCGAGGAGGGCGCGCATGCCGCGTTCGCCGAAGAGTTCGGCGTCGAGGTGGACGGTGGTGAGTTCGGGGTCGAGGGCGGTGGCGAGGGCGATGTCGTCCATGCCGGTGACGGAGACGTCGTCGGGGATGCGCAGGCCGTGGCGGCGGAGGGCCTTGTAGGCGCCGGCGGCGAGTTTGTCGTCGTCGCAGACGACGGCGGTGGGGCGGGGGCCGTGCGTGGTGAGGGCGGTGGTGGTGGCGGTGAGGGCGCCTTCGATGTCCATGGGGGTGCGGGCGGTGCGCAGGGTGGTGCCGGGGACGGTGTGCAGATGTCGGGCGAGTTCCCGGGCGCGTACTTCGAAGGTCCAGGAGGGGATGTCGGCGGCGAGGTGCAGGAAGTGGCGGTGGCCGAGGGTGAGGAGGTGGTGGGCGATCTGGTGGGTGCCGTCGGCGATGTCGAGGTTGACGGTGGCGGCGCCGAGGCTGCCGGTGGGGTCGCTGTCGAGCATGACGAGGGGGAGTTGGTCGCCGCGGATGGCGGTGAGGGCGTCGGCGGCCATGGAGGAGGCGATGACGCCGTCGAGGGCGGCGGAGGCGCTGGCGAAGGGGTCGCGGGCGGGGCCGATGCCTTCGGG
>NZ_JALLGL010000249.1 GCF_023072675.1 Streptomyces sp. XM83C
AGATGTGTATAGAGACAGGGTGCAGGTCGTGCCGTTCAGGGTGAAGGAGGCCGGCCGTGCGAACGTCCCGCTGTACGTGCCCTGGAAGCCGAAGGTCGCCTGGCCGCCGGGGGCGATCTGCCCGTTGTAGTCGAGCGAGGTCGCGGTGACCGCGCCTGAGGACGGGGAGACGGTGGCGCCCCAGCTGCCGGTGATCTGCTGGCCGGAGGGCAGGGTGAAGCCGAGCCTCCAGCCGTTCACCGCCGAGGAGCCGGTGTTGGTGACGGTGACATCTGCGGTGAGGCCGCCCTGCCAGACATTGGTCCCGTACACGACCTTGCACGACGACCCCGGGTTGCCGGGGTTGCCCGGGTCGGTGCTGCCGCCGGTGTTGACCGTGGAGGAGAAGGAGTTGACGGCCAGTCCGGCGCCGTTCTGCCACGGCTCGAAGCCCGCCTGCACACTCGTCAGATACCAGTTGTTCTGGGCGAGGCCGCGGGCGATCGTCTGCCGGACGAAGTCCATGACGTCGAAGCTCCAGCTGGAGAGCGTCGAGGTGGCGACGAACGACAGCACGTCATTGCCGCCGTTGTTGCCGGACCACACCTCCCACTGCCGTCCGGCCACCGTGGCGGTGTCCACACGGGAGCCGACCGGCTGGATCGGGCCGACCCGGTTGAACCACACCATGATCTCGGTGCGGTTCACCCCGTCCTTGCGGGGCGTCGGGTCGAGCCAGATGTCGTACGCGGCGTCGTAGACCGCGTTGCCGACATAGCTGTACGAGATGCTGGTGGGCGCGCTGGAGATGCTGCTGAGCTGCATCGGCAGATTGGTGCCCGGCGAACAGTTCGTGTAGTGGCAGCCGTTGAAGACCGAGGGATACGACTTCGGGGCGCCGTTCGTCGGGACCGAACCGTCGGCCTGGGTCACGCGGAAGCCGCTGTCGGTGACGGAGATGCACTGGGTGTCGCTGGTGCCCCAGCGGTTGTTCTGGACGACGTACCGGCCCTGGATCGTCGTGGAACCGTACTGCTCGCAGATCGTCGTGTCGGCCTGCGCCGACGACGCGCCGGTCAGCAGCGCCGCGGCCACGCTCAGCGCGGTGAGGGCCGCGCCTAACAGGGCCCGCGCTCCACGGGCGGGGTGCTTTGACGGTCGCATGCGGGTCCTCTCGGGGAGGTGGGGGGAGCGGGGTGCGGGAGCGCTCCCAATTCGCATATGGGAGCGCTCCCATTCCCTCCGTTTCGCCAGGACTGTAGGAGCGACGCATGTCCCTGACAAGACTGTGGACACGAATGTGTCGAATGGATTTCGAAAACGCAGGTCAGCGCGGGGGCGCGAGAGGCGCGTGCGAGCGCAGTGCACTGGGAGCGCTCCCGGTATGTGAGACGCACGGGTCCGTCGGCGGCCGTATACGGCCCGTACGACACCGCCCCACCGATACGGCCACGGACCGCGAGCCGGTCTCGGCCCGCGAGTTGATCTCAGCCCTGGGCAGCCCTCGGTTCCCGACACGGCACCGGCCCAGTCGCGGCCCCGGCGCCCGCGGTGCTCTCGGCCCGCGTGACCGCCTCGGCCCCCGCCTCAGGCCGACTCGCGGATCACCAGTTCGGTGCGGAGGATGACGTGCCGCCAGGCGACCGCGGGCTCTTCCATCTCTTCTTGGAGCAGCCGGACCATGGCCCGTCCGATCTCCTCCAGCGGCTGCCGCACCGTCGTCAGCGGCGGGTCGGTGCGCTGCGCCAGCGGAAAGTCGTCGAAGCCGATCACCGCGACGTCGTCGGGCACCCGGCGTCCCGCCGCCCGCAGGGTGGTGAGCGCTCCGGCGGCCGTGGTGTCCGACGCGGCGAGGACGCCGTCGATCTCCGGGTGCCGGGCGAGCAGCTCGGCCATGGCGTGCCGGCCGCTCTCCTCCGTGAAGTCGCCCTCGGCCACCAGGGAGGGGCCGCCCTTCAGCCCGGCCAGCGCGAGTGCGTCCTGGTAGCCACGCAGGCGGCACTGGGCGGCGTACATGTCGAGCGGGCCGGTGATCGTGGCGATGGTCGTCCGGCCCTGCTCGACGAGGCGGGCGACGGCGCTGCGGGCGCCGCCGGCGTTGTCCGCGTCGACGTAGCTGATGGACTCGTCGCCGGAGCGGCGGCCGAGCAGGACGGTGGGCATCCGCGCGTCGGCGAGCATGTCGGGCAGCGGGTCGTCGGCGTGCACGGACATCACCAGGACCCCGTCGACGCGGCCACCGCGCGCGTACTCCAGGAAGCGGACCCGGTCGGTGTCGGAGCGGACGAGGGTCAGCAGGAGTTGCAGGCCGGTCTCGGCCAGGGTGTCGCCGAGGGTGCGCACGATCTCGGAGAAGAACGGTTCGGCGAACTGCCGCCAGTCCGGCTCGGTCATGACCAGCGCGACGGCGTCGGCCCGCCGCACGGCGAGCGAGCGCGCCGCGAGGTTCGGCACGTACCCCAGCTCCGCGATGGCCTGCTGCACGAGGCGCCGCGTCGACTCTCGTACGCCGGTGGCGTTGTTGATGACGCGGGAGACCGTGCCCCGCCCCACCCCGGCGCGCGCGGCGACCTCCTCCAGCGTCGGCGTGTCAGGGCGCTGTCTGCCCATGACCACCTCCCCCCAAGAGATCACCGATACTACGGGGCCGGGGTCCGGGGACAAGGGGGCGTTCCGCCTTCTCCGGCCGCCCCAGGGAGCCATCCGGGCGGGGCCTTTCGCGGACCGACCGGGGACCGACCGCGGACCGACCGCGGACCGGTCTCGGTTCGGCCGCGGACCCGCTGCGAACCGTTCCCGGACCGTCGGCGGACCGAGGACGGCCCGCCGAAGGGCCGGGAAAGGGTCCTCCCGGAAGCGCCTACCCTGGAGGGCATGACCAGCAGCAGCGACCGGAGCCCCGCAGTGGACGTTCACGCCCCCAAGAGCTACGAGATCCGCACCTACGGGTGCCAGATGAACGTCCACGATTCCGAGCGATTGGCCGGGCTGCTGGAAGAGGCCGGATATGTGCGGGCCCCGGAGGGGTCGGACGGTGACGCGGACGTCGTCGTCTTCAACACCTGCGCGGTCCGCGAGAACGCCGACAACCGTCTCTACGGCAACCTCGGCCGCCTCGCGCCGAAGAAGGCCTCACGCCCCGGCATGCAGATCGCGGTCGGCGGCTGTCTGGCGCAGAAGGACCGCGACACCATCGTGAAGAAGGCGCCCTGGGTGGACGTCGTCTTCGGCACGCACAACATCGGCAAGCTGCCCGTGCTGCTGGAGCGCGCCCGCGTCCAGGAGGAGGCGCAGGTCGAGATCGCCGAGTCGCTGGAGGCGTTCCCCTCCACGCTGCCGACGCGGCGCGAGAGCGCCTACGCGGCCTGGGTGTCCATCTCCGTCGGCTGCAACAACACCTGCACCTTCTGCATCGTCCCGGCGCTGCGCGGCAAGGAGAAGGACCGCCGCCCCGGCGAGATCCTCGCCGAGGTCGAGGCGCTGGTCGCCGAGGGCGTCTCCGAGATCACGCTGCTCGGGCAGAACGTCAACGCGTACGGCTCCGACATCGGCGACCGCGAGGCCTTCAGCAAGCTGCTGCGGGCCTGCGGCACGATCGAGGGCCTGGAGCGGGTCCGCTTCACCTCCCCGCACCCGCGTGACTTCACCGACGACGTGATCGCCGCCATGGCCGAGACGCCGAACGTGATGCCTCAGCTGCACATGCCGCTCCAGTCCGGCTCGGACACCGTGCTGAAGGCGATGCGCCGCTCCTACCGGCAGTCGCGCTACCTCGACATCATCCGCAAGGTCCGCGAGGCCATCCCGCACGCCGCGATCACCACCGACATCATCGTGGGCTTCCCCGGCGAGACCGAGGAGGACTTCGAACAGACGCTGCACGTGGTGCGCGAGGCCCGGTTCGCGCAGGCGTTCACCTTCCAGTACTCCAAGCGGCCCGGCACCCCGGCCGCGACCATGGAGAACCAGATCCCCAAGGAGGTCGTCCAGGCGCGCTACGAGCGTCTCGTCGCCCTCCAGGAGGAGATCTCCTGGGAGGAGAACAAGAAGCAGGTCGGTCGCACCCTGGAGCTGATGGTCGCCGAGGGCGAGGGCCGCAAGGACGACGCCACCCACCGGCTGTCCGGCCGCGCCCCCGACAACCGCCTGGTCCACTTCACCAAGCCCGACCAGGAGGTCCGCCCCGGTGACGTCGTCACCGTCGAGATCACGTACGCCGCTCCCCACCACCTTCTCGCCGAGGGCCCGGTGCTGGACGTGCGCCGCACGCGCGCGGGTGACGCGTGGGAGAAGCGCAACGCCGAGAAGGCGGCGGCCAAGCCGGCGGGCGTGCTGCTCGGCCTGCCCAAGGTGGGCGTCCCGGCCCCGCTCCCGGCGGCCAGCGGCTGCGGCTGCGACTGACCGACCGGGTCCGAGGCGACGGGCCCCGCGGCCGTGCCCCGGCGGCGCCCGCCGGGCACGGCCGCACGCGGGCACGGCCTCGCGTTCCGACGCGGACCGAGCCGCGACCCCGGCGCCGCTCGGGGTTAGGCTGCCGATCATGCTTGTCGCCGCTGCCGTCTGTCCCTGTCCGCCGCTGCTCGTGCCCGAGGTGGCCGCCGGCGCCGCGCCCGAGCTGGACGCCGCACGGGCCGCCTGCGCGGACGCGATCGGCGTCCTCGCCGCCGCCCGGCCCGACCGGCTCGTCGTCGTCGGGCCCGCCGAGCGGAACGGCACGTACGCGGAGGGCAGCCGGGGGTCGTTCCGCGGCTTCGGCGTCGGCGTGGACGTCGTCCTCGGCCGTACCGTCGCCGGCCCGCACGGCGCGGCCGTACTGCCCGCGTCGCTCTCCGTCGGCGCGTGGCTGCTGAGGCAGGCCGACTGGACCGCCGCCCCGGTGGAGGCGCTGGCCGTGGCACGGACGCTGGAACCGGAACAGTGCCTGGCGACCGGCCGGGACCTCGCCGCCCCGGACCAGCGGGTCGCGCTGCTCGTGATGGGCGACGCCAGCGCCTGCCGCACCCTCAAGGCCCCCGGCTACCTCGACGAGCGGGCGGCACCCTTCGACGAGGCCGCCGCCCGGGCGCTCGGCTCCGCCGACCTCGCCGCGCTCAAGGCGCTGGACGTGCGACTGGCCCAGGAGCTACAGGTCTCCGGCCGAGCCCCCTGGCAGGTGCTCGCCGGAGCCGCCGAGCAGGCGGACATGTCCGGTTCCCTGCTGTACGAGGACGCCCCGTACGGCGTCGGCTACCTGGTCGCCGCCTGGTCCTGACGGCACACGCGCGTGCGGCGTGCCCGTGCCGGTACGGCATCGGCCTCGGGTGGCGCGCGGCACGCGCGCGTGGTCGCTTTCTCCGCGCCTCCTGACTACGGCGGCCCACCCCGGCGCCCGCACCGGCGCCGGTGCGTCGGCACGCGCGCGTGGTCGCTCGTCGCGCCCGTACGAAAACGGCGGACGGCCGCGAGCCCGTGCATGGCTCGGCGGCCGTCCGCCGTTCTGTGGTGCACCGTGTGCCGAGGGAGCCCCGGCCCGGTCCTCAGGAGGCCGGAGGAGAGCCCTCCGGCGGGGTGAAGGTGTCGTCGCCCGCCCCGGGCCCGCTCTTGTGCGCGAGCCGGTCCATGGCGCCCTTCGCCTTGCCGGTGCCCGACTGGATCTTGTCGCTGTACTTGCCCTTGGTTCTCTCGTCGACGACCTTAGCGGCCTTGTCCAGGCCATGCGTGATCTTGTCTCCGTGATGCTGCGCGAGCCCGGAGACCTTCTCCTTGGCCGTGTCCTTCGCCGGGGCGAGCTTGGCCTTGAGGTTGTCCAACAGACCCATGGGTCACCTTCCCTCTTCCTGAGACTCCGGCCGGCGGGGCGTCAGGTGCGGGCGCCCTCACCGGTCTGGTTGTCGGCCGCTTTCTCGGCGGACTGCTGCTGGGGGATCTCCGTGGCCGCCTCCCGCACGGCCCCGCTCCCGTTCCCCGCCACGTCGGAGCCGGCAGGCTCATCGGCCTCCGACGCGTCCGGCACCGAGGCCTTCGTCGCCGTCGCGGCGCCCTCCTCGTCATCCGCCTCGGCACCGGGCTCCGCGCCCGTCTCCCGCGCGGCGACGGGATCCACGGCGCCGACGCCCTCGGTACCGCTCTCGCCGGTGTCGTCGGTCTCGTCGCTCTCCGTCGTCCCGGCCGGCTCCTCGGTAGCCGGGACCTCCTCCTCCGTCGCCTGCGACCTCCGGAAAAGTTTCGCGAAAACGCCCATTTCAACTCCATACGGTACTCGTGCGGGCGACATCCCGCCGCTCCCGGGCGCGTCCGGTTGCGCCCGGGCCCGCCGTGCCTCTCGCGCCGGCGGCGGAACCTCGAACGGGCAACGAACCGGTGCCGGTGGCGTCACGTAACTCGTTCGTGGGCACACCGTGATGTTTGCGAGACTGGTGCGGTGAGCAGCGCAGCCCCCGCCCCCCGCGTCATCGCCGTAGTCGGCCCCACCGCCGCAGGAAAGTCCGACCTCGGCGTCTTCCTGGCCCAGCAGCTCGGCGGCGAGGTCGTCAACGCCGACTCCATGCAGCTGTACCGAGGGATGGACATCGGCACCGCCAAGCTGACGCCCGAGGAACGCGGCGGCGTACCGCACCACCTGCTCGACATCTGGGACGTGACCGTCACGGCGTCCGTCGCCGAGTACCAGCGCCTCGCGCGCGCTCGTATCGACGCCCTGCTCGCCGAGGGCCGCTGGCCGATCCTCGTCGGCGGCTCCGGGCTGTACGTCCGCGGGGCCGTGGACAACCTGGAGTTCCCCGGCACCGACCCCGAGGTGCGCGCCCGGCTGGAGGAGGAGCTCGCGCTGCGCGGGCCCGGCGCCCTGCATGCCCGGCTGGCCGCCGCCGACCCCGAGGCCGCCCGCGCGATCCTGCCCAGCAACGGCCGCCGTATCGTCCGGGCCCTGGAAGTGATCGAGATCACCGGCAGGCCCTTCACCGCCAACCTGCCCGGCCACGACTCGGTGTACGACACCGTGCAGATCGGCGTCGACGTGGCCCGGCCCGAGCTGGACGAGCGCATCGCACGCCGCGTGGACCGCATGTGGGACGCCGGGCTCGTCGAAGAAGTACGCGCACTGGAGGCGCAGGGGTTGCGCGAGGGGCGTACGGCGTCGCGCGCCCTGGGCTACCAGCAAGTGCTCGCGGCACTCGCCGGGGAGTGCACCATGGAGGAGGCACGGCAGGAAACCGTCCGTGCCACCAAACGCTTCGCGCGCCGTCAGGATTCGTGGTTCAGACGCGATCCGCGGGTGCACTGGTTGAGTGGGGGAGCGGCCGATATGAAGGAACTTCCGCGGCTTGCTCTCTCGTTGATCGAACGACCGGTTACAGCCTGATCACGTCATGGCATCGGGACGCCCAGCGCGTCATCCGGGCATCCGGTGCCGTGCCATCATCGAGCTTCGATCGACCAAGTGGAGTCCGAGTTGGGAGGGCGCGTGGCGATGGAGGCCGGCCCTCGCGACACCGCACGAGACACCGAATCCGTCACTGCCGGACGCATCGCCGACGACGGCGACGTACCGCAGCCGGACGACGCCTCGCCGAGCACCGACGGGCTCGACGAGACCGAAGGCGGAATGACCGCCGACGGCCCGGAGCCGGACGAGATGTTCGAGTCCGGGCCCGAGGTCGAGGTCGAGCTGCGCCCCCAGCGGCGGCTGCGGATCTGGCAGCTCGCCCCGATCGTCGCGCTCGCCGCCAGCGGCTCCCTGATGTTCGCCTTCCCGCTCGCCTTCGACTTCGGCGACAGCGGCGCGGTGATCGCCATGCTGGGCCTGCTGATCTGCTCCTGCGCGGCGGGCTGGGGCATGATGGCCGCCCGCCGCGTCGGCTACACGCTGCCCGGCCTCCCGGCCCGCGGCTCGGCCCGCCGCCCGGACTGGCGGGTCGTCCTCGCCTACGTCGTGCTGGTGGCCGTGGTGGCCTTCCTCGCCGTACTGCGGGTGGCGCGGCTCCGCTGAACCAGCGGAAGGGGACCTGAGGCGCGGCGGCCCCCAGTGGGCTGCCGCAGGCACGCACGCAGGGGCGGGGAACTGCGCGAGACCCCCCACAGGCCCGCAGTGAAAGGCGAACCCCCAGGCAGACACATAGGGAGGCGGGAAACTGCGCCGGCCCGCAGTGGGACGCGCTGCCGCAGGCACGCACGCAGGGGCGGGGAACTGCGCGAGACCCCCCACAGGCCCGCAGTGAAAGGCGAACCCCCAGGCACCCGGCCGACCCCGGCCGACCCCGGCCGGCCGTGGCGCCGGCGCCACCCCGACCACGAGACTTCTCGTAGGATCGCCACATGAGCACGCGCGCGCGGATCGCCTTCCTCAAGGGCCACGGGACGGAGAACGACTTCGTCATCGTCCCGGACCCCGAGAACGCCATCGACCTGCCCCCCGCCACCGTCGCCGCCCTGTGCGACCGCCGCGCGGGCATCGGCGCCGACGGCCTGCTGCACGTCGTGCGGTCCGCCGCCCACCCCGAGGCCCGGCACATGGCGGCCGACGCCGAGTGGTTCATGGACTACCGCAACGGCGACGGCTCGATCGCCGAGATGTGCGGCAACGGCGTACGTGTCTTCGCCCGCTACCTCCAGCGCGCGGGCCTCGCCGCCGAGGGCGACCTCGCCGTCGCCACCCGGGGCGGCGTGAAGACCGTGCACCTCGCCAAGGACGGCGACATCACCGTCGGCATGGGACGGGCGGCCTTCCCGGAGGGAGAGGTCACCGTCACCGTCGGCGAGCGCAGCTGGCCCGCGCGGAACGTGAACATGGGCAACCCGCACGCAGTCGCCTTCGTCGAGGACCTGGCACACGCCGGCACCCTGCACGACGCCCCGCCGTTCAGCCCGGCCTCCGTCTACCCGGACGGCGTCAACGTCGAGTTCGTCGTCGACCGCGGCCCCGCCCACGTCGCGATGCGCGTCCATGAGCGCGGCGCCGGCGAGACCCGCTCCTGCGGCACCGGCGCCTGCGCGGTCGCCGTGGCCACGGCCCGCCGCGACGGCGTCGACCCCGCCGTCACCGGTACGCCCGCGACGTACACCGTGGACCTGCCCGGCGGGCGGCTCGTGATCACCGAACGGCCCGACGGAGAGATCGAGATGACCGGCCCCGCCGTGATCGTCGCCGAGGGTGAGATCGACGCGGACTGGCTGGCATCGGTCGCCGGCTGAGCCGGGCCGAACGGCTGACACCCACGCCGCAAAGCCCCTGCGGGTACGGCGAATCCGTGCCCACGGCCCCGTACCTGTCC
>NZ_JALLGL010000024.1 GCF_023072675.1 Streptomyces sp. XM83C
CCCCGGCACCGGCCGCACCCCCGGCCCCGCTCGGCCCCCGCCGCGTCCGGCTCGTCTTCCTCGGGCTGATGCTCGCCCTGCTGCTCGCCGCCCTCGAACAGATGATCGTCGCCACGGCGCTCCCGAAGATCGTCGGCGAACTGCACGGCCTCGACCACATGTCCTGGGCGATCACCGCCTACCTGCTCACCTCCACCGTCGGCCTGCCGATCTACGGCAAACTCGGCGACCTCCTCGGCCGCAAAGGCGTCTTCCAGTTCGCCATCGTCGTCTTCGTCATCGGCTCCGCCCTCGCCGGCCGCGCCCAGACCATGGACCAGCTCATCGCCTGCCGTGCCGTCCAGGGCGTCGGCGCCGGCGGACTCATGATCGGCGTACAGGCGATCATCGCCGACATCGTGCCGCCCCGGCAGCGCGGCCGGTACATGGGCCTCATCGGCGCCGCCTTCGGCCTCGCCTCCGTCGCGGGCCCCCTCCTCGGCGGGTACTTCACCGACCACCTCTCCTGGCGCTGGTGCTTCTACATCAACGTCCCCTTCGGCCTGCTCACCCTCGCCGTCGTCACCGCCGTCCTCAAACTGCCCCGGCCCGCCGTCCGCGCCCGGATCGACGTCCTCGGCTGCCTCCTGCTGACCGCCGCCTCCACCTGCCTGGTCCTGCTGACCAGCTGGGGCGGCACCGAGTACGCCTGGCACTCCCGCGTCATCCTCGGCCTCGCCGCCGGAGCGGTCGCCGCCACCGGCCTGTTCCTCCTCGCCGAACGGTACGCGAGCGAACCCCTCATCCCGCTGCGGCTGTTCAAGGACTCCGTCTTCAACGTCACCGGCCTCGTCGGCCTCGTCGTCGGCGTCGCCCTCTTCGGCGCCGCCGGCTATCTGCCCACCTTCCTCCAGATGGCCGACGGGGCCACCGCCACCGAGTCCGGACTGCTGATGCTGCCCATGATGGGCGGCATCGTCGCCGCCTCCGTCGTCTCCGGCCAGCTCATCAGCCACACCGGCCGCTACAAGCTCTACCCCGTCCTCGGCGGCGCCCTCTCCACCGCCGGCATGTGGCTGCTCTCCCACCTGGACACCGACACCCCCCGCCTGCACTACAGCATCTGGATGGCCGTCCTCGGCGCCGGCATCGGCCTCGTCATGCCCGTCCTCGTCCTCGCCGTGCAGAACAGCGTCCGCTCCGCCGACCTCGGCACCGCCACCAGCGCCGGCAACTACTTCCGCCAGATCGGCGGCAGCGTCGGCGCCGCCGCCTTCGGCACCCTCTTCGCCCACCGCCTCACCGACGCCCTGCACCGCGAACTCCCCGCCGGCGGCAACCTGCCCGACCCCCAGTCCGTCACCCCGCAGCTCGTCCACGCCCTGCCCGAGCCACTGCGCGACGCCTACATCCGCGCCTACGCCGACGCGATGCCGCGCATCTTCCTCTATCTGGTGCCGGTGCTCGCCCTCGGCCTGCTCATCGCCTTCTTCCTCAAGGAGAAACCCCTGGTGCCCCACCACACCGCCACCGCCGCCACCGCCCCGGAGACCGAGCGGACGAGCGCCGTGCTGCCGCACGCCCGCTCCCCGCACACCTCCGGCATCCCCGTCTGCGGCACCGTGCAGCACCCCGACGGCACCGTCGTCCCCCGCGCCGCCCTCACCCTCATCGACGTCGCCGGACAGCAGGTCGGACGCGGCGCCAGCGGCGACGACGGACGGTACGCGCTGTCCACGCCCGGCCCCGGGTCGTACGTCCTCATCGCCGCCGCCGGCGGCCACCAGCCGCAGGCCGTCTCCGTCACCGTCGGCGAACGCCCCGTCGAACTCGACGTCGTCCTCGGCGGCGCCGGACGCCTCGCCGGCACCGTCCTCACCGCCGACGGCAGCCCCGTACGCGACGCCACCGTCACCCTCACCAACGTCCACGGCGAGGTCGTCGCCGCCACCCGCAGCTCCCGCGAGGGCGGCTACGTCATCACCGAACTCGTCGCCGGCGAGTACACCCTCGCCGCCAGCGCCCCCGCCTTCCGCCCCGCCGCCCTCCCCGTCAGCGTGCAGGCCGCCCGCGAGACCCGCCAGGACATCGAACTCGCCGGCGGCGCCGTGCTCCGCGGCACCGTCCGCGCCGGCGGCGGACGCCCCGTCGAGGACGCCCGCGTCACCCTCCTCGACGCCGCCGGCAACGTCGTCGACACCCTCACCACCGGCCCCGACGGCACCTTCCGCTTCGTCGACCTGTCCTCCGGCGAATACACCGTCATCGCCGCCGGCTACCCGCCCGTCGCCACCGTCCTCCAGGTCGCCGGCGGCGGCCGCACCGAACGCGACCTCCAGCTCGGCCACGAGGACTGACAGTGAGGAAGTGTGGTGGCTTCTCCGCCGGGTCCGACTCACGGACCGGCCGACGCCGACCGACTGTCCTTCACGGGACAGATCGGCCCGCGCGGAGGAGCCGTCGCACGCGACCGGACGGGCGTCCGTGACCTTGCAAGAGCTTGGTCCAGAAGCCCCGCCACCGTCTTGTCCGCCCGCCCGGCCGGCGCGTGCCGCCCCACCGGGATCAGCGGGAGGACGCAGTGACCAGCAGGACGGACCAGGCCCTGGAAGTCACAGGCGGCGTGGACACTCACGGCGAGACCCACCACGCGGCGGTGATCGACCACCTCGGCCGCCACCTGGCCGATCGGGAGTTCCCCGCCACCGGAGCCGGATACCGTCGGCTGCCGGCCTGGCTGCGCCCGTTCGGGAGCAGCCCCCGCCCGACGGCGGGCACGGGCCGGTGCTGGCCCACCCCGCCGCCCGGTGCGTAACGTGAGCCCCATGAAGATCCTCATCAGCGCCGACATGGAGGGCGCCACCGGGGTGACCTGGCCGGCCGACGTCCTGCCGGGCACCCCGCAATGGGAACGCTGCCGCGCCCTGTTCACCTCCGACGTCAACGCGGCCGCACTCGGCTTCTTCGACGGCGGCGCCGACGAGGTCCTCGTCAACGAGGCCCACTGGACCATGCGCAACCTCCTCCTGGAGGAACTGGACCCACGGGTGCAGATGCTCACCGGCCGGCACAAAGCCCTCTCCATGGTCGAGGGCGTCCAGCACGGCGACATCGACGGCATCGCCTTCGTCGGCTACCACGCCGGCGCCGGCCAGGAAGGCGTCCTCGCCCACACCTACCTCGCCAACCAGATCACCGGCGTCTGGCTCAACGACGTCCGCGCCAGCGAGGGCCTGCTCAACGCACACGTCGTCGCCGAGTACGGCGTCCCCGTCGTCCTCGTCACCGGAGACGACCTCGCCTGCGAGGACGCCCTCGGCTACGCCCCCGAGGCCCTCAAGGTCGCCGTGAAGGACCACGTCTCCCGGTACGCCGCCGTGTGCCGCACCCCCGCCCGCACCGCCGCCGACATCCGCGCCGCCGCGAAGGAGGCCGCCTCCCTCGCCGTCCGCCGTGCACCCGTCGACGGTGGACCGTATACAGTCGCCGTCGAGTTCGATGCCGAGCACCTCGCCATGGCCGCGACCGTGGTCCCCGGGGTGGCCCGCATCGGGGAACGCAAGGTGGCGTACACCAGCGACACCATGTACGACGGCATCCGCACGTTCAAGGCGGTCACCACGATCGCCTCGGCCGCGGTGGAGGAGCAGTATGGCTGACCAGCGGGCGCTGGACGAGGTGGTCCGGTTCACCTCCGAACTGATCCGGATCGACACCACCAACCGGGGCGGCGGCGACTGCCGGGAGAGGCTCGCCGCCGAGTACGCCGCCGAACAACTCGCCGGGGCCGGCCTCGAACCGGTGCTCCTGGAACGCACCAAGGGCCGCACCAACGTCGTCGCCCGCGTCGAGGGCACCGACCCGTCCGCCGACGCCCTCCTCGTCCACGGCCACCTCGACGTCGTACCCGCCGAAGCCGCCGACTGGACCGTCCACCCGTTCTCCGGCGAGATCCGCGACGGCGTCGTCTGGGGCCGCGGCGCCGTCGACATGAAGAACATGGACGCGATGATCCTCGCCGTCGTGCGCGCCTGGACCCGCGAGGGCCACCGGCCCCGCCGCGACATCGTCGTCGCGTTCACCGCCGACGAGGAGGACAGCGCCGAGGACGGCTCCGGCTTCCTCGCCGACAAGCACGCCGCCCTGTTCGAGGGCTGCACCGAAGGCATCAGCGAGTCCGGCGCGTTCACCTTCCACGACGGCACCGGCCGGCACATCTACCCCATCGCCGCGGGCGAGCGCGGCACCGGCTGGCTCAGGCTCACCGCGCGTGGCCGCGCCGGCCACGGCTCCAAGGTGAACAAGGAGAACGCCGTCACCCGCCTCGCCGCCGCCGTCACCCGCATCGGCGAGCACGAGTGGCCGCTGCGCCTCACCCCGACCGTGCGGGCCGCCCTCACCGAACTCGCCGCCCTGTACGGCATCGACACCGGCCTCGACGACGTGGACGGGCTGCTGGAGAAGCTCGGCCCGGCCGCCAAGCTGGTCGAGGCCACCGTCCGCAACAGCGCCAACCCGACCATGCTGGACGCCGGCTACAAGGTCAACGTGATCCCCGGCGCGGCCGTCGCCCACGTCGACGGACGCTTCCTCGCCGGCCACGAGGACGAGTTCCGCGCCACCCTCGACGAGCTGACCGGGCCGGACGTGGACTGGGAGTTCCACCACCACGAGGTCGCCCTCCAGGCGCCGGTCGACTCGCCGACGTTCGCCGCGATGCGGGCGGCCGTCGAGGCGTACGCCCCCGAGGGCCACGTCGTGCCGTACTGCATGTCCGGCGGCACCGACGCCAAGCAGTTCTCCCGGCTCGGCATCACCGGCTACGGTTTCGCACCGCTGAAGCTGCCCGAGGGCTTCGACTACCAGGCCCTCTTCCACGGCGTCGACGAACGCGTCCCCGTCGAGGCGCTGCACTTCGGCGTGAACGTGCTGGACCGCTTCCTGCGGACGGTGTGAGCGAGTTGGGGGAGAACGTGCAGACCCTGCCGTACGGCGCGTGGCCGTCGCCGATCGACGCCGCCCTGGCCGCCGCCCACGACGGGCATCCCGAGTACGTCGGCTTCGTCGGCGACGAGGCCTGGTGGACCGAACCCCGTCCCACCGAGGCCGGCCGGCGCACCCTCGTGCGGCGGCACGCCGACGGGCGGGAGGAGGCGGTGCTGCCCGCGCCGTGGAACGTCCGCACCCGCGTCATCGAGTACGGCGGGCAGCCCTGGGGCGGCGCCGTCGTCGACGGCCGCCCGCTGATCGTCTTCGTCCACTTCGCCGACCAGCGGCTCTACGCCTTCCACCCCGGCGAGGAACCCCGGCCCCTCACCCCCGTCTCCGGTGTCGGCGGCGGACTGCGCTGGGCCGAGCCGCAGATCCTCACCACGCGCGGCGAGGTGTGGTGCGTGCTGGAGGAGTTCACCGGCGAGAGCCCCGGCGACGTGCGGCGCGTCCTGGCCGCCGTACCCCTGGACGGGTCCGCCGCCGAGGACCGTACCGCCGTACGCGAACTCACCGACGGCCGGCACCGGTTCGTCACCGGGCCCCGGCTCTCCCCGGACGGGCGGCGCGCCGCCTGGCTCGCCTGGGACCATCCGCGGATGCCGTGGGACGGCACCGAACTGCTCGTCGCCGACGTCCACGACGACGGCACCCTGCACGACGCGCGGACCGTCGCCGGCGGCCCGGAGGAGTCCATCGCCCAGGCCGACTGGGCACCGGACGGCGGTCTTCTGTATACGAGCGACCGCGGCGGCTGGTGGAACCTGCACCGCGACGGCCGGCCGCTGTGCACCCGCGAGGAGGAGTTCGGCGGACCGCTGTGGAAACTCGGCCACCGCTGGTTCGCGCCCCTCGACAACGGGCTCGTCGCCGTCCTCCACGGACGCGGTGCGCTCGTCCTCGGGATACTGGATCCCGAATCCGGCGAGGTCGTCGACGCCGCCGGACCGTGGACCGAGTACGCGCCCACCCTCGCCGTCCACGGCGACCGCGTCGTCTCCGTCGCCGCCGGACCCCGCACCTCCTACGAGGTCGTCGAACTGGACACCGCCACCGGCCACGCACGCGTCGTCGGCGCCCCCCACACCGACGCCGTCGACCCCGCCTACCTGCCCGAACCGCAGGTCCGCACCTTCACCGGACCCGACGGCCGGGACATCCACGCCCACGTGTACCCGCCGCACCACCCCCAGTGCACCGGCCCCGGCGACCGGCCCGCGCCCTACGTGATCTGGGCGCACGGCGGGCCCACCGGGCGCTCCCCGCTCGTGCTCGACCTGGAGATCGCCTACTTCACCTCCCGCGGCATCGGCGTCGCCGAGGTGAACTACGGCGGCTCCACCGGCTACGGCCGCGCCTACCGCAACCGGCTGCGCGGACAGTGGGGCGTCGTCGACGTCGAGGACTGCGCGGCCGTCGCGCTCGCCCTCGCCGAGGAGGGCACCGCCGACCGCGACCGGCTCGCCGTCCGCGGCGGCAGCGCCGGCGGCTGGACCACCGCCGCCTCCCTCGCCGCCACCGACGTCTACGCCTGCGGAACGATCATCTACCCCGTCCTCGACCTGGCCGGCTGGGCGACGGGAGAGACCCACGACTTCGAGTCCCACTACCTGGAGTCCCTCGTCGGCCCGTTCACCGAGGTGCCCCACCTGTACACGGAACGCTCACCCGTGGAGCACGCCGACCGCATCACCGCGCCGTTCCTGCTGCTCCAGGGCCTCGACGACGTCATCTGCCCGCCCGCCCAGGCCGAACGCCTCCTCGACCGCATCGCCGGACGCGGCGTCCCGCACGCCTACATCTCCTTCGAGGGCGAGGGCCACGGATTCCGCCGCGCCGACACCATGATCCGCGCCCTCGAAGCCGAACTCTCCCTGTACGCCCAGGTGTTCGGCTTCGCCGCGCCCGGCGTCCCGCACCTGGAGCTGCAACCGTGAGCGCGCTCGCCGCCCTCACCCGGCCGCCCCGTCTCGCGCCAGGCGCCCGCGTCGCCGTCGTCGCCCCCAGCGGACCGGTCCCGGAGGAGCGGTTGCAGGCCGGGCTGGACGTGCTGCGCGGCTGGGACCTCGACCCGGTCGTCGCCCCGCACGTCCTCGACCGGCACCCCTTCGGCTATCTCGCCGGCGCGGACGCCGACCGCGCCGCCGACCTCCAGGCCGCCTGGTGCGACCCGGCCGTGGACGCGGTGCTGTGCGCCCGCGGCGGCTACGGCGTGCAGCGCATGGCGGACCTGCTGGACTGGGAGGCGATGCGGGCGGCCGGGCCCAAGGTGTTCGTCGGGTTCAGCGACATCACCGCCCTGCACGAGGCGTTCGCCGTCCGGCTCGGCCTGGTCACCCTGCACGGACCCATGGCCGCCGGCATCGACTTCGTCAAGAACACCCGCGCCCAGGACCACCTCAGGGCCACCCTGTTCGCGCCGGAGACGACCCGCACGATCCGCTCCGGCGGGCGCCCCCTGACCGGCGGACGCGCCCGAGGCGTGCTGCTCGGCGGCTGCCTCAGCCTGCTCGCCTCCGAACTCGGCACCCCGCACGCCCGCCCGTCCGCGGCCGGAGGGCTGCTCTGCCTGGAGGACGTGGGCGAGGAGACGTACCGCCTCGACCGGTATCTGACCCAGCTGCTGCGGTCCGGCTGGCTCGACGGCGTGCACGGTGTGCTGCTCGGCTCGTGGGACCGCTGCGATCCGTACGAGCGGCTGCGGGAGATGCTCGCCGACCGGCTCGGCGGGCTCGGGGTTCCGGTCGCCGAGGAATTCGGGTTCGGGCACTGCGAGGGCGCGCTGACGATCCCGTTCGGCGTGCCCGCCGAACTCGACGCCGACGCGGGCACCCTGACCCTGGACGAACCGGCCCTGCGCTGACCCGGGGGACGCGACGCCCACCGCACACGGCATGCCGCATACCGCATACCGCACATCGAATACCGCATATCGCATACCGCGTGCGCCGGACAGGGCACGGCGGACCGGCGGCCGTCTCCCGTCGGCACCGGCGTGCGCCCGCCCCGGCTCACCGTGCGTGACCGGTGGTCCGGGGTGACCCTGGGGGTATGCGTACGAAGACCTCCGAGGGCACCGGACGGGGGACGCGGCGCGGCGTGACGCTGACACCGGCCCGGATCGGTGTCCTGGTGCTCGCCGTCCTCGCCCTCGTCTTCATCTTCGAGAACACCCGGGAGACGAAGATCCGCCTGCTGATCCCCGAGGTCACCGTGCCGCTGTGGACGGCCCTGCTGGCCACGGGGGTCATCGGCGCGCTGTGCGGCGCGTACTTCGTGCGACGGCGGAAGTGACCGCCCCCGCAGGGCAGTCCACGCGTGACGTCGCCGTACCGGCACGAGCCGCGGGCGTCCCGGCCCCGTCGTAGGGTGACGGAATGCCGCACACCGCATCCCGCTTTCTCGCCGAAGGCCCTCGCGTGGGCATACGGCACTTCACGTACGAGGACGGCGCCGAGTTCGTCGCACGGGTCAGGGAGAGCAAGGACCTGCACCACCCGTGGCTGTTCCCGCCGGACACCGCCGGCTCCTATGCCGCGTACGCGGGCCGGCTGATCGAGGACCCGACGAAGGCGGGTTTCCTGGTGTGCGACCGGGAGGACGGCTCGATCGCCGGTTTCATCAACATCAACAACATCGTCGGCGGTGCCTTCCTGAGCGGGGCCCTCGGCTACGGCGCGTTCGCGCACGCCGCGGGGCGCGGGCTGATGAAGGAGGGCCTGGAACTGGTCATCGGGCACGCGTTCGGGCCGATGCGGCTGCACCGGCTGGAGATCAATGTGCAGCCCGGCAACACCGCCTCCATCGCCCTCGCCCGTTCCTGCGGCTTCCGTCTGGAGGGATACTCGCCGCAGATGCTCTTCATCGACGGCGCCTGGCGCGACCACGAACGCTGGGCGCTCACCACCGAGATGCGCCCGCCCCGCTGACCCTCCCCGCCCCCCGACGGCACGTGACCGGGGGAGGGCCGTGCGCGACCGGGACGGCATCGCGGGACCGCCGGCGGCGAGCGCGTCGGGGCGCCGCCTACACGTCGTACCTCGCCGAAGTTGGGTGCCGCACCCCATGGCGTGCGCCCCGGCGCGCGGGTGAGGGTGGAGGCAGTCCACCGTCCCCCGGCCCCCGTGACCGCAGGCCGCGGCTTGACCGTCCGGGGCGCGCACCGGCCCCCGGCTGCCGACGGCCGCGCCGCCGTACCGGCTGCGCTCGTGACGGAGGCGGGCAGGACGCCCGGCGTGCGGCGCGGGGCGGCGGCCCGGGAGAAGGGAGCCCCGCTGCGATGCGCCCAGCCCGCCCCAGCAGCGACCGCGCACGGCCGCACCCCGCGGCGAGAACCGGCCCGCGCCCGGGCGGACCCACCCGGCGCACGACGGGGGAGGACGCCATGGCCGAACCCTCTGACCGGCGACTCGGCGAGATCGAGTCCCGGCTGCACCGCGACGATCCCCGTTTCGCCGACGCCCTCGCCGCCGGCCGCCCCCGCCGGCCGCGCGAGTACCGGCGTACCGGCGCCTGGCTGCTCCTCGCCGTCGCCCTGACCGCGCTCGGCGCGGGCATCACCCTGGCCCACGGGCTGCTCATCGCCACCGGCCTGGTGCTCGCCGGCACGGCTGCGGAACTGTCCGACCCGCACCGCGGCACGCGCGCACACCGAGGCCCGGCCGACCCGCACCGCGGCACGCGCGGACACCGAGGCCCGCCCGGGCCCTGATCCGGCCGGCCCCGCCGCCGCCCGGGGACCCGGTGACCGGCCGGGCCGGCGGCGGACGACAGGAGGACCCACCGATGACCCTGTCCGAGCTGTATCTGGCGCTGCTGGTCGGCGGCACGGTGCTGCTGGCCAGCATCGCCGCCGCCCGTGCCGCGCACCGCGTCGGCCTGCCCAGCCTGCTGCTGTTCCTCGGGGTCGGGGTCGTCGCCGGGGAGGACGGGATCGGTCTGCGGTTCGACGACGCCCAGCTCGCCCAGGCGCTGGGCACCGCCGCCCTCGCGGTCATCCTCGTCGAGGGCGGCCTGACGACCCGGTGGAGCGATGTCCGGCGGCTGCTGGCCCCGGCCGGTGTGCTGGCGACCGTGGGGGTGGCGGTCTCGGTCGTGGTGACGGCCGCCGGCGCGCACTGGCTGCTGGGCATGGACTGGCACACGGCGCTGCTGCTGGGCGCGATCGTCTCCTCCACGGACGCCGCCGCCGTCTTCGCCGTGCTGCGCGCGCTGCCGCTGCCGCAGCGGCTGACCGGCCTGGTGGAGGCCGAGTCCGGGTTCAACGACGCCCCCACGATCATCCTGGTCCTGGTCTTCTCCACCGCGACCGCCGACCTGCCCGGCCCGGCCGCCCTGGTGGGCGGACTGCTCTACCAGCTCGCCGTCGGCGGCGTGATCGGTGTGCTGGTCGGCCGGCTGGGCGCGGCGGCGCTGCGGCACATCGCGCTGCCCGCCACCGGCCTGTACCCGCTGGCCACCGTGGGGTTCGGCGTCGTCGCGTTCGCCGCGGCCGGAGCCGCGAACGCCAGCGGCATCATCGCCGCCTATCTGTGCGGTCTGGTCCTGGGCGCCGCCAAGCTGCCGCACCGCGCCGCCACCCGCTCCTTCGCCGAGGGCGTCGGCTGGCTCGCCCAGATCGGACTGTTCGTGATGCTGGGCCTGCTGGTCGATCCCAGCGACCTGCCGTCGGCGATCCTGCCGGCGCTGGCCGTCGGCCTGGTGCTGCTGCTGGCGGCCCGGCCCGTCTCGGTCCTGCTCTGTCTGCTGCCGTTCCGCGTCCCCTGGCGTCAGCAGGCGTTCATCTCCTGGGCGGGGCTGCGCGGCGCGGTGCCGGTGGTGCTGACCACGTTCCCGGTCGTGGCGGGGGTCGCCGACGCCCGGAAGATCCTCGACATCGTGTTCGTGCTGGTGGTGCTGTTCACCCTCGTCCAGGGGCCCACCCTGCCCGCCCTCGCACGGTGGCTCGGCCTGACCCGCCCGGGTGCGCTGCGTGACGTCCAGGTCGAGACGGCGCCCCTGGACGTCCTGGACGCCGATCTGCTCACCGTCACCGTCCCGCCCGGCTCCCGGCTGCACGGCGTCGCCGTGTTCGAGCTGCGGCTTCCGCCCCCGGTCGTGCTCACCCTGATCGTGCGCGACGGCACCACCCTCGTGCCCGACCGTGACACCGCGCTGCGCGTCGGCGACGAGCTGCTGCTGATCACGACACCGGGGACGCGGGAAGCAGCGGAGCGCCGGCTGCGGGCCATCGGCCGGCGCGGCAGACTCGCCCGCTGGCTCGGCGAGCACGGCTCCCCGGAACCGGAGCCGGAGCCGCACCCGGACGCGCAGCCGGCCCCGGACCCGGCGCCGTCGGCACGGCAGCCCGTGTCGGTACGGCGGCCCGTGTCGGTGCGGGAACCCCCGTCGGACCGGGGCCGGCCGGCACGGCGGCAGCGGCAGCGATCGGCGCTGGAGCAGTCCGAGCGGGCCGCCGCCGCCCGCGCCGAATGAGCCACCGATGACGCGCGAAGATACGTGGCGGGTGCACTGATCGCGCCAAGATCGCTCGATCGGCCGCACCCTCGAATCGGCTCTGTAACGGATTGCTCCCTATGCGGTAATGGTCGTACGGTATGCTTCTTTACCGGGCCTTGACGCTCCATTGAGCGGCTGTCAGCTCATTCCGTGGGGTTTCGGTATCCCAGAGTTTCTGGTCTCGGTGCGATGGGGGGCGTGACATGGATCGAGTCATCCGGGCTGTTGATGTGCCCGCTCTCGCTCGTGACAGCGTGCCTGAACCCGACCGCGCCGTCCGCGGCGCCTGAATCCGCCGACCGATGAAGACTGATGGTGGTGCGCGAACGACCGCACACCGCCGCCCGGTCGGACCCCGACCCGCCTGTGTCCGGTGGTACACCCGTAGTCCGAACCCCACCGGTCCTGCCTGCCCGGCCTGATCGCGCGGCCTCCCGCGCCGGGCCGCACCCCGACCTCACCGGCAGCGCCCGCGCGCACCACGCACCACGAAGGCACTGACGCCGTCGCCGAACAGAACCGGAGGAGACGCCCGTGCACAACACCACCGCCATGCTCATCGAACTCGGGGCCATCATCCTCGCCCTCGGCCTGCTGGGCCGCCTCGCCGGCCGTGTGGGTTTCTCCCCCATACCCCTCTACCTCCTCGCCGGACTCGCCTTCGGCCACGGCGGCATCCTCCCCCTCCAGGCCAGCGAGGAGTTCACCGCGACCGGCGCCGAGATCGGCGTCATCCTCCTGCTGCTCCTGCTCGGCCTCGAATACAGCGCCTCCGAACTCGTCACCAACCTCAAGACGCAGTACCCGTCCGGCGCGATCGACTTCCTCTTCAACGCCGTACCCGGAGCCGTCGCCGCGCTGCTGCTCGGCTGGGGCCCGGTGGCCGCCGTCGCGCTCGCCGGCGTCACCTGGATCTCCTCCTCCGGCGTCATCGCCAAGGTCCTCGGCGACCTGCGCAGGCTCGGCAACCGCGAAACCCCCGTCGTGCTCGGCGTCCTCGTCATCGAGGACCTCGCCATGGCCCTCTACCTGCCGATCCTCACCGCCCTGCTCGCAGGCGTCAGCCTCGCGGGCGGTGCCGTCACCCTGCTGATCTCCCTCGGCACGGTCGGTGGTGTCCTCTACGTCGCCCTGCGCCACGGACGCATCATCAGCCGCGCCGTCTCCTCCGACAACGCCGAGATGCTGCTGCTGGTCGTCCTCGGCCTCACCCTGCTCGTCGCCGGCCTCGCCCAGGAACTCCAGGTCTCCGCCGCCGTCGGCGCCTTCCTCGTCGGCATCGCCCTGTCCGGTGAGGTCGCCGAGGGCGCGAGCAACCTCCTCACCCCGCTGCGGGACCTGTTCGCCGCCGTCTTCTTCGTCTTCTTCGGCCTGTCCACCGACCCCGCCGACATCCCGCCGGTCCTGCTCCCCGCCCTCCTCCTCGCCATCGTCACCGCCCTGACGAAGGTCGCCACCGGCTGGTTCGCCGCCCGCCGCGCCGGCATCCAGGGCGCGGGCCGCTGGCGGGCCGGCGGCACCCTCGTCGCACGCGGCGAGTTCTCCATCGTGATCGCCGGGCTCGCCGTCGGCGTCGAGCCCCGCATCGGCCCCCTGGCCACCGCGTACGTGCTGCTGCTGGTCATCGCCGGCCCGCTCACCGCCCGCTGGACCGAGCCGCTCGCCCGCCGCATCACCCGCCGCGGCGCCACGCCGGACCACGCCGGCAAGGCCACCGACTCCGAGCCGACCGAGTCGGCCCACGCCACCGTCTAGACCCCGGCAGGGGCGACGACCCCGGCAGGGGCGACGACGCCGGCACGGGCGACCACGCCGGCACGGGCGACGACCCGGGCCGCGCGCGGCGCGAGTCCGCCGCGCACCGCGACACCGACGACAAGGGCGGGCCCACAGGGGCCCGCCCGGTCCGTTCGTACGGCGCGGACGTCCGCCGGCACACGGCCGCCGCCGCTCACTCCCGCCCGAGGATCTCCGCGGCGGCCTCCACACCCTCACGGGTGCCGATCACGATCAGCGTGTCCCCGCCGGCCAGCCGGAAAGCCGGCCCCGGCGACGGAATCGCCTCGGCGCGCCGCAGCACCGCCACGATCGAGACACCGGTCTCCGTACGCATCCGGGTGTCGCCCAGCACACGCCCGTTCCAGTACGACGTCGCCGTCAGCTCGATCCGCTCGGCCACCAGCCCCAGCTCGGTCGTCGACAGCAGACTCGGGCTGTGGTGCCGCGGCATCAGCGCGTCGATCAGCGCCTCCGCCTCCTGGGAGGTCAGCCGCACCGAGAGGGAGCAGGCGTCCGGGTCCTCCTTCCGGTAGGCGCTCAGCGTCCGCGAACCGTCCCGGTGCGCGACCACGGAGACGGGACGCTGCTCCTTGGTCGTGAGGTCGTACCGCACCCCGAGCCCCGGCAACGGCGTACTCCTCATACGCGACGCTCCCACGGCTTCCCCCTGTCTGATTCGGATGTGTCTTCGGCCGGTCTTCGGTGACACCCTAGCGAGTGTCCCGGCCCCGGCCGTCGCCGCCTCCGCCCGCCACCGCCCGGGAGGGGCCGCCGCCGTGCGCGGTCGCCGGACCGGGGCCGAGGAAGGGACAATGGGGTCATGATCCAGTGGGTGTCCGTCAGAGCCGGCGCTCGGCCCGTCCCCGAGCCCGTGGCGACGCCGCTGGTGTGGGCCGCGGCGTCCGGCGGCGCACTGCTGCTGGTGGCACTGGTCAACGCGCTCGTCGGGCAGGACCGGCCCTCGGTCGCCCTCGCCGTCCTGTCGCTGCTGGCCGGGCTGCTGAGCCTGCGTGCCCGGTTCACCGCGGCGCCGGGCACGGCCGTGCTGTGCTGGCTCTTCCTCAACGGCTTCGCGATCCCGCCCGCCGGCACGCTCACCTGGGCAGGACATCGCGACGGGCTCTGGCTCAGCTGTCTGTTCGCCGCCGTACTGCTGAGCACGTCACTGGCCAGCCTGGCGCGGGCCCGTGCCGCGTACCGCCGCGTCACGGCGCATCCCGACCCCACCGGGCCCGGAGACACCGACCCGCACTGAGCGCGGGCCGGACCGCCCAGGGGCCGGCGCACCCGGTACCGCCTGAGCCCCGGCCCGCCCGCCACGCGGCGTTACGGCCCTGCCGCCCCGGGTACCCGGCCGCGATGGCACGCATGGACCATCCGGAGCATCCGGACAAGCATCCCGTCGACGAGCCGACGCCCGCACCCACGGGCCCCGGCACCCCGGCACCCGGTGGGCCCTGGGGTGGCCTGCCCGGGCCCGGGGAGCGGCCCGACGCCGAGCCGCAGTGGTACCGGGCGTGATAGGCGTGCAGCGGACACGCCGACGAGGCCCGGCCCGGCGAAGCGGGACCGTCGTGGTCACCGGCGCGAGCGGCGGCGTGGGCCGCGCGACCGCGGTGGCGTTCGCCGCCCGGGGCGCTTGTGTCGCCCTGCTGGCCCGAGGACGGGAAGGACTGGCCGCAGCCGCCGACGACGTACGGCGGGCCGGAGGCGACGCCCTCGTGGTGCCCGTCGACATGGCCGACGCCCAGGCCGTCGAGGACGCCGCGCAGCAGGTGGCCGAGGTCTTCGGCGGCATCGACGTCTGGGTGAACAACGCGTTCGCCGGGGCGTTCGCCCCGTTCACCGAGATCACCGCAGACGAGTTCCGCCGGGTCACCGAGGTGACGTACCTCGGCTACGTCAACGGCACCCGCGCCGCCCTGCGGCACATGCTGCCCCGCGATCACGGCACCGTCGTACAGGTGGGCTCGGCGCTCGCCTACCGAGGTGTGCCGTTGCAGAGCGCCTACTGCGGGGCCAAGCACGCCATCCAGGGGTTCAACGAGTCGCTGCGCTGCGAACTCCTGCACGACGGCAGCAGGGTCCGTACGACGATGGTGCAGCTGCCCGCCGTGAACACCCCGCAGTTCGACTGGGTGCTGAGCCGGATGCCCGGCCGGGCCCGGCCCGTCGCCCCCGTCTACCAGCCGGAGGTCGCGGCCCGCGCGATCGTCCACGCCGCGCGGCACGGCCGGCGGCGCGAGTACTGGGTGGGCGGCTCCACCGCCGCCACCCTCCTCGCCAATGCCGTCGTCCCCGGCATCCTCGACCGCTACCTGGCCCGCACCGGCTACGACTCCCAGCAGGAGCCCCGCCCGCACAGCGGGCCAGGCGAGCCGGACGGCACAGGCGCCGGGAATCTCACGGCGGCCGGGAACCTGTGGACGCCCGCCGACGGGCCGCACGGCCACGACCACGGGTCGCACGGCCGCTTCGACGACGAGTCCACCGCCGACAGCCCCCAGGAATGGGCGTCCCGCAACCGGACCCGGGTCGCGGCGGGGCTGCTGGCCGGGGGAGTCGGCGCCGTGTTCGCCGCCGGGCTCCGCCGCCGCACGGCCGGCGGCTGACGACGCCGGCCCCGCGGGCACCGGCAGAGACCGCCCCGCAGCTTTGAAGGAGACACCCCATGCGACCGACCGATTCGGCCGAGAAGGCCGCACAGAACGAGACCCGCGCCGAGGCGACCGGACAGGAGCACGACAGCGCCCCCACCGGCAAACGTGCCGTCCGTCAAACCCCCCGCCACCGGCCCGGTGGCGAACCGGCCCGCAGCCGGCCCGGTGGCGAACCGGCCCGCAGCCGGCCCGGTGGCGAACCGGCCCGCAGCCGGCCCGGTGGCGAACCGGCCCGCAGCCGGCCCGGTGGCGAACCGGCCCGCAACCAGCCGGGTGGCGAACCGGCCCGCAACCAGCCCGGCGGTGAACCGGCCCGCAGCCGGCCCGGTGGCGAGCCCGCCCGCGACCGACCGGGCGGTGAGCCCGCCCGCAACCAGCCCGCCGGACCACGGCCCGCCACGACCAGGAAGGAAACCCATGAACACCGGTGAACTCGCCGATCTGGGGCAGCAGTTGCGCGTGGACAGCGTCCGGGCCGCGGCAGCCGCCGGCTCCGGGCACCCGACGTCGTCGATGTCCGCCGCCGACCTGATGGCCGTACTCCTCGCCCACCATCTCCGCTACGACTTCGACCGCCCCGAACACCCCGGCAACGACCGCCTCGTCCTCTCCAAGGGACATGCCTCACCGCTGCTGTACGCCGCGTACAAGGCGGCCGGCGCGATCGACGACGAGGAACTGCTCACCTTCCGCGAGCTGGGCAGCCGCCTCGAAGGACACCCCACACCGCAGCGTCTGCCGTGGGTGGAGACCGCCACCGGTTCGCTCGGGCAGGGCCTGCCGGTCGGTGTCGGCATCGCCCTCTCCGGGAAACGGCTCGACCACACCGGCTACCGCGTCTGGGTCCTCACCGGTGACAGCGAACTCGCCGAGGGCTCCGTCTGGGAGGCCGCCGAACACGCGGCCCACGAACACCTCGACAACCTCACCGCGATCGTCGACGTCAACCGGCTCGGCCAGCGCGGGCCCACCCGCCACGGCCACGACCTGGACGCCTACGCCCGCCGCTTCCAGGCGTTCGGCTGGCACACCGTCGAGGTCGACGGCCACGACGTGGACGCCGTCGACCGCGCCTTCGCGGAAGCCCGGTCCACCGTCGGACAGCCCACCGCGATCATCGCCCGCACCCTGAAGGGCAAGGGCGTCCACAGCGTCGAGGACCGCGAGGGACTGCACGGCAAACCCCTCCCCGAGGCCGAGGACGCCGTCGCGGAACTCGGCGGCGAACGCACTTTGCGCGTCGAGGTGCACGAGCCGCCCGCCGTACGCGCCCTGCACTCGATGTCCACCGCCCCCGTCGACCTGCCCACCTGGGCCACCGGCGAGGAGATCGCCACCCGTGACGCCTACGGCCACGCCCTCGCCGCGCTCGGCTCCGCACGCGGGGACGTCGTCGCCCTCGACGGCGAGGTCGGCGACTCCACCAGGGCCGAGTACTTCGCCAAGGAGCACCCCGACCGCTACTTCGAGTGCTACATCGCCGAGCAGCAGATGATCGCCGCGGCCGTCGGCATCGCCACCCGCGGCCGGGTGCCGTACGCCTCCACCTTCGCGGCCTTCCTCACCCGCGCGTACGACTTCATCCGCATGGCCTCCGTCAGCGGGGCGCGGATCAACCTGGTCGGCTCGCACGCCGGGGTCTCCATCGGGCAGGACGGGCCCAGCCAGATGGGCCTGGAGGACCTGGCGATGATGCGGGCCGTGCACGGCTCGACCGTGTTGCACCCCTGCGACGCCAACCAGACCGCCCGCCTCGTCGCCGCCATGGCCGGCCTGGACGGCATCGGCTATCTGCGCACCCTGCGCGGCAAGACACCCGTGATCTACGGCCCCGAGGAGGAGTTCCCCGTCGGCGGCAGCAAGGTGCTGCGCGCCTCCGGGCGGGACCGGCTCACTCTCGTCGCCGCCGGGGCGACCGTGCCCGAGGCGCTCGCCGCCGCCGACACGCTCGCCGCGGACGGCATCGACGTCCGGGTGATCGACCTGTACTCGGTCAAGCCCGTCGACCGGCACACCCTCCACCGGGCCGCCGAGGCGACGGACTGCCTCCTCACCGTCGAGGACCACCACCCGGAGGGCGGGCTCGGCGACGCCGTCGCTGAGGCCTTCGCCGACGGCCGGCCCGTGCCGCGGCTGGCCCGGCTCGCCGTACGCACCATGCCCGGCTCGGCGAGCCCCGAGGAGCAGCTGCACGCCGCCGGCATCGACGCCGAGGCGATCGCCGCGGCAGCGAAGCTCCTCGTGGAGGAAGCGATCGTGCCCTGAGCGGCGGGCGGGGGAGCGGAGGCGGCTCGCCGTCTCCGGAGCACGTCAAAGGTTTGGCCAAGGAACGAGCGGCCACCCGGACACAGAGGTGGCCATGACGAACACAAACGACACATCACATTCGCAACGTTCACGGAGAAAGCCGGAGAGAGCGGAGGAACACACCACGGACGGCCGGCCCGGCCCGATGGAGATCCTGCGCCGGGCACGCGCACAACTCGCCGAACTGACCGGGGCGGACGCGGAGTCGGTTACCTCCTTCGAGCAGACGGAGAACGGCTGGACGCTGGAGATCGAGGTGCTCGAACTGACCAGGGTGCCCGACACGATGAGCCTCATGGCCGGCTACGAGGTGAAGCTCGACCCGAAAGGCCGGCTCACCGGCTACCGGCGACTGCGCCGCTACGAACGAGGGAGAGCCGACTCGGGCCGGGGCGGTCGCTGAGGCGTCCCGAAGGGCCGCCCGGTCCGCCGCCCCACGGCGCGGACCGGCGCCGCGCACCCCGCCCGGACACCGTCCGGACCGGGACAGGGCACACCGCCGGACACCGTCCGGACCCGGACAGCGCACACGGCAGTCCGCACCCGGACTCCGGGACACCGCCCGCACCACCGTCCGGACAGCGCACACCACCGCGGAAGCGCGCACCCCACCGAGAAACCCGGATCCCACACACTTCTACTCATTGAGGAGGCACGGTCCCATGACCGTAGTCCCGGCACAGCAGAGCGGCGGCGGGGGCGGTTCCAGCGGCCTCTACGACGTCCTGGAGCTCGTCCTCGACAGGGGGCTGGTCATCGACGCGTTCGTCCGGGTTTCCCTGGTCGGCATCGAGATCCTGAAGATCGACATACGGATCGTCGTGGCCAGCGTCGACACCTATCTGCGCTTCGCCGAGGCGTGCAACCGCCTCGACCTGGAAGCGGGCCCGCGCAAGAGCCCCGGCCTGCCCGACATCGTCGGTGACATCACCGAGTCCGGCGCGCGCGGCAAGTCCAAGGGGGCTCTCTCGGGCGCCGCCGAGACCATCTCGGACGCCTTCAAGGAGGCGCGCGACGAGAGCCGCGGCGAGGAACGTCCCCGCCCCCGCAAGACCGCAGCCCGCCGCAAGCGTCAGGAGGAGCAGGAGTGAGCACGTACGTCTACGGCATCACCGCCCGCTCGCACGCCGGCGTTCCCGACGGACTCACGGGCGTGGGCGAGCCGCCCCGCCCGGTCCGCTCGGTGACCGCGGGTGACCTCGTCGCTCTCGTCAGCGACGCCCCCGAGGGGCTGCGCCCCAAGCGGCGCGACCTTCTCGCCCACCAGGCCGTTCTCGCCGAGGCGGGCGCCGGAGGGTGCGTGCTGCCGATGCGGTTCGGCAGCGTCGCCCCCGACGACGACACCGTCGCCGATGTCCTCGGCGAACGCACCGACCACTACCGGGAACGGCTGGACGCGCTCGACGGCCGCGTCGAGTACAACGTCAAGGCCAGCCACGTCGAAGAGGCCGTCCTGCACCGCGTGATGGCCGAGAGCCCCGACGTGCGGGCGGTCGCCGAGGCCAACCGCAAAGCGGGCGGCGGAAGTTACGAGGACAAGCTGCGCCTCGGCGAGATGGTCGCCGCCGCGGTGAAGGCCAGGGAGGTCGAGGACGGGGCCGCGCTGGAGCAGGCCCTGGAGTCCGCCGCCGAGGCCGTCAGCGTGGGACCGGAGTCGACGGGCTGGCTGGCCAACGTGTCGTTCCTGGTGGAGCAGGAGGCGGCCGAGTCGTTCCTGGCCGCCGCCGAACAGGCCCGCGCCGACATGCCGCACCTGGAGATCCGCGTCAACGGCCCCCTGCCGCCGTACAGCTTCGTCGAGCCCGGACCGGCCGAGCCCGCGGGCACCACGGCCGGCGGCGCCGACGCCGACGCGGGAGCGGGGTGACGCCGTGGGCCTGATCAAAGAGGTGCTGCTGCTGCCGTTCGCCCCGGTGCGCGGCAGCGCCTGGGTGATGCGGGAGCTGGTCCGCGAGGCCGAGCGCATCCACTACGACCCCGCCGCGATCCGGGCCGAACTGGCCCGCCTGGAGGAGCAGTTGGACGCGGGCGAGATCACCCCGGAGGAGTTCGACCGGCAGGAGGACGAACTCCTCGACCGGCTGGAGACGGCGACGCGCGCGAGCGCGGCCCCTGACGAGTGGACGACATGATGAACCGAACGGCAATGGGCCTGGCGATCGGCGCCGGCTATCTCCTGGGACGAACCAGGAAACTGAAAATGGCGCTGGCGGTCGGCGGCCTCGTCGCCGGCAAGAAGCTCAACCTGACCCCCTCGGGCGTCGCCGACCTGCTCGGCAAGCAACTCCGGGACAATCCGCAGTTCAAGGAGATCGGCGACCAGCTGCGCGAGGACCTGCGCGGTGTCGGCAAGGCCGCCTCCGGCGCGATGGTCGAACGGCAGATGACCGCCCTCGCCGACCGGCTGCACGGCCGTACCTCCGAGGTGCGCGAGCAGCTCACCGGCGCCGCCGGACTCACCGGCGGCCACGACGACGAGCAGCCCGACGACGAGCGCGCCGAGGACGAGGAGTTCGAGGACGCCCACGAGGAGGAGCCCGAGGGCGACGAGGGCGGGGACGACGAGGGCGGGGACGGCGGCGAGGAGCGCTCCGGCGGCGGGAAGACCGCCGGGCGGGCACGGGCCCGCAAGGCCGTGCGCAGGGCTCCCGCCGAGAAGACGGCCCGCAGCGCCGGGAAGTCGGCCGGGGGGACCGCCGGCAAGCAGGCCGCGAAGGCGGGCGAGAAGACCGCCCGCAAGGCACCCGCCAAGAAGACCGCCGGCCGTGCGGGCGCAGCCGCGAAGAAGTCGGCCCCCGGCCGGAAGGCCGCCGCCCGGCAGTCCTCGCGGGCCCGGTCGGCCTCGGCCGAGGGAGGCGAGGAGTGATGACCGCGACGGCAGGAAAGGCCGAGTCCGCCGTGGACGCGGCGCAGGACACCGTATCGGGCGGCCCGCTCGGGGGGCTCGCCCACAGCGAGGCCGCCGACCGGCTCAAGGCCGAGGTGCAGGAGTATCTCGCCGCGCAGGCCCTGCGGATGCTGACGGGCCTCGGACGCAAGCTCGGCGAGTCCACCGGGAAACTCAACGACATCGCCGAGGGCAAGAGCCCCGGCTTCGCCAAGCTCGCTCTGGACGGCGGCCGCAAACTCGCCGAGGGCAAGGGCCCGTTGCGCAGCGCGCTGGAGCTGGGTGCCTCCCGGGCCAAGGACAACGTGACCGGGGCGCTGAAGAACCTCGGCGGCGGCAAGAAGGGCGGCAAGGGCAAGGCCGGCAACAAACCGACGGTGATCATCGAGCACATCGACGTCGGTGTGCCGCTGCGCACGGCCTATGACCAGTGGACGCGGTACCAGGACTTCAGCACCTTCGCGAAGGGCGTCAAGAGCGCGAGCCGCGCCGACGACACCCACTCCGACTGGCAGGCCAAGGTGTGGTGGTCCAGCCGAAGCTGGAAGGCGACGACCACCGAGCAGATACCCGACGACCGCATCTCCTGGACGTCGGAGGGCGCCAAGGGCACCACGAAGGGTGTGGTCTCCTTCCATCGTCTCGGGGACAACCTGACGCGTGTGCTGCTGGTGATCGAGTACTACCCGTCCGGGTTCTTCGAGAAGACCGGCAACATCTGGCGTGCCCAGGGCCGCAGGGCGCGGCTCGACCTGAAGAACTTCGCCCGCTTCATCACGCTCAAGGGCGAGGCCGACGAGGGCTGGCGCGGCGAGATCCGCGACGGTGAGGTCGTCCGCGACCACGAGGAGGCACTGGAGGCGGAACAGGCGGAGGACTCGGACGGCGGCGAGGACGCCGAAGGCGCCGACGAGTCGCACGACGACGCCCGGGACGCCGAGGACGAGGAATACGAGGACGACGAGGCCGTAGAGGAGGACGAGGACGGCGGGCGACCGGCCCGGGCCGAGGACTCCGAGGACCTCGAGGACGACGAGTACGAGGACGAACCGGAGGACGCCTACGAGGACGAGGAAGGCGCCGAGGACGACGAGGACGAGGCCGGTTACGACGACGAGCCCGAGGACGGCTACGACGACGAGGACGACGACTACGCCGAGGACGCCGAGGACGACGAGTACGCGGGCAGGGGGAGCCGGCGATGACCCAGCCCCGCTCGGTCTCCGGCCGGCTGCCCGAGCCGTACGGCAGTGGCGGTGGCGCCAACCTTGCCGACATTCTCGAACGTGTGCTCGACAAAGGGATCGTCATAGCGGGCGACATCCGGATCAACCTGCTCGACATCGAACTGCTCACCATCAAGCTCCGCCTTGTCGTCGCCTCGGTCGACAAGGCCAAGGAGATGGGTATCGACTGGTGGGAGGACGATCCCGAACTGTCCTCCCGGGCCCGTCGCAAGCAGCTCGCCCGGGAGAACCGCGAGCTGCGTGAGCGGCTGGCGGCCCTGGACCCGGAGGCCGCCGACGAGGTCGGCCGGCCCCGGGCCCGCCGGGAGATCAGCGACGAGGAGGCCCGATGACGGGACTGCGCTACGTCTACGCCGTGTGCCGCCCCTTCACCGCCCCGCTCCAGCGGCAGCTGACCGGGGTGGCCGGGGCGCCGCCCCGGCAACTGGTCCACCACGGCCTGATCGCCGTGTTCAGCGAGGTCCCGGCGGAGGATTTCGCGGAGGAACCGCTCCGGGCCCATCTGGAGGACCTGGACTGGCTGACCGCGACCGCCCGCGCCCACCAGGGCGTGGTCGACGCGCTCACCGTCGTGACCACACCGCTGCCGCTGCGGCTGGGCACCGTCTTCCATGACGACAGCGGCGTACGCACCATGATCGAGGCCCGCGAGCGGGTCTTCCTGCGCACTCTGGGCCGGCTCGAAGGCCGCGTCGAATGGGGTGTGAAGGTGTACGCCGAGGACTCCCCGGACCCCGGCACACCGGCGGAGGGGGAGAAATCCGCGCATCCGGCGTCGGGCCGGGACTATCTGCGCCGCCGCAGCACCCGGGCCCGCGCCCACGAGACGAGGTGGCAGCAGGCCGAGGAATACGCCGGGCGGCTGCATGCCGCGCTGTGCGCGCACGCCGAGGACTCCCGGCTGCACAATCCGCAGAATGCCGCACTCTCCGGAGCTTCCGGACGCAATGTGCTGAATGCGGCATATCTGGTGCCGCGGTCGCGTTCCGAGGAATTCGTGGAACTGGTCGACCGCACCAAGGACGAGAGCGGCGACGACGTGCCGGGCATGCGCGTGGAGCTGACCGGCCCGTGGGCCGCGTACTCGTTCGTGGAGGAGGAGCGGACGTGACCGCCGTCGAACGCCGCGAGGTGGCCCTCGTGGACCTGCTGGACCGGCTGCTCGCCGGCGGTGTCGTCATCGTCGGCGATCTCACCCTGCGCATCGCGGACGTCGACCTCGTCCGCATCGACCTCAACGCCCTGATCAGTTCCGTCAACGACCAGGTGCCCTCGCCGTTCGGAGAATCCCCGTGACCACCCCGCGCAACCGGCTCGACCTGGAGCCCGACACCGTCGAACGAGATCTGATCAAGCTCGTCCTGACCGTCGTGGAGCTGCTGCGGCAGCTCATGGAGCGGCAGGCGCTGCGCAGGTTCGACTCCGGCGGCCTCACCGAGGAGCAGGAGGAGCGGATCGGGCTGACGCTGATGCTGCTGGAGGACCGCATGACGGAGCTGCGCGACCGCTACGGGCTGCGGCCCGAGGACCTCAACCTGGACCTCGGGCCGCTGGGACCGCTGCTGCCGCGCGAGTGACCTCCCAGCCTCCCTGGGCGATGTCCTGCCCGAGGGAGGCAAAGCCCCCCGTGGGGGCCGGAAGGGCGACAAAAGACCTGGGCGGTCACCCCCCGGAATTCCGGGGCGTGACCGCCCGGGTCACCTCACCGTCAGGGCCGCCGGCCTACCACCGGTACCAGCGGGCCCGTCCGCCACCCGCCGCCGAAGTGCTGCGGAAAAGGAATCCCAGCAGCCATACGACGAGAACCGCGAGCGCGATCCACCACAGCGCCTTCACCGCAAAACCGACGCCGAAAAGAATTACCGCGAGAAGCAGTACCAGCAGAATGGGAACCATTGTTGACCTCCTGCACTCCGGGTTTCCCGAAATGCCCTCGGAAAACAGGGGGATCACATATTCTTTCGGCAGAGGATCTCCCCGTGCAGCACGGCGAAGAAGCCGTCCTCCTGCCGGCCCCACTCCCGCCACGCCTCGGCGATCTCCGCGAGCTGCTCCTCCGTGGCGTGCCCGCCGTCCACGGCAAGCCGGGCGTACGAGGAGGCCACGGTGCGCTCCGCCCACAGGTCGCTCCACCACCGGCGCTCCTCCGGCGTGGTGTACGTCCACGTGCTGGAGGTCGCGGTGACCTCGGTCAGGCCCGCCTGCCGCGCCCACGCCTTCAGCCGCCGTCCGGCGTCCGGCTCGCCCCCGCCGGCCCGGGCCACCCGGCGGTACAGGTCCAGCCACGCGTCCAGGCCCGGCACCTGCGGGAACCATGTCATGGCCGCGTAGTCGGAGTCACGCGCGGCGACGATGCCGCCGGGCCGCGTCACCCGCGCCATCTCGCGCAGCGCCCCGACCGGGTCGCCGACGTGCTGGAGCACCTGGTGGGCGTGGACGACGTCGAAGGTGCCGTCCCCGTACTCCAGGGCGTGCACATCGGCGACGGCGAACTCCACGTTCGTCAGACCGCGCTCGCGGGCCGTGGCGCGGGCCCGGTCCAGGACCCCCTCGGCGCGGTCCACGCCGGTGACCCGCCCCTCGGGGACCAGCGCGGCCAGGTCTGCGGTGATCGTGCCGGGGCCGCAGCCGACGTCCAGGACACGCAGCCGGGGCCGGAGCGAGCCGAGCAGATAGGCGGCGGAGTTCTCTGCGGTGCGCCAGGTGTGCGACCGCAGGACCGACTCGTGGTGCCCGTGCGTGTAGACGGCCGTCTCCCGCGCCTTCGGCATGGCTGTGCCCCTTTTCCTCGTACCGGCCCCGCCGGGGGATACGGCCGACGGGCGATCATCGCCACCGTACGCCGGACGGCCGGATGATGAGATACGACGTCCGGGATGTGGTCTGGCGTGTCGTCAGGACACTACCTGGGCGCCCGTCCGTCCGGGTGTGAAGTGCCGTTTCGGAGAGGTGAGGTGACACTCCGTCATGAATGCCTCCCGGCGTCCCGGTGTACCGCGTCAAGCCGCCGGCGCCGGCCGGTACACCGTCAGCCCCTGCGGCAGCTTGTCCACCGTCACCCGCCCGGACACCTCGGCCACCTCACCGTCGTAGGCGAGGAGCGTGCCCGGCGCGACCCCGCCGAGCCGCAGCGCGGGAACCCGCACGGCGGCGTGCACGGGGGACCGGGTGATCGGCCCCGCGACCGCCGCGGCCAGCAGCCGCAGCGCCGGCCGGCGCCCGCCGTGCACGACCCGCACATCGAGCAGCCCGTCCGCCAGATCGGTCCGCCTGCCCGGCGCCAGCCCCATCCGGTGATAGATGCCGTTCCCGGCGAACAACAGCCACAGCGGATGCGGCCGGCCGCCGGCCTCGGCCCGCAGCGGATGCCGGTCGGCGTTCAGCACCCGCGCCGCCGCGAGCACCCCGGCGGGCCAGCCGCCGATCCGCGGCGACCACTGCTCCCGCACCCGCACCAGCTCCGGGTACACGCCCAGGCTCAGCGTGTTGAGGAAGACACCCCGCCGCCCGCCCGCGTCGAACCGGCCCACGTCCACCCGCACGGCCTCCCCGCGCGTCAGCGCACCGGCCAGATCACGGGCCCCCTCCACCCCGAGGTCGTACGCGAAATGATTCAGGGTGCCGCCGGGCAGCACCGCCAGCGGCAGCCCGTGCCGCAGGGCGACCTCCGCCGCGGAGTTCACCGTGCCGTCACCCCCGCACACCCCCAGCACCCGAGCCCGCGCCGCGGCCTGCTCCAGCTGCGCCGCGACCTCCTCCGGCTCGCACTCCACGATCGCTGCCGCCGGCAGCAGACCCCGCAGGGCCCGCACCCGCTCCGTGCTGCCCGCCGCCGTGTTCGCCACCAGCACCAGGCCCTCACCGTCCGGCAGCGTCGGCACCTCGGCGCGCGGCCGGGCCGGCGGCCCCAGCTGCGCCCGCGTCGGCACCAGCCCGCGCACCGCGAACGCCGCCGCCGACGCCGCGTGACCCGACGGGAAGGAGGTGGTGATCGGCTGCCGCTTCAGCTGCCGCACCGCCGGCACCGGATCCAGCGCCGGGCGCGGCCGGCGCACGGAACGCTTGCCGAGCGTGTTGATCGTCACGGACGCCAGCGCCAGCGACGCCACGCCCCGCACAGCGGCCCGCCGGGCCCGCGGGGTGCGGCTCGCCGCCATCGCGGCGGCCGTGGCGAACCACAGCACCCCATGGTCGGCGGCGCGGCTCAGCCGCGGCAGCACCGGCCGGCCGGCCGGCCAGTTCCGGGCGGCGGCGAAACCGAACAGCCGCGAGTCGAGGGCGAGCAGCCGCTCGCGCAGGGGGCGGCTGCCCGGCAGGGGCACGGTCAGGTCGACGTCTGGACTCATACCGCCCCGGGTACCCTGAAGCGGCCGTTTCCCGACCGGCGGACCGTGCGCGGACCGCCCGCCAGGAGGAAGTCCCCGATGCGTCTGCTCCTCATCCGCCACGGCGAGACACCCTCCAACGTCGACTCCCTCCTCGACACCGCCGTGCCCGGCCCCGGACTGACCGACCTCGGGAAACAGCAGGCCGAGGCCCTGCCCGACGCCCTCGCCGGCGAAAACATCGGCGCCGTCTTCGCCTCCACCCTCGTCCGCACCCAGCTCACCGCCGCGCCGCTCGCCGCGGCCCGAGGCCTGGAGGTACGCGTCCGGGACGGCATCCGGGAGATCTCCGCCGGCGACATGGAGATGCTGCCCGGCCACTCCGAGGGCGCCCGGATGTACATGACGACGGTGTTCGCGTGGGCGGACGGCGACACCCGGCGGCGCATCCCCGGCGGGGAGAGCGGCGAGGAGGTCCTGAGCCGCTACGACGCCGTCGTCGCGGAGGCCGCCGCGCTCGGCACCGGCACGGTCGCCCTCGTCAGCCACGGCGCGGCCATCCGCATGTGGACCGCGGCCCGCGCCGCCAACCTCGACGTGTCCTTCGCCGCCGCGCACCCCCTGCGCAACACCGGCGTCGTCGCCCTCGAGGGCTCCCCGTCCACCGGATGGACGGCCCTGACCTGGGCGGGGCAGACGGTCACCCCGGCGGGCGCCCCCGGACCGACCGGCCGCCGGGTCGACGAGGCCGCCGACGACGCGTGAGCTGGCGGACACGACCGGGCGCACCACCCCCGCGCCCCCGGGCGCCCGCTGGCCATCGCCCTGACCTGCGCGCCGACGCCCCGGCGCGGGTGAAGCCGAGGGCGGCCCGGGGCGGTCCTGGGGCGGCGTAAATCCGTTTGCCGCCCGCCGACAGCGGCCCGCAGAATGCGACCCCATGGGACATCTCGAAGCAGCGCACCTTGAGTACTGCCTTCCCGACGGGAGGGCGCTCCTCGGCGATGTCTCCTTCCGCGTGGGCGAAGGCTCCGCCGTCGCCCTCGTCGGCCCCAACGGCGCCGGCAAGACCACCCTGCTGCGGCTGATCTCGGGCGAGCTGAAACCCCACGGCGGCACGATCACCGTCAGCGGCGGACTCGGCGTGATGCGCCAGTTCGTCGGCTCCGTACGGGACGACAGCACCGTACGCGACCTGCTGGTCTCCGTCGCCCCGCCGCGCATCCGCGAGGCCGCCCGGGCCGTCGACGCCGCCGAGCACGCCGTGATGACCGTCGACGACGAGGCCGCACAGCTCGCCTACGCGCAGGCCCTCGCCGACTGGGCCGAGGTGCGCGGCTACGAGGCGGAGACCCTGTGGGACATGTGCACCACGGCCGCACTCGGCGTGCCCTATGAGAGGGCCCAGTGGCGGCAGGTGCGCACCCTCTCCGGCGGCGAGCAGAAACGGCTCGTGCTGGAGGCGCTGCTGCGCGGCACCGACGAGGTGCTGCTCCTCGACGAGCCGGACAACTACCTCGACGTACCCGGCAAACGCTGGCTGGAGGAACAACTGCGGGAGACCCGCAAGACGGTCCTGTTCGTCTCCCACGACCGTGAACTCCTCGCCCGCGCCGCCCAGAAGATCGTCACTGTGGAACCCGGCCCGGCCGGCGCCGACGCCTGGGTGCACGGCGGCGGCTTCGCCACCTACCACGACGCCCGCCGCGAACGCTTCGCCCGCTTCGAGGAACTCCGCAAACGCTGGGACGAGAAACACGCCCAGCTGAAGAGGCTCGTCCTGACGCTTCGTCAGGCGGCCGAGATCAGCGCCGACATGGCCTCCCGCTACCGTGCCGCCCAGACCCGGCTGCGCAAGTTCGAGGAGGCGGGCCCGCCGCCCGAGCCGCCCCGCGAGCAGGACATCAGGATGCGGCTGAAGGGCGGCCGTACCGGCGTACGCGCCGTCACCTGCGAAGCGCTCGAACTCACCGGCCTGATGAAACCCTTCGACCTGGAGGTCTTCTACGGCGAACGGGTCGCCGTCCTCGGCTCCAACGGCTCCGGCAAGTCGCACTTCCTGCGCCTCCTCGCCGGGGACGACGTCGCCCACACCGGGCGGTGGAAGCTCGGCGCGCGCGTGGTGCCCGGCCACTTCGCGCAGACCCACGCCCACCCCGAACTCCACGGGCGCACCCTGCTGGACATCCTGTGGCGCGAGTACGCGCAGGACCGGGGTGCCGCCATGTCCAGGCTGCGCCGCTACGAACTGACCCGGCAGGCCGAGCAGACCTTCGACCGGCTCTCCGGCGGCCAGCAGGCCCGCTTCCAGATCCTGCTGCTGGAACTCCAGGGCGTGACGGCGCTGCTGCTGGACGAGCCCACCGACAACCTCGACCTGGAGTCCGCCGAAGCCCTCCAGGAGGGCCTGGAGGGCTTCGCGGGCACGGTCCTCGCCGTCACCCACGACCGCTGGTTCGCCCGCTCCTTCGACCGGTTCCTCGTCTTCGGCAGCGACGGCCGGGTCCGGGAGACGAACGAGCCGGTGTGGGACGAGCGACGCGTGGAGCGGGCACGGTAGTCGCGGGCCCGCGCCCCGCGGCCTTCACGGCCTCCGCCGCCTCCACGGCCCGGACCGGCGGGCGCCTGCCCGACTCACGGCCACGGCCGTCCGACGGCCCTCGTGATCACGTACGGCCCCTCCCCCGCCGAGGGGCCGTCACGGGACGCGGGGCGGGGGCCCGCACGGAGGCCGAGAACCCGGTTTGTCCGTACAGTGGATGCAGAACAGCGAGATCCTTGGCTCCCTCCCGGGCGCCGCTCGGAGGTCGTGCCTGTGCCCCCGGGCGGGTACCCGGACACCATGAACGGACACGACGAACAGGGCACCACCATGAGCGGAGTCGACCCGGCGCGGCTGAACGACCAGCAGCTCATGAAAGAGCTGGAGACCATCCACCGCACCCGCCACGACACCCTGCTGTACGGCTCGAGCGACGCGCTCCGCGCGCACAACGAGCGCATGGCCCAGCTCGAGGGCGAGTACCTGCGCCGCAACCCGCAACGGCTCGTCGCCGCCGGGCGCACCCGCGAAGGGGCCCGGGAACGCACCCGCGCGGAGTCGGCGGCTCCCCGCACCTGACCGCACCGGGTGCCCGGCGCGGTCAGGTGATCGTGAGCGTCAGCCGGCCTCCTCGGCGAACACCTCCAGGTACGTCTCGCAGAACGCCTTCAGATCGTCCGGCTTCCGGCTGGTGACCAGCCTGCTCGGCGCGTGGTCGCACACCTTCACCTGCTCGTCCACCCAGGTGCCGCCCGCGTTGGCGATGTCCGTGCGCAGGCTCGGCCAGGACGTCAGCACCCGGCCGCGTACGACATCGGCCTCGATCAGCGTCCACGGCGCGTGACAGATCGCGGCGACCGGACGGCCCAGTTCGAAGAAGTCCCGTACGAACCGCACGGCCCTGTCGTCCATGCGCAGGAAGTCGGGGTTGGCCACCCCGCCCGGCAGGACCAGCCCGCCGAAGGACGCCGCGGACGCATCACCCACGACCTCGTCCACCGGGAACGTGTCCGCCTTGTCCAGGTGACCGAACGCCTGGATCTCGCCGGCCTCCGTGGACACCAGCACCGGTTCGTGCCCCGCGTCGACGGCGGCCTGCCACGGGTCGGTCAGTTCGACCTGCTCCACCCCTTCGGGGGCGGCCAGAAACGCGATGCGCATGGGGATCAGCCTTTCTTGTTCGTCGTGCTCGTCGTGCTCGTCGTGCTCCGCGTACGCATTGACCGCGGGCCGGCGGGCCGCCGGGCCTGCGGCCCTGTGGTCCTGTGGTCCTGTGGGCCGCCGCTCGTGACCGCCCACCCCGGCCGTGGCCGGACGCCGGCGTGACGGCTGCCCCGCTCGCCCGGCCGGTCCGCCTGACGGTGCGGCCGGGGACCGGTGACGTGCCTGCCCGGCGCGAGGGTGGGGCGATGCCGTACCGGACGGCCCGTGCCGGGTCTCCGGCCCGTGTGCGGGGAAACCTCGCGGCCGTGACGGGACGCACCGCCGTCACCCTGTTGGCCGCCCCGGTCCCGCCAATGGCTGTCGGCCGCGCGCGGCCCCGGCACCGGCGGGCTGTGATGGCAACGGAGGCACGTGACCGGCGTGCCGCCGGAAGGAGTCCCGCCCATGCGCCGCCGCACCGCCCGTGTCCTGTCCGTCGCCCTGCTCAGCGGGGCCGCGGTGGCAGCCGCGGCACCCCAGGGCGTCGCGGACCCCGCCGCCGAGGTGGGCCCGGCGTCCGTGCAGCCGGGCGGCACCGTCACGGTCACCGTCACTTGCGACGGCCTCGACGGCGGCGCCCCCGACACACTGGAGGCCACCTCGGACGCCTTCGAGGAGGAGACCGTCCCCCTGCGCAAGGTCTCCGACGGCGACAGCGCCACCGGCACCGCGTCGGGTACGGCCGACGGCACCGCCTACCGCGGCACCGCGCGGATCGCCCCCGCCGACGAGTTCGACGACCTGGAGGGGACCGGCCCCGACACCGCGTGGACCGTCGACGGCACCTGCCCCGCGGGGGCCGGCGGCAGCGGCAAGCCGTGGAGCGCCACCTTCGACGTCGCCCGCACCTCCCCGCAGCACGGCGGCACCGCACCGCCGGGTCCCGTGCCGCCGCCGCTGCCGGTGACCCCGCCGCCCGTCCCGGTCCCGCCGCACTCTCCCTGCCCGTCACCGCACGGCACGTCCTGCGGCGCCGCCGCCCTGCCGCACGGGGTGCGGGCCGGCGAGGGCGGGACGTTCACCCCGTCCGTGCCCGCGCTGGTCGCGGGCGGCCTGCTCATCGCGGGCGCGGCAGGCGCCGCCGTGCACCGGCTGCGGCAACGCGACGACACCCCGCACCGCTGACGCACCCCCGGCAACACCCTTGGGGGAGCCCCCCGACCGCACCGAGAGACCCTGACGAGGCACCGAGCGACCTGATGGACCACTGAGCGATCCCCTGGACGACCGAGCGATCCCGACGAGGCACCGAGCGACCCTGACGGACCACTGAGCGCCCCCGACGGAACACCGGGCAACCGCGACGGGCCACTGAGCCCCCCGCACGCCCGCCGACGGCCGGGGCCGGGGCCGGGCCGTCGGCGGATGTGACACGCGCGACCCCGGCGGACTGCCATGGCCTGTGGGGTACGGGGGTATCCGCACAGTGGGCAGCTGGACACCGAGGCACGACGAACGACGAGGCTCCCGGCACGGCCACCGGCCGGCGGGAACCGGGCGGAGGTACGCATGCGGCGGACAGACCCCCAGAGCCACGGTCCCGTCCGCTTCGGGCCGCCCCTCCCCGGCGACGGACTGCCCGTCCTGCCCGACCTGGCCGATCGGGTCGCCGCCGCGGCCGGACGCACCGACGTCGAACCGGCCGGCGGCGGCACCGCCCTCAGGGAGGCAGCCTGCGGCTGGTTCGCCCGCCGCGCCCTGCCCGCCACCCCGGACCGGGTCGCCGCCGCCCCCGGCGCCAACGCCCTGCTCGTGGCACTGACCGCCGCCCTCGGCGGTGACGTGCTCGTGCCGCGCCCGTGCGCCGCCTGGTGGGCGCCGTACGCACGCATGCTGGGCCGGCCCGTCTTCCACGTCGCCACCCCCGCCGAGTGCGGCGGCATCCCCGACCCGTACGCGCTGCTGGAGACCGTCCGCCGGGTACGCGACGAGGGCGGCGCCCCCCGGCTGCTGGTGCTGTCCGTCGCCGACGACCCCACCGCCACCGTCGCCCCGCCCGAGGTGCTGCACGAGACCGTCGAGGCCGCCGCCGGCGAGGGCCTGCACCTCGTCAGCGACGAGACCTGGCGCGACACCCTGCACGACCCGCACGAGACCGTGCTGGTCAGCCCCGCCGAGATGCTGCCCGACCGGGTCACCGTCGTCGCCGACCTGGCCGGCGCCCTGCTGCCCGCCGCCTGGCCCGCCGCGATCGCCCGCTTCCCCGCAGGCGACCACGGCGCGGACCTCCACGCGCGCGTACTGGACGTCCTCACCGCGCTCGGCGCCTGCGTCGCCGCGCCCGTCGCCGCCGCGACCGCTCACGCCCTGACCGAGCCCGCCCCGGTCACCGAACGGGTCGCCGCCTCGGTACGGCTGCACGCGCGTGTGGCGGCCACCGTGCACGCCGCCGTCGTCGGCGCCGGCGCCCTCGCCCGGCCCCCGCAGGCCGGCCGCCACCTGTACGCCGACCTCGGCCCGCTGCGCCCGGCGCTGACCGGCCGAGGCGTCGGCGACGCCCAGGAACTGGAGGACTTCCTCACCGGGCGTCTCGGCATGCCCGCGCCGGGCGGCCACCGCTTCGGCGACGATCTCGGCGCCCTGCGCGTCCGGCTCTCCACCGGGCCGCTGCTGGGCGCCACCGACGCCGAGCGGGCGGAATGCCTGACGTCCCCCGTCCCGTTGGAACTGCCACACGTGCACCGCGCGTTGCTCACTCTGAGGTCGGTCTTCGACGATCTCCGCGACGACGCTCAGCGATGGGAGCCCCTTCGATGACGCAGCAGTCCGAGTCGAACACCCCGACAGCCACCACTGGTTCGAGCGCCACCGTCACGACACACCCCACCCGTGCCACGGCCCCGACGGGCACCCGAGGCGCCCCGAGCACCCCGGGCGCCGGCAGAGGCACTCCCACCACCCCGGGCAGCACGCCGGGCTCGTCGGCGCCGCCGTCCCCCACCGCGCCCGCGCCGTACCCGCCGCTCGCCGCACCCCGGCCCCTGGGCGAACGCCGGGTGTGGCCGCGGACCTTCCACGACCGGCTCACCGCCCCGCTGCCCGGCCTGAAAGCCCTCGCCCGCTTCGCCCGCGAGGGCGCCGTACGCCCGGACCGTGAAGGCCTCGCCGACATCCCCCGCCTGCCGTACGCACCCGCCCCTCTGCCGCGCGTCGACACCCGCACCGTCGCCGTCACCTGGGCCGGGCACGCCAGCTGGGTGGTGCGGATCGGCGGCCTGACCGTGCTGACCGACCCCGTGTGGTCCCGCCGTATCCTCGGCACCCCCGCAAGGATCACCCCCGTCGGCGTGGCCTGGGAGGAACTGCCGCCCGTCGACGCCGTCGTCATCAGCCACAACCACTACGACCACCTCGACGCCCCCACCCTGCGCCGCCTGCCCCGCGACACCCCCGTCCTCGTGCCCGCGGGCCTCGGCCGCTGGTTCCAGCGCCGACGGTTCACCCGCGTCACCGAACTGGACTGGTGGGAGGCGGCCGAACTGCGCGGCGTCCGCTTCGACTTCGTGCCCGCCCATCACTGGTCCAAGCGCACCCTCACCGACACGTGCCGCTCGCTGTGGGGCGGCTGGGTGCTCACCGACCCGGACGGCCGGCGCGTCTACTTCGCCGGCGACACCGGCTACGGCCACTGGTTCACCCGTATCGGCCGCCGCTACCCCGGCATCGATCTCGCCCTGCTGCCCATCGGCGCGTACGACCCCCGCTGGTGGCTCAGCGACGTGCACTGCGACCCGGAGGAGGCGGTCAGGGCGGCCCAGGACCTGGAGGCGCGCCGGATGGCCCCCATGCACTGGGGCACCTTCATCCTGTCCGCGGAGCCCGTGCTGGAGCCGCTGACCCGGGTTCGGGCCGCGTGGGAGAAGGCCGGCCTGGACCGCGACGACCTGTGGGACCTGCCGGTGGGAGGCTCACGCGTCCTGACCTGACCCGAGCCGACCTGCGCGGCGGAAGTCCGGCGCCGCGACGGCGGCCCACTGCCCGGGAACCGCCGACCGCTGCTGGGGGACTGCGCCGGCCGCTGGAGGCGCCGCCTACCGCTGGAGGCGTCGCCACACGCCCGGAGCGGTGCTCACCAGCAGCGTCAGCAGCACCGCCGCCAGCACACCCTCCCACGGCTCCGGGAACAGCGATCCCCCCAGAATGCCGATCAGCTGATACGTCACCGCCCACGCCAGGCACGCCGGGACATTGCCCCGCGCGAACCGGCGCAGCGGCCAGTCCGCCATCAGACACGCCAGCATCACCGGGATACGCCCCGCCGGCACCAGCCGCGACAGCACCAGCACCGTCACCCCGTGCCCGGCGAGCTTCTCCTGCGCCTGAGCCAGCCGCTCCTCCGGCGCGCGGGCCCGGATCGCCTCCAGCCAGCGCGAGCCGTTCTTCGACCGCATCCCGCGCCGCCCGAGCCAGTACAGCGCCGCGTCCCCGCAGAACGCCGCCAGCGACGCCGTCACGAACACCAGCGCCAGCGCGAACGGCGCCGTCTGATGGAACGCCACCACCGCCGCCGAACTCACCAGCGCCCCGGTCGGCACCACCGGCACCAGCGCGCCGATCAGCACCAGCAGGAACAGCGACGGATAGCCCAGCGCCTGCTGCGTCGACTCCGGCGGCACGGTGGTACGCGCCGCGGCCAGCACCCCGGCCGCGCGAACTCCGTGCCCGGCGAGTGGAACTCGTGCGGCCGCACCGCGTCCATGCCGATCGGCCAGAACGTGCCGTAGTGCACCGGCACCGCGGCGCGCGGCCCCAGCATCGCCAGCGCCCGCGCCGCCCGCCCCGCGTCCAGATGTTCCTCACCCAGAAACGGCCCCCACCCGCCGACCGGCAGCAACGCCACGTCGACCGGCCCGACCTCCTTCGCCATCGACTCGAACAGGCCGGTGTCCCCCGCGAAATAGGTGCGCGTCTCGCCCTCCACGACATACCCGAGCGCGGGAGCACGCTGCGGGCCGACCGGCAGCCGCCGCCCGTCGTGCCGGGCCGGCACCGCCCGCACCAGCAGATCGCCGACCGTCGTCTCGTCACCGGGGGCCATCTCCCGTATCCGCAGATGGCGCAGGCGCCCGAACCCGGGCACGGCGCGCGGCGCACCCCGGGGCACGAGCAGGCGCGTGCCCGGCGCGAGCGCCTGCAAGGAGGGCACATGAAGGTGGTCGGCATGCAGATGCGACACCAGTACGACGTCCGCGCGCCGGGCCTCCGGCGAGGGCGTGCCCCCGCGGCGCCGCCGCAGGTGCGCCAGCCTGCGCGCGAACAGGGGATCGGTCAGCACACGGACGCCCGAATCCTCGACCGTGCAGGTGGCGTGACCCCACCAGGTGATCTCCGCCGGCACCTCTTTGCCTCCTTCGCGCGACTCCCCGAAGCCTACGGGCAGGAGTAGGGTCGGCGACGAAACCCGGAGGTGAGGGGGGCGCCATGGGACCGGTCCGTGTCCGTGTCACGGCGATCGCGAGTCTGACGCCGCTGGAGGAACTCGAGACGGACCCCTTTCTGGTGGACTCGCGCAGCCAGCACGCCATCTGCGCCCGGTGGGCCGCCGAACGCGGCTACGTCGTCGCCCGGGAGCTCCTCGTCAGCGGACTGCGACCCGATCACGGGGCGCTGTGGGACGGGGTCCGGCCCGGGGTGGACGTGTTCGTCGCCCCCAGCCGGCGCGTGCTGGAGAGCGCGCTGGCGTCCGTGGAGGAGTTCGCCGCGGAGTGCGCGCGGCGCGGGGTGCGGGTGGAGACGGTGGGATGCGCCGAGCCGGCGTACGACGCGCAGATGAAGGCGCGGGTGCACCGACGGCTGTCGATGCCGACGGCAGGCTACGACGGCCGCTGACCCCTTGCCTCAGCTGCGGTTCCGTTTCCACCCGCGGGCCGGTGGAAGGGCTTCGCGCAGTCCCCCGCGCCCCGTTGTCCGGCGGGGCCACCATTTTCACCTGCGGCCCGGTGGGGGCTGGTCGCGCAGTTCCCCGCCCCTGAGGCGGGTGTCATGGGCGGCGAGTCCTCGGCAGCGGCGGGCGTCGCGCCGGGTGCCCCCTCGCGGGCGTGCCGCAGGCACAGGGGGGGCGCACGGGGGTGGCGTCGGCGTGCCGGCACCGTGTGTCAGGGTAGAAGCCCGGGGCCCGATGCGGACGCGGGCCGGGACGGCGAGGTGCGAGGCGTGCGATCGGGACGTTGGCGGCGGATCACCGGCCAGCTGGGCCGCAGCATCGCGGTGTGGGCCGTGTCCACGGTCACCATGCTCGTCCTCGCCGGCCTCCTGCCGGACTTCCAGCTCCAGTCCGCCGACGGCGACAGCGCCACCCGTATCGCCGTCACCGCCGCCCTCGGCGCCGGCGCCTTCGGCCTGCTGTCGGCACTGGTGTGGCCCCTCCTGGTCCGCCTGCTGCTGCTCGTCCCCGCGCTCGTCCTCGGCCTGCTGGTGTTCTTCCTCAACGGCTCCCTCCTGCTCGTCGCCCTGCGCATCAACCCGTCCGGCGACAGCGCCGCCGCCCCCGAGACCGCCGTCATCGTCGCCGCCGCGATGTCCGCCGTGGCCTCCGCCACCGGCGCCGCGCTCGCCGTCCGCGACGACGACGCCTACCGCCGCCGCCTGTACCGGCTCGCCGATCGCCGCCGCCGCGCGGGCCCGCCCTGCCCCGCCACCCCGGGCACCGTCTTCGTCCAGCTCGACGGCGTCGGCCACGACGTGCTGCGGGACGCCGTCCGCAGGGGCCTGATGCCCACCGTCGCCCGCTGGCTCGACGCCGACCGGCCCACCCACCGGCTCACCCCGTGGCGCACCGACTGGTCCAGCCAGACCGGCGCCAGCCAGCTCGGCATCCTGCACGGCAGCAACCACGGCGTGCCCGCGTTCCGCTGGTACGACAAACGACGCGGCGAGATCATGGTGTGCAACCGGCCGACCAGCGCCGCCGAACTTCAGCGCCGCGCCGTCGAGCACACCGGGGACGGCGGACTGCTCAGCGCCGACGGCGCCAGCCGCGGCAACCTCTTCAGCGGCGGCGCCGCCGAGAACGCCCTCGTGCTGTCGGTGTCCGCCCGCCGGGGCCGGGAGAACCGCTCCAGGGCCGGCTACTTCGCCTACTTCTCCGACCCCGCCAACGCCGTGCGCACCGCGCTGTCCTTCGTCGCCGAGGTCGCCCGAGAGATCACCCAGTCCGTGCGGGCCCGGCTGCGCGGGCAGCGCCCCCGTGTCTCCCGCGGCGGCCTCTACCCCCTCGTCCGTGCCTTCGCCACCGTCGTCGAACGGGACGTCGTCGTGGCCGCCGTCATGGGCGACATGCTCGCCGGCCGCACCGCCGTCTACGCGGACCTCGTCGCCTACGACGAGGTCGCCCACCACTCCGGCCCCACCAGCCGCGACGCCGAGAAGGTACTGCAACGCCTCGACCGCTCCCTCGCCCTGATCGAGAAGGCCGCCGAGCACGCCCCGCGGCCGTACCGGATCGTGGTCCTCTCCGACCACGGGCAGAGCCCCGGCGAGACGTTCCGCTCCCGCTACGGCCTCACCCTCGCCGACCTGGTCAGGGCCGGCTGCGGGCTGCCCGTGCCGCGCCGGGCACGCCGCACCCGCAGCGGCGCCGAGGCCCGCGCCGCAGTCCGCGCCGCGCTGCGCCGCCCCGTCGAGGAGGGCCGCGAGCGGGACCGTACGACGGGACGCCCCAGCGAGCCGATCGTGCTGGCCTCCGGCAACCTGGGCCTGGTCTCCTTCCCGGACGTCGCCCACCGCTTGACGAAGGAGGAGATCGACGCCCGTCACCCGGCGCTGCTGACCACCCTCGCCAACCACCCCGGCATCGGCTTCCTGCTGGTCGCCAGCGAGAAGCACGGCGGGGTGGTCCTCGGGGCGCGCGGCGCCGAGATACCGCTGGACCGGCTGGACGAGGAGCCCGGCCCGCTCGCCGCGTTCGGGCCGGGCGCCGCCGACGCGGTGCGCCGCACGCACGGCTTCCCCGACACGCCCGACATCATGGTCAACTCCTTCCACGACCCGGCCGACGGCGAGGTCCTCGCCTTCGAGGAGCAGATCGGCTCGCACGGCGGGCTCGGCGGCGCGCAGAGCCGGCCGTTCCTGCTGTCCCCGCTGGTCTGCTCTCCGCCCGTCACCGACGGCTCCGCCCTCGTCGGCGCCGAACAGGTCCACCGCGTGCTGCGGCGCTGGCTGCACGAGGCCGACGACTGTCTCTTTTACACACATCCCAGCC
>NZ_JALLGL010000250.1 GCF_023072675.1 Streptomyces sp. XM83C
GGTCCACGCGTCCCGGTCCCCGGCCTCCCGTCGCCCCTCACGCCTGCCGCGTCGGCAGCGCCATGACCTGCCGCAGGTTCACATGCCGGGGCCGGCTGGTGACATAGGCGACGAGGTCGGCGATGTCGGTGGCCGCGAGGGTGCCGAACCTGTCGGCCATGCCGTCCAGCTGCGTGGCCAGCTCGGGGCTGTCCATGTGGTCCTTCAGCTCGGTCGAGGTCAGCCCCGGCTCGATGTTGGTGACCCGCACGTCCTTCGGGCCCAGCTCGGACCGCAGCAAGGCCGACAGATGGGTGATGGCGGCCTTGGTCGCGCCGTACACCGCGTAGTTCGGGAAGATGTCGTGCGCGCCGACGGAGGAGATGTTCACCAGGTCGGCCGTGCCGCCCTCCGCGGCCGTCGCCGACAGGTCGCCGACGAAGGCGCGGATGACGTGCAGGGCGCCGAGGACGTTGGTGTCGAGCATCCGCTGCCACTCGTCGACCCGGCCGTCCTCGATCGGGTTGGGCAGCATGACGCCCGCGTTGTTGACGACGAGATCGACACGGCCGTACGTCTCGCGCACGGCCGCCGCCGCACGGCCGACGGACGCGCTGTCGGTGACATCGGCGGCCACGGCGAGGGCCTGCCCGCCGTCGGCGCGGATCTTCCGCGCGATCTCCTCCAGCCGCTCCGCCCGCCGCGCGAGCAGCACGACGCGGACGCCCTGCTCGGCGAGCGTCAGGGCGACGGCCTCACCGATGCCGCTGGCGGCGCCGGTGACGAGGGCGGTACGGCCGGAAAGGTTCTCGTAGGACACGGTGGCTCCCAGTGGGTCACGGCCGGGGCGGTCTCCCCGGCGGCACGCACCACCCTCGCCGTGCCCGGCCGCCGTACCCAGGGACCGAGTTTTCCTGGGTCTGCCAGTGCCAGGTTCCGACACGGCCCACTGCCCTAGGCTCCACCTCATGGACGGGGACTCGACGACATCGGATGTGGGCGCGTTTCTGCGCTCGCGCCGCGCCCGGATACGGCCCGAGGAGGTGGGGCTGCCCTCGCACGGGCGGCGCCGCGTCCCCGGTCTGCGCCGGGAGGAGGTGGCGCAGCTGGCCGGGGTCAGCGTCGACTACTACATCCGGCTGGAGCAGGGCCGCGGCCAGAGCGTGTCCGACGCCGTGCTGGACTCCGTCGCTCGGGTGCTGCGCCTCGACGAGACCGAGTCGGCGTATCTGCGCACCGTCGCCCGGCCCCGCCGGCGCCGCCGGAGCGGCAGTACCGGCCGCGCCACGGCCCGCGTCCGGCCGGGGGTACGGCTGCTGCTGGACGGCATGGAGCGCATGCCCGCCTTCGTGCTGGGCCGCGGCATGGACGTACTGGCCTGGAACGCCCTCGGGGACGCGGTCGCCGGCTTCAACCGGATGGCGCCCGCCGACCGCAACATACCCCGGCACGTCTTCCTCGACCCGGCCGCGCGCGAGCTGTACCCGGAGTGGGCCGCGGTCGCCGCGCAGACCGTCGCCCATCTGCGGATCGACGCGGGCCGCCACCCCGACGACCCGGCGCTGTGCGCACTGGTCGGCGAGCTGTCCCTGAAGAGCGAGGACTTCCGCCGTCTGTGGGCCGACCACCAGGTCAAGGAGTGCATGTACGGGGTGAAACGCGTCCGGCACCCGGTGGCCGGGCTGCTGACCCTGCCGTTCGAGACCCTGTCGGTGCCGGCGGACCCGGAGCAGACCATCGTGGTGTACACGCCCGAGCCGGGCACGGAGACGGCGGAACGGCTGGCCCTGCTGGGCAGTTGGGCGTCCGCGGTCTGACCCGCAGCGCGCGGGCCACCCGCCGGGGGCGAAAGAACGGGGAGGGATTTTGCGCGGGGACCGCCGCACCCCCATCGCTGGGGGGCGGGACGACGGCGGTCCCCGCGAGGGACGCGGGCCGGGCACAGCCGGGGCGCGTCCATGGCGTCCGTGGAGGTCCGGGAGCCGCTCCGGAGGTCCGTGACGCCGTTTCGGTGCCGGCCGGGACGGGGAGCCGCTCCCGTCCTGCCGACAACCACTACTGTGCCGGAGCCGTGTTAAGCGGGTGCTGCGACGACGTGACGTGCTCGTACCACTTCGGCGAGAACCCGCAGACCGCCGCTCACCGGGCGTTCGCCCAGGCCACGGGCCCGAGCGCGGCCACAGAGGCCGGCGGCTACTTGCCGGACTTGGCGAGGAACGCGAGCAGGTCCTGACGGCTGACCACACCGGTCGGCTTGCCCTCGACGAGGACGATCGCCGCGTCGGCCTGCCCCAGCACGCTCATCAGGTCGGCGACCGGCTCACCGGAACCGACCTGCGGCAGCGGCGCCGACATGTGCTTCTCCAGCGGGTCCTCCAGCGAGGCGCGCTTGCTGAACAGGGCGTCCAGCAGCTCCCGTTCGACGACCGAGCCGACGACCTCGGCGGCCATGACGTCCGGATGGCCCGCGCCCGGCTTGACCACGGGCATCTGCGAGACGCCGTACTCGCGCAGCACCTCGATGGCCTGGCCGACGGTCTCGTCCGGGTGCATGTGCACCAGGGACGGGATGGCGCCGTGCTCCTTGTCGTTGAGGACGTCGGCGACGCGGGCGCTCGGGCCCTCGTCCTCCAGGAAGCCGTAGTCGGCCATCCACTCGTCGTTGAAGATCTTCGAGAGGTAGCCGCGCCCGCTGTCCGGCAGCAGTACGACGACGACGTCGTCCTCGGTGAGCCGCTCGGCGACCTTCAGCGCGGCGACGACCGCCATGCCGCAGGAGCCGCCGACGAGCAGGCCCTCCTCCTTGGCGAGACGGCGGGTCATCTGGAAGGAGTCCTTGTCGGACACGGCGACGATCTCGTCCGCGACGGTGCGGTCGTAGGCGGTCGGCCAGAAGTCCTCACCGACGCCCTCCACGAGGTACGGCCGCCCGGAGCCGCCCGAGTACACCGAGCCCTCCGGGTCCGCGCCGATCACCTTGACCTTGCCGCCGGAGGCCTCCTTCAGATAGCGGCCCGTGCCGGAGATCGTGCCGCCGGTGCCGACGCCCGCGACGAAGTGGGTGATCTTCCCCTCCGTCTGCTCCCACAGCTCGGGGCCGGTGGAGTGGTAGTGGGACAGCGGGTTGTTCGGGTTGGAGTACTGGTCCGGCTTCCACGCGCCGGGCGTCTCACGGACGAGGCGGTCGGAGACGTTGTAGTACGAGTCCGGGTGCTCCGGGGCGACGGCCGTCGGGCAGACGACCACCTCGGCGCCGTACGCGCGCAGCACGTTGATCTTGTCGGTGCTCACCTTGTCCGGGCAGACGAAGATGCACTTGTAGCCCTTCTGCTGGGCCACGATGGCGAGCCCCACGCCGGTGTTGCCGCTGGTCGGCTCGACGATCGTGCCGCCCGGCTTCAGCTCCCCGCTCTGCTCGGCCGCCTCGATCATGCGCAGGGCGATGCGGTCCTTCACGGAACCGCCCGGGTTGAAGTACTCCACCTTGGCCAGGACGGTCGCCTTGATGCCCTTGGTCACGCTGTTGAGCCTCACCAGCGGGGTGTTGCCGACGAGACTGATCATCGAGTCGTGGAATTGCACCGTTGTCTCCGGATGCTGCAAAAGATGTGGTCGTGATGGTCCCGCCAGCCTATGGCCTGTGGGCGACCCATGACGGTCGATCACTCCGCGTGGAGATTGGGCGACGGTGCGTACGGGGCAAGGAGAGGGTGTACGGCTACGAGGAGGTGGCGGCGACGCATGACCGGCATGTCGAGGGCGCGAGTGGCCCGGCGCATCGCGGCGGGCGCCGCGTACGGCGGCGGCGGGATCGGGCTGGCCGGCGCGGCGGCCATGGGCCTGCTGCTGGCCGAGGCGCATCTGGCCCGGCGGCACGTGGGCAACGGCGCCACCCCGCACGTGCCCAACGCCGAGGGGCGGTACGGCCATGGGTACGACACCCCCGGTGCGTCCCCGCTGCGGCTGACCATGCTCGGCGACTCCACGGCCGCCGGGCAGGGCGTGCACCGCGCCGGGCAGACGCCGGGCGCGCTGCTCGCCTCCGGTCTGGCGGCGGTGGCCGAGCGGCCCGTGGAGCTGCGCAACGTCGCCCTGCCGGGCGCCCGCTCCGACGACCTGGAACGCCAGGTGACGCTGGCGCTGGCCGACACGACGCGGCTGCCGGACATCTGCGTGATCATCGTCGGCGCCAACGATGTGACCCACCGGGTGCCGCCGACCCGGTCGGTGCGCTGCCTGTCCGCGGCGGTACGGCGGCTGCGGACGGCCGGTGCGGAGGTGGTGGTCGGGACGTGTCCCGACCTCGGCACGATCGAGCCGGTGCAGCAGCCGCTGCGGTGGCTGGCCCGGCGGGCGTCGCGGCAGTTGGCGGCGGCGCAGACGATCGGCGTGGTCGAGCAGGGCGGGCGGACCGTGTCGCTGGGCGATCTGCTCGGCCCCGAGTTCGCGGCGAACCCGCGGGAGCTGTTCGGGCCGGACCACTACCACCCGTCCGCCGAGGGCTATGCGACGGCGGCGATGGCGGTGCTGCCGACGGTGTGCGCGGCGCTCGGGCTGTGGCCGGAGGAGGAGCGGCCCGACGTCACGCGGCGCGAGGGGTTCCTGCCGGTGGCCAAGGCGGCGGCGGAGGCGGCGTCCGAGGCGGGCACGGAGGTCACGGCCGCGATGCCGACGGGGCCGCGGGGGCCGTGGGCACTGCTGAAGCGCCGGCGGCGTCGGCGCCTGCCGGAAACGGAACCGGAGGGCGCGACGCGCAGGTGACCCGTGCCGGGGAGGTGACCTTGCAGCGACGGTGCGCCGGCCCGGGCTCGGGCGGCACCCGCGCCGGGTGCCCGGGGCGTTCGGGGGGTACCCCGGAAAAAAGGGGGGGCGTCGGGGGCACCACCCCCGACAAGAAAGCAAGCGCTTAGAAAATTGCGGTCAGGGTCACACCGTGACACCGGTGACCTGGACCATACGTACGGGTAACTTCCCAGAGGTCCGCCCGACCCTCCGGTATGCCATGGAGCCGTGATGCCCGAAGCCGTCATCGTCTCGACCGCCCGCTCCCCCATCGGCCGTGCGTTCAAGGGCTCCCTGAAGGACCTGCGCCCGGACGACCTGACCGCCACGATCATCCAGGCGGCCCTCGCCAAGGTCCCCGAGCTGGACCCGAAGGACATCGACGACCTGATGCTCGGCTGCGGCCTGCCCGGCGGCGAGCAGGGCAACAACCTCGGCCGGATCGTCGCCGTGCAGATGGGCATGGACCACCTCCCCGGCTGCACGATCACCCGCTACTGCTCGTCCTCTCTCCAGACCTCCCGTATGGCCCTGCACGCCATCAAGGCCGGCGAGGGCGACGTCTTCATCTCGGCCGGCGTGGAAATGGTCTCCCGCTACACCAAGGGCAACTCCGACAGCCTGCCGGACACGCACAACCCGCTGTTCGCCGAGGCGGAGGCCCGCACCGCGGCGGTCGCCGAGCAGGAGGGCACCACCTGGCACGACCCGCGCGAGGACGGCCTGCTGCCCGACCCGTACATCGCGATGGGCCAGACCGCGGAGAATCTGGCCCGCTGGAAGGGCGTCACCCGCCAGGAGATGGACGAGTTCGGCGTCCGTTCGCAGAACCTCGCCGAGGAAGCCATCAAGAACGGCTTCTGGGAGCGCGAGATCACCCCGGTGACCCTCCCTGACGGCACCGTCGTGTCCAAGGACGACGGACCTCGCGCCGGCGTCACCATGGAGGGCGTCTCCGCGCTCAAGCCGGTGTTCCGCCCCGACGGCCTGGTCACCGCCGGCAACTGCTGCCCCCTCAACGACGGCGCCGCCGCCGTGATCATCATGTCCGACACCAAGGCCCGCGAGCTGGGCCTGACCCCGCTCGCCCGCATCGTGTCGACCGGCGTCTCCGGTCTCTCCCCGGAGATCATGGGCCTCGGCCCGGTGGAGGCCTCCCAGCAGGCGCTGCGGCGTGCCGGCCTGACCATCGACGACATCGACCTGGTCGAGATCAACGAGGCGTTCGCCGCGCAGGTGATCCCCTCGTACCAGGACCTCGGCATCCCGCTGGAGAAGCTGAACGTGAACGGCGGCGCCATCGCCGTCGGCCACCCGTTCGGCATGACGGGCGCCCGGATCACCGGCACGCTGATCAACTCGCTGCAGTTCCACGACAAGCAGTTCGGTCTGGAGACCATGTGCGTGGGCGGCGGCCAGGGCATGGCGATGGTCATCGAGCGGCTCAGCTGACGCGTTTTCGGCTCGCTCCGTAGTCACAACAGCACCCACGGTCAACGTTCGGCCCGGAGTTCGGGAAACCCCTGGACTCCGGGCCGTTCTGTGATCCAATCTCCCCCAGGATGTGACGTATATCCCTCAGCGTGGGGTTACTCGCACATCACCGCAGGTCAACCCGTGCCCCACTGACCCCCGGGGCCAAAGTCCCCGTCCGATTCGTGACGTTACGCACTGACAGTTTGATAGTCCGCCCTTCAAGCTGATGTAGGAAGTCGGGGGTCGACTTTGAACCGGGAGTACGTCAGTGAGCGCCATGCAGATCGCGTTGCTGGTCACCACGGCCGCCACCGGCGCCGTGGGCGTCGCCGTCCTGCGCACCCTCGTGCTGCTGCGTCGCCAGGTCGCCGCGCTGCACACCCAGCTCGCCTCGAACGCCGCGCCGGCCCACGGCCTGGTACCCGCGGCCCGTACCACCGCCGACGCCGACGAGATACGCGCGGCTGTCGCGGAGGCCCTGGCCGAGGAGCGGGAGCGGGAGCTCGCCGAGGCGCGTGCCTTCTGGGCCGCCCAGGAGGCCCGTGACGCGTCGGACGCGCCGTCCCTGCTGGGTCTGGCCGACAGCGAGCTGTTCCTGCCCCGTCAGGCCGACTTCGCGGGCCTGGAGCCGGTGACCGAGCCGGGCGCCGAGGCCGACGAGTTCTCCGGGGAGTCCGCCGAGCTGGCGGCGGCCCGCCGCCGGCACCCCTCGCACCCGGACTTCGTCCCGGTGCAGTCACCGATCGTGGGCGACCATGAGCGCACCGTCGCCACGCTGGAGGAGCTGGCCGCCGGCCGGGTGGAGCTGAGCGATGTCCGCCCCGGCCCGCTGGGCACCCTCGACGTGTATGTCTTCGCCGACGGCACCACGCTGTGCATGACGCCGGGCCACCGCGAGACGGCGGAACGTCTCGCCGCCGCCCTCACCGCCGGTGAGACGCCGTATCTGCTGGGCGGGTCGGGCATCTCCGGCGCGTACACGCTGACGTTCGCATGCGGCGAGGAGAACGTGTACATCCTCGCGGACCGGGTCATAGCCAGCCTGTGACCCGCGGGCCCGCCCGGGCTCAGATCCCGGCCCGCTGCCGGGCCTCCTCCACCAGACGTACGGCCTCCTCGACCTCCGTGTCGCTGCGCAGCACGACCGCGAGATCGCGGCCCGCGACGGTCACCTGATCCGCTGCCGCGAACATCCCGGCGTCCGGCATCTCCCGCGGCTCGGCCTCCGGCGACTCCCGCGACTGGGCCCGCCGGGCCAGCTCTCTCGCCAGCTCCAGCGCCTCCGCCGCGGCCCCCCGCTGCAAGCGGCTCTGCGGTGCGGCACGCAGTCGGTCGGCGAAGTGCCCGACGGCACGGATCAACGGTGTCGTATCAACCACGCGGTGAGCGTAACGCGCCCCATCGGCACTGTTGCCAACGCGCGGACACTCAGGCACGGTGACCTGAAGGACCGGCTTACATCCCATGCGTCCGGAGGCGCCGATGTCCCACGTCCTCTCCGAGGAGACCCACCGCAATATTCTCGCTCGCATCCCCCACTGCACCGGTCGTGAGATCTCCGACTGGCTGCGCACCGTCGAAGAAGGACCCGCCCTCCGTTTCGAGGAGAAGGTCAGCTGGCTCCGTCACGAGCACAACCTGGCGTACGGGCACGCCAAGGCGATCATCCACGAGTACGAGATGAGGAGGGCCGCGCGCAAGCTCGCCTGACGCGCGCACTGACGCCGAACGCGAGAAGGGCCCCGGGTACGAGACCCGGGGCCCTTCGCATGCCGGCCGTGCGGCCGGCTAGTCGTTCTGGTTGAGGATCGCGATGAGCCTCAGGAACTCCATGTAGATCCACACCAGCGTCAGGGTGAGGCCGAACGCCGCCAGCCACGACTCCTCACGCGGGGCGCCGTAGGCGATGCCGTCCTCGACCTGCTTGAAGTCCAGGGCGAGGAAGCAGGCGCCGAGGATGATGCCGACGATGCCGAAGAAGACGCCGAGGGCGCCGCTGCGGAAGCCGAGGCCGTCACCGCCGCCGAAGACGGCGAACAGCATGTTCACCGCCATCAGCAGGACGAAGCCCAGCGCCGCCGCCATCACGAAGCCGTAGAACCGGCGGTTGACGCGGATCCAGCCCGCCTTGTACGCCACGAGCACACCGGCGAACACCGCCATCGTGCCGATCACGGCCTGCATGGCCGCGCCGTTCGCGATGTGGGTGTCGACGATGTTGGAGACGACGCCGAGGAAGACACCCTCGAAGGCGGCGTACGTGAGGATCAGCGCGGGCGACGCCTTGCGCTTGAAGGACTGGACGAACGCCAGCACCATGCCGATCAGCGCGGCACCGATGCCGATGCCGTAGGAGCGGCCGATGTTGGCCTCGTCGACCGGCAGCAGGGCCCAGGACAGCGCGGCGGCGAGGACCAGCACGCCGAGCGTGGACGCCGTGCGCAGCACGACATCGTCGATCGTCATCCGGCCCGCGGTGGTGACCGGCGCCTGCGGGGCGCCGTACTGCAGGTCCTGCTGGGCGTAAGGGTTCTGCGCGTAGGGGTTGCCGGACGGCTGGGCGTACGGATTGCCCTGCGCGTACGGGTTGCCCTGCGTGCCGACAGCGGGGCCCCCGGCCTGCGGCGCGGCGTTGAAGCCCGCGTAGCCGTTGTCGCGGCTGAACCCCCGTCGCGAGAAGACCGGGTTTCTGCTCCTCATCTCACTCCTCCATGGCCACCGTGCGCGGCCTTGGCTTCAAGAGTAATGGAAAGGCAAAGGACGGACCCTAGTACCTGAGGAGGATCTTTCCCTCGCCGTGCTGCGCAACACGCTACGCCGACCGGTGATTCCCGGCCACGGCCTTTCACTCGGTCATGACGGACCTGCAACACGCCGGGAACCCCCGTTATGTTTTCCGCGGCTCCGCAATGGGGCCGCTGGCCTCCGGGCCCGGCATGACTGTTGCCCCCTGTCGAAGGCATGACCTGGGGGGTGGTGTCACCGGGTCCGGGGGTGTTCGTCGGAG
>NZ_JALLGL010000251.1 GCF_023072675.1 Streptomyces sp. XM83C
AGCACAGACACCATCACGCACCTCCAGCACGCCACCTCCACGGACGCACCGGACCTACCTCACCCACCCCGAAACTATGCCTGACCAGCACAAACCCAGCCTCACACTCGGTTTCGAGAAGCCCTCTCATGCTCCTCCAGGGTTCAATAGGGGACCACACGAGACGGATGAGGGGGCGCAGTGAGCAAGCGTGCTGCATGGGGGATGTTCGCTCTCCTATTGGCCACTACGACGGCCTGTAGCGATAACCAGTCGGCTCGACCGGAACCATCGACAATCACGAGTTCAGAGAGTTCGGAGGAGCCAACTCCGTCGAAAACTGCTGCTGATGAGCCGGTTGCTCTACCCACGAACAGTGAGGGCATCGCAGCTCTCCTCCTCCAGAACGCTCGTGACAAGGCCACCGACACACAGGCGTTCGACCGGGGTAAAGTTGTCGGGGTGCTGGAGTTGACGGTCAAGGGCGGGGAAGGCAGCGCCGAAGATATCTGCGCCGCCTCGGAGCACCGTGAAGACTCGGAAGACTGGATGTCGGGGTGCACGACCGCGATCACCTTCACGAGACTGACTGACCCCGAGTACAGCGACTTCTAGCGAGTGGTCCTGACGCGAGAACTCTGGGGTTCCCTCCTTGGGCCTCGTCGTGGTGTCCCGTGGATGGGCATTTGATTTGGCGAGTTGAGCAGGGTACCGGTACGGCCCGGTAGTTGATGTTGCTTTGGGCCTTTCCCCACGTACGGCTCGAGCTCTGCGGTGTGCTCTCGCCATGGGTGACGTACGGGTTGTCGATGTTCCGGCAGGTCCGGTGTGGTCCCACGCCTGCCGCCTTGACGACCTTGCGCTGCCGTACGCGCTGCCCGAGCGGGCCACCGAGTGTCTGGATCTGGGGCCGGGATGGTCGCGTACGTGGACGGTGACGTGGAAGGTCGGGAAGTCCGATGTCATCGTCCCGGTGAAGGACTTGTCGGCCGGGCCGGCGATGGCGTCGGTGCCGGTGCGGCGGTTCTCCTGGCGGACCGGTCAGCGTCACCGGCCTGGGCTGGAGTGCCTGGTGACGACCGGCCGGCAGCACGGCTTTGAGAGTCTGGCCGAACGCTGGCTGCTGCTGGTCCTGGACTTCGTCAGTGGATTCGACGAAGTGCTGGCCCAGCCGTTCCGTCTTCGGTTCTCCTCCTCGGAGGGCAAGGGATCGCACATTCCGGACTTCCTCGTGCTCGCGGCGGGAGCCTCCTGGCTGGTGGACGTGCGTCCAGGGGGCCTGATCGGGGAGGAGGACGAGGTGCGGTTCGCGGCGACCGCGCAGGTGGCAGCCGCCGCGGGCTGGCGCTGCATGGTGCTGACGGGCTGGCGTCGGCAGGTGCTGGCGGGGATCGACGCGTTGTCGGTGCGGCGCCGTCCGATGACCGATCCTCTGGGGCTTGAGCGTCAACTGCTGGCCGCGGTTGGCCGGCGGCCGTGGCTGTTCGCGGAACTGGTGGATCAGACGCACGTTCCGGCGGTGGCCCGCACGCACGCGGTCCATCTCCTCTGGCACCGGCGGATGGCCGTCGACCTGGCTCTGCCGTTCGGGGACGAGACCTGGGTCTATCCGGTGGGAGGCCGTGATGGATGACAAGCAGCAGCCCGCGCGGTTCGAGGACCTGAAAGACGATGACCAGAAGCGGCTCCGGCTGAGGGTGGCCCACCTCCTGGAGGCAGAGAGCGGCTTCCGCAGCGGCAGCCGGCACTGGGCCCAGGAGGGGGAACCCCGGCCCGAGTACGACCCGGAACGGACCACGCTGACCGAGCGCCGGCTCGCCAAGGTGGCCGAGCTGAAGGCCCTGCACCCGGACGACGCCCGCCAGCTGGGCCTGGGGCAGATCAGCGAGCGCACGCTGCAACGGTGGTCCGCCGCCTGGCCTGAGCAGGGAATCATGGGGCTGGCGGACGGCCGTCTCACCCCGGTGCTGCGGGGGCACCACAAGATCACCTTGCAGGTCGCGGAGGCGATCCACGCGGTCCATGCCGAGTGCCTGCACCGCTCCCGGGTCGGCATGAAGACCAAGGAACGGATGATCCACCAGTTCGTGCTCGAGAAGTCCGGCACGGAGGCGGAGAAGAAGATCCCGCACTACACGACGCTGTCGAAGGTCTGGAAGGAGTGGTTCGGACCCGAGAGCGGACGCCAGCGCTACCTCCGCTCGGCGGCCGCGGTCGACACCGGCGGCTCCTCCGTGACGATCACCCGTCCCGGCCAGGTGGTCGTGCTGGACACCACGCCGTTCCCGGTGAAGCTGAGCGACGACGTGTTCGGCGAGCCGGTCACAGCCGCTCTCACCCTGGGCATGGACGCGTTCACGCACTCCCTGGTCGCCTTCCGGCTCACCCCGGGGTCGGACTCCTCCATCGAGGTGGCCATGCTGCTGCGGGACGTGATGCTGCCGCTGCCCATGCGGCCGGACTGGACGCCGGACATGGAATGGCACTACCCCGGCGTCCCGGCCGCGCTGGTCACCGAGTTCGCGGGCCACCCGGTCGCCGGGCGGCCGTTCTTCGCGCCGGAGACGGTGACCAGCGATCACGGCAGCGTCTACAAGAACCACCACCTGGTGCAGGTCGCCCGCACGCTGGGGACGGTGGTGCTGCCGGCGAGGGCGATGCGCCCGCAGGACAAGGCTGCCTGCGAACGCGCCTTTCTCGGAATTCAGTCGCTGCTGCTGGAGATATTGCTCGGCTACCGCGGACAGGACGTCGCCGACCGGGGCGTCGACCCGGAGGGCGACGCGGTCTGGACCGTGGACGAGATGGAGCATCTGCTGGCCACCTGGATCGTGAAGATCTGGCAAAACCGCAGGCTGGACCAGTACGCGCCCGCCTGGGACCCCGGCGGGCGGCACAGCCCGAACACGCTGTTCGCCACGGCAGCGGCCCGCGACGGGATATCTCTGCAGATCCCGGACGCGAGCCTCTACCACCACCTTCTGCCCGCCCACTCCGTGAAGATCCACGGCCGCCGCGGAGTCAAGATCGGCGGACTTTGGTATGGCGGCGACCACCCCGTCCTGGGCGAGCTCAGCTTGTTTCCCTCTCCTCGCAGCGGCCGGCACCGGGGCAAATGGGTCGTGCACCGCGACCCTCGCGACTGCCGCCAGGTGTTCATCGAGCTCGCCGGCCAGTGGCACCCCCTGCCCTGGAACGGACTGCCCACCGGCGACGACGTCCTCGCGTTCTCCGACGCGCGAGTCCAGCAGGTCCTGCGCGAGGCCGCCCGGGCTGGGCTGGCGCCCCGCGACGACACCGAACTCCTTCCCGTCCTGATCGACTTGATCGGCGCCCGGTCCCCGGTCGGCTCCTGGCCGAGCCAGATGACCAAGGCCGAGCGGGCCGAACGGGCCCGTGAAGTCGCCCGCGCACGAGCCGCCGAACGCGACCGGACGGCCCCCGCCGGCCTGACGTCGCTGCCCGTCGCACCGCGGCCGGCCGAGCTCGTCCGCCAGAACCAGCAGGCCGTCGACGCGGAACGGCGCCGCCGGCGTGAGGCCGCAGTCGGCGCCCCGCTCGTCTCGCCACCCCGCCTCGGCGACGGCCTGCGCGAGCACTCACTGTTCACGCTGCCCGACGACGAATCTGTTCAACCGGTACGGGAAGGACCGCAGTGACGGGCGAGATGGAGACGCTGCCGTTCGTCCTGACCGGCCCCGCTCCGGCCCGCGACACCGCGGCCGGCTGGCAGCACTGGTGCCGCACCCGCAAGCTGTTCGTCCCGGCGCCGGTGATGGACCGCGCGGCCTTCGGGCTGTTGAGCCGGCGCAAGAAGATGCTGCACAACCTGCACCGCACGGCCACCCACGCGAACCTGCAGCTGCTGGACACCCCTATGAGCCGGGCAGTGGAGAAACTCCTCAGCGGCCGCATCGAGACCAACGCGCTGAAGATCAAGCCCACCACACGGGCCGGGGTGATGGTCTCCGGCGGCGGCTACCAGGGGAAAACCGAATGCGTCTGCGAGATCGCCGCCGCTTTCCAGGAACGGTGGCTGGCCCTCAACGACTACCTCAACCCCGACGCCCGCCCGGGCAACCGCGACCTGCACATCCCGGTCGCCTACGTCCAGACGCCGGTGACCGCGAAACCGAAGAGCACCTGCAAGGCGATCCTGAACTTCTTCGACGCGCCGCTCGGCCCCCGCATGGACCTGCCCGACCTGATCCGCCAGGTCGCAGCCTCCCTGCAGGACCACGGCACCAAGGTCCTGATCCTGGACGATATTACGAGGCTTCGCATGCACCGGGCCGACGACCAGGACACCCTCGACCTGATCCGCGCCTTCATGAGCATGAACGTCACCCTGGTCCTGGTCGGCGTCGACATCCCCGGCTCCGGACTGCTGCGCGAAGGACGCCTCGACCCGGCCACCGGCCAGTGGCGGCTACCGCCTTCCCGGCATGCCAAGGCCCACGGGCTGGAGGCCACGCAGACCGAACGGCGCTTCGACCTGATCGAGCTGGACCGCTTCCACTACAGCAGCGCACCGCAGATCACCGCCTGGGTCCAGCACCTGCACGGCGTCCAAGGCGGCCTGCGGCTCCTCGACGCCGGCCCTGGCATGCTCACTGAGGGCACGATGCCCGAATACCTCTACCACCGCACCAACGGTGTCGTCGGCCTCCTGGAACGGCTGATCGAGGACGGCTGCCGCGAGGCCATCGACTCCGGCCGCGAACGCCTGGCCGAAGAACTCCTCGAGGGCATCGCCATCGACCTGCGCGACAGCGGCCGACGTGATCTCGGCGCCGGTGAAGTCCCCGACGTCCCCGAAAAGCCCGCCCCGCGCAAGCCCCGCCGCGGCCGCAACACCGTCTTCGACGACCGTGGTCCCCTCGGCACGGCCCAGGAGGGCGCCCGATGATCGCACCGCTGCCCAGGAGCCTGGACCCGCTGCCCGGCGAACTGCTGGCCGGCTACGTGATGCGGCTCGCCCACCGCCTCGATGTCGCCCCGGACACCGTCCTGCGCCGCACTGGACTGGCCGACTTCCAGCCCAACACCCAGGCCATCACCCGCACCGCCCTCTCCCTCGAACTGCCGGCCCCGCGGATGAACGACTTCCAGACCGCCACCCGGCTCACCGAAGCCGAAGCCACGGCTCTGACCCTGCTGCCGCTCGCACCCCGCTACCCACCCATCGCCCACAGCCTTGACGTCGTCCGCGCCGGCAAGCGCATCCCCGCACTGGACTGGCTCTTCCCCGCAGCAGCCCGCTACTGCCCCGGCTGTCTCGCTGGCGACGGGACCACGCTGGCGACCGACCACGGCGGCCCCTGGAAGACCGACTGGAGACTGCCCGTCGTCTTCGCCTGCGCGCACCACCAACGCTTCCTCGAACACCTCTGTCCCGAATGCCAGCAACCGATCACCGACCGCTTCGGACAGCTGATTGCCCGCCCGACCATCGCCGGACTGCACCCAGCCCAGTGCAGAGCGCCCCTCGCCCACGGGTCCCGCCGCACACAACGAACGGCCCAACTCTGCGGAGCCCGTCTGGAGCAGCAGTCACCCGGGCCAGCAAGACACTTACCCACGGAACTCGCTGCGCTGCAGAAAAAGATCATCACCATGCTCAGCCCGGACATCCCGGCGGTGACTGCCAGCGAGTACTTCACCGATCTCCAGATGGTCAGCGGACTCGTCATGATCACCTGGCCGAAAGCCCGCCCCACAGCCCCGGGCGTCGACACCCACCGCACCGATCAGGTGCTGGCGGCCCGGCAGGACCCCTCGCATTCCATCCATGTCAGCACGCCGCCCCAGGACGCCCGGGCCTGCGCAAGCATTCTCCTCGCGGCCGACGCCATCCTGTCGGCCGCCGACCTGCAGACCGCACTGGCTCCACTCGCACCAGTCGAAAACCGCACCCGCAGCGGCATCGACCCCAAGCGTCACCGCAGCTGGGACACCGCATTTCGCCGCTATCAGGACGACTGTTCCCAGAGATTCCGGAACGCCGCTGAATACCTGGTCTCCACCCACCGCAGGAGCGGCAGGGGCGGAAGCCGACTGCCCCAACACGGCCTTGACTACAGCCCCCAGCACGTTCCGGCGTTCCTCCCCCTGGAATGGGCCGAGCGTCACCTCGGCGCCTTCACCGTCGCCTTCAGCATGCCGGTCCTGCGGCGCACAACCTCCGCCTTCCTCGTCCGACGGGCCCTCGGAAAGACCGTCAACGACGCTGCCGAGTTCCTCGGACTCGGCATCGACGGAAAGGGCCTGGGCACACCCATCACCAGATGGGCCCGCCGTCAGGGCACCCCGGAGGCATACGAACGAGCCGCGGACGCGATCGCCGCAGAACTCGCCTCCTCACCACTGATCGACTACCGGCACCGTCGCACCCTTCTCACCGACTGGGCACTGCCACCAGATGCATGGCACCAGATCGCCGACCAACTCAAACGCCGGCCCAGCCCGCGCTACGTCTCCGACGACCGCGCACGCCTCGCCGCCACGGCCTACATCTGGACCCAAGTCACCTGCGGCGAAACCCGATTCGCACCACGCCCAGCCGAAGCCCGAAACGACCCCGAACTCGACGCGGCATGGAGCCAGGACCGGTTCACCATCGGCCACTGGCTCCGGCAGAACAAGCAGCCCTACTACCAGCAGATGAAGCCGCTTCTTGACGCCTACGCCGCCCAGCTCACCCAAACCGTCGACGCCGCCCGCTCAAGTCGCCAACTCGCACGCTCACTCGCCAACTGAAGCGCTCAGTCACATCACCGTCCGGACAGGGTGGTCCGGCGGGGTGGCTACAGCTCGATGTCGACGTGCTGGATGTCGGTGAACTCCACGCCCAGGCCGTGGGCGCGGGTGTTGTTGGCGCGGAAGTACATCTGGGCCAGGCCTTCGGCCGCGATGCGCTGGAGTTGTTGTTCGGTGGCGCCCTGGTCGCGGGCGGTGAACAGGCGGGCCGCGAACTCGGGGGGCAGAGCTTGGGTGATGTCGCGGACGCGGGCGTCGTCGGTGGTGCCCGGGGCGGCCGTGAAGCCGAAGCGGGCGCGGGTGGAGACGACCAGGCCGTCGGTGGTGGCCGCCTTCTGCTTGGCCCTCGCCCTGACCTGTGGCTGCCAGCGTTTTCTGACCTCGCGGTTCAGGCGGTCGCGCAGGTCCTGGCGGGGGCGTTTGAGCTGTCCTTTGACGTAGCGCTCCACGGTGCGCTGGGAGATGCCGAGCAACTGGGCGGTCGCCTTGGTGCCCTTGAGTTGTTTGACCAGGAATCTCATCTGTGCCTGGGCGCTCTGTGGGGGGCGGCGGGTGAAGGCCGACTCCAGGGCCTGGTCCAGGCTGTCTCCGATCGATTCCGCCATCGTGGGTTACTCGCCTTCCCCGGCCGTCCGGTCGGTCTTGATGAGGTTGGCGATGTTGAAGACGTCGCCGTGCTCCTCGAACTGCTGCTCCGCCCACAGGACGGTCCGGGTGCCCTGGTGCTTGACCATGCCGGGCGAGACGCCGAGGCGGAACGTGCCTGGGACGGGCTTGCCGTCGGGGGTGTGCGGCAGGAAGTCCAGCGGGGAGGGGCCGGGCGAGGGATAGACGAGGGCGTCGGTGCCGATCGCGACCGGGTAGACGCCGGCCGCCGCGGCGGTCTTCAGCATCTTGCGGTGCATGCTGATCCGGACCGAGGACAGGACGGCGGCCCGGATGTCGGGGCGCCACGTGGGGCGTTCCAGGGCGGGCCACGGCTCGTAGTACGGGACCTGGCCGCGATTGCGCTGGCGCAGCTTGCCGATCCCGCCCTTCGCCGTGGCCTTGATCGCCTTCAGCACCAGGGACAGGGCCGGGTCGGCGTCGTTCGAGCGGGCCATCGCGTCCAGGAAATCCTGGCCGGCCATGGCGGTGGTGACGCCGAGGTCGGCCATCGTCTCCACGTAGGCGTCGCGCAGCCGCTTGTACCAGGGGTCCAGGTAGCGGCCGGTCTGCGTGCGCACGTACGCCTCGATCGGTGCCACGTCGAAGCCCAGCTCGCGCGCGTAGGCGACGGTGGGGGTGGCGTACCAGGCCGGGCCCTCGGGGCGCTCGCCGGTCGGTGTGAACGGGGAGGGGAGGCGGTCGGCGTCGAGGGTGCGGCCGCCCGTCCGGACGCGGGAGAGGTCGACGTGGGAGAGGTCGACCAGCCAGGAGCCGGGCAGCGCCGGGTCGAACTCCGGGTTCTTCAGGTGGGTGGGTCCGTTCAGGCCGACGGTGAGGCCGTTCGCGGCCGCCGCGAACGCCATGTTGACGTCGATGGCGACCAGGTACGGCTGCATGCACTCGTCGTCGGTGAGCGGCCGGCACCAGTTGTAGGGCTCCTCCAGCAGCATCTCGGCCGGGGTGCGCTGGTGGTGGCGGGGGAACCTGCCCTTGAGGATCGGGTGCTCGTCGGGGACCTCGCACTCCACCACGTCGTACAGCCGGGTGAGCGCGTCGTCGTTGAACGCCTGCCTGAACTCGCCGGTGGCCTCGTCCTTCTGCGCGCGGGTCGGCGGGCGCAGCGCCGTCATCAGCTCCAGGCCGGTGACCGCCGTCGTGCCGCGCGGTGTCATCACCCGGTCCGCGTAGGTGCCGAGGAAGCGGGCGAGGTCGGCGGCGTGCATGGCCGGCAGTTGCGGGTTGCTCTTGTTGTCCCACTCGTTCTCGGGCAGGGCGCCCCAGGCGGGGATGCACAGCTGGACGCACCGGCGCCGGGAGCCCTCCGGATCGCGGTAGATGCGCGCCCAGGGGCCCAGGCCGCGCTGGGTGAGCCGCTGCCCGGCCTTGGTGATCTGCTTGACCGCCTGGTGGCCGGCGGGGAGCCGTCCGGCGCGGCGCTCTTCGGGGGACAGTTCGGCGGGCAGGCCGTAGCGTTCCAAGGCCGCCGTGGTGAGGACGAGGACCGGGTCGGCGTCCCTGCCGTGCCGGTGCAGGCGGGCCTGGCCGAGGCGCGCCTCCTGAAGCGTCCAGTCGACGAGCGCGGGGAGCGTCTTGGCGGGGACGTCCAGGACCAGGCCGCCGACGCAGTACGCCACCACCTGGCCGTCGTCGTCGACGTCGACCACGGCCAGCGGGCCGTTCTCGAACCGCCCGTCCGTGCCTGCCGGGGTGGTCTGCCGCTTCGCCGCCTTCTTCGCAGCCGGGCGCCGTGACGAGGGCGACGGCCTGGTGCTGCCGGCTGCCGGACGCGAGGGCGGGGCGACGGCGGGTGCCGGGACCGGTTCGCGCTGCGGGGCCGGGGGCGGGCCGGTGAACGCT
>NZ_JALLGL010000252.1 GCF_023072675.1 Streptomyces sp. XM83C
CGGACCGGATCGGCCCCCTCACGCCGCAGCGCGGTGATCAGCTTGTTGAACTGCCGCGGGCTCAGCCCGGTGAACGGACCTATCCAAGAGGGCTCCGACGCCGTGATCACACCAGCCACAGCAAAATCATCTCACCTCTGACCAGCAGTTACGGGACAACCTCTAGCGGCTGGCGGTGATCAATGCGATCAGGGCAAGGCAGACGAGACCAACACGCAGCGCTCGTATTGCACGGTTAGCCCACACATATTTCCTATTCGCGACGAGAGAGTTTGCATGCACCTGAAGTGCAATATGGTTGGTGATCTCTTCGTCGTTTCCCGTTAGCGCGGCCAGCACCTGTGCGTATGTCGGCGCATCGTGCTCATATTGACGTTTGACGTCGCCGTAGAACAGAAGGTTCGTTGGACTGCGCTCGGCCTCAGCCTGCGCCGGCTCGGTTTCACTTTCACCACGAGGCACACTGCGCCTCGCCCACATGCCGCGCAGTTTCGAGCGCAGCTCGCCAGGCAAAGGAGGTTTCAGTTGAGGCGCAAGGGCTGCCATGGCGAACAGTCCGGCGAGAAAGATCATGAGGCAGCCGACGACTGCGACGACATCGAGGACGATTCCGGGGTTGCTCTGGTCTTTGAGCAGGTTGTAGGCGACCCCACCAGCAACACCAGCAGCGGCCAGGGCCGCGACGCTTTTGGTCTCAGCGTGCTTCACCCAGTCGTTTACTAGATTCAGGGCTTTCCACGCATGCTCCGGCTGGAGGGTATTCGGACTAGGGATACCTTCTCCGACCTGCTCGTCGTTCGAGGGGTCCTGCTGCGGCGTCACGAGGACAACCCAGCACGTCGCGCTCGCAGCGCTTGACGTTCTTGCTGCGCCTTCACCCAGATCGCCTCACGCATCTGAGCCGACGCGGCCGCTCGTTTCAGATGATCGACGTCGTCGCGCTTCTTCTCACCACGCAGAACGGCCGCGCAATATTCCTCCCCGTGGGTAGCACACCAAGTGGAGGACAGCACGCGCCCTTGAGCCTCTGGGTCTCCGTCAGGAAGCCGATCGATGGTGTGGTCTCCCCAGAGGGTGTCAGACGGCCCCTCGCCGCAAGGGCAGGTGTAAGCCAGGTAGTCATTCTTCTCGACCCGGTCCCACACGCTGCCAGTCACAGCCATGAGGTGTCGATCGACCGACTGTGCCGCTTTGGCCGCGTAGTTGACAGCCTTGCCCGCCCAAACCGGCTCCTGCTGGTTGAGGTTGCGGGGCGTACCGACCCGCTTGACGAGGAGACGGCTGGAGGCAACGCCGACCTTGTATCCGGTGCTGGGCAGTTGGGGGTCGTTGGGCCACCGGTCTTCAAGACGTTTCACCAAGTCGACGCTGAACGTCTTGACGGTGATCCCGGCAGCCACCGCACGCTCGTAACGGAGGTCCCCCCAGAAGAGTGCGAACGCGCCGTCCCCCTGAATCGCCAGGAAGTCGGCCTCAAACTCGTCGAAGATCCTTACGACTCCGCCGGTGCTGGCCTCGTAGATACTGGCCGTACTCGCGGCCCACTTCGCGGTGCCCAACTTGGTTGAGCCCTTCAAGTCCGCGACCACGGCGACTGCGTCGGTAACCTTGTGCCACTTCCTCGCTGTGATCGGCAACGCCGACACATCAAGGTTGTGCCCCTTGTCCACCACTTCTGGCGTGGACGCGAACTCGTCCTTCGCCTTCTGGTCGAGGTCCTTGAGTAGGCCCTCGAGTCTTACCTCAGTCACGGACACCCCTCCCACTCGCCGGTGCTGTTCCTACGGTACGGGAGGGGTCCGACAGAGCCGGGCGAACACAGGACTGCGCCAGGCGAGGCGCAGGTCGAAGGGGTGTGTGCCTACGAACTCCGTGACGTCCAGTGCCGCCCACCTGCCATCCATGCTGCGTTTCTGCAGGTCAGCACGTGATGGGTGAAAAGGCTTGACTCAGGTGACGAGGGTGCCCAAAACGTATACTCTGCGTAGCCATCGCAGCTGCGGTCAACGTGGGTACCGCTCCGAACCACGGACCGTCCCGGAAGCTGCGCCAGGACAGGTGGTCGTAGGTGTAGGCGGCGTGGAACCTGAGGTCTTCGGCCCGCCGCCAGATCTTCTGTCCTTCGGCCCACCGGTGGATGGGGAGGATCACCGTGCTCAGACGCATGTCCCCGACCATATGCAGGCTTCCCGCTGCCGCGGATATACAGACGCACTAGACCCGCACGTTCACAAGCCGGCCCGCCCTCTGGGAACATCGACACAACCGGACCCATATCGCGGAGGTGCCGTGTGAGTGCCGATTCACTGCCGGCCGGTGACTCTGTCCGGCCACCTGCGCACAGGCACCAGCCGATGGACGACCCCTGGCCCGCCGGCACCTACCTGGGCCTTCTGCCCAAGCGTGCACGACAGGCTCTCCTGCGGGCTGGAAGAGCGATGGACTTCCAGCCCGGCTCGCCGATCATCAGGCAGGGAGAACATGCCTCCCACCTCTTCCTGATCGAGGAGGGGCTCGTCAAAGTCTCGTCCACGACGGCGGAAGGACATGTCAGTCTGCTCGCCATCCGCGCCGCAGGCGATGTGGTCGGGGAACTGGCCGCGATCGACGGGGCGCCCCGTTCTGCCACGGTGACCGCCGTTGGGACGGTACGGGCCCGTGCCATCCATCACGACGAATTCGTACGGTTGTTCCGCGAGCAGCCCGAGGTGGCTCTTGCGCTGGTGACAGCCGTGGCCGGCAAGTTGAGGGCAGCCAGCAGGGCACGGGTGGACACCGGTGGATACCCGCTCCACGTTCGTCTGGCCAGAACACTCGTGGAGCTTGCGGAGACCTATGGAGAGCCCGCAGAGCGTGGAATCGCCATCACCGTCCCGCTGAGCCAGGAAGACCTGGCTGCGCTCATCTCCGCTTCCACGGCGGGATTGACGCGCTCGCTCCGCCACCTCAGGGAGCGCGGACTCATCGGCACCAGCTACCGGCGTCTGACGGTGCTCGACCTAGACGGCCTGAGTGATCTTGCTGCGCTACCCCACTCGGCCGATCGCTGACCACCGGTCTCCCGATGGTGTCGTAGCCATTCTACGCAGGGTTGACGACAGGCGGATGGACATACGTAGGTGAGAGCTACGGGCTACCACCCCCACGGCTCTCCCTACGACTTCACTGCGGCAGGCTCGGCAAGAGCATCCGGCTACAGCCTGACCAGGCTAAACACTGACTCCATGTCAAGACCTGCTCAAATGAGAGAGTCTGGCGCCCCCTTTGCTTCTGTCGCCTGCCTCCGAGAGAGCCCTGGAGATCGGAGCCTTCGGCTCGTAGCGTGGTTCTCGCTGACGGTCCGCATGGGCGGGCGTCCCCTACCAGGGCGCTCAGGACTCGCCGGCAATGGGCTCGGCAAGCAACCTCTCCCCGGGAGACAGCATTGAACACTGACATCTGGATCGCAGCAGTCAGCGCGGTCGTTGCGCTGACCGCGCTTGGGCTGGCAGCCTTCGCCATCGCCAGGATGAGTAGGGCCGCTCCGGTCAAGGTGGCGATGGTGATCATTGCCCTGACCGGGTTCATCACCGCAGTTCCGTTGCTCATCGCGGCGTTCGACTCGTTCCGGGTCTAGAAGTGGCCGGTCAGGGGAGCCCTTCATCCAGGGGCGGCGACGCATGGGGCCGTCGAGAGCGGACGGGCCCATTCCAGAACGCCGGCCACGATCTGGAGGGGGCGCCCCTGATGCCGGAACGGCTGCACACCGAGAAGTTCCGCCTCCTGCGAGAGTTGGGTCTGCCGTCCGACGATCTGCTGATCGCCGGCAGCGCACCCTTGTACGTCAGAGGGCTGCGGGACCAGATGAGCGACCTCGACGTCGTGGCACGGGGTGAGGCCCTTCGGCGGGCGCTTCTGCTCGGCGAAGCCCACCCGGCTCCGTTCGACAGCGCCGTCTCCATCCGATTGATGGGAGGGCAGCTGGAGATCACCAATGCCTGGTTCGTGAGCATCTTCGGTGGTGTGGAGGAACTGTTCGCCCGGACGGAAAGGATCGGAGGTCTCCGGTTCCTGACCCTCTCCGACACGGAAGCGTGGAAACGGCGGCTCAACCGGCCGAAGGACCGGATCGACCTCCTCAGGATTGCCGAGTCGGTCAAGGAGGATAGGTCAGCCCGGGGTGGACTTGCATGCAGTACGCAACCTGCACCATGCCGTTGAGCTGAAACCGTAGCGCATCCGGGGTGCTGAAGGAGGCGATTTCCGGGCCAGGGGGCCACGGGTTCCCGAAGTGCGGCTGTCCTGTGGAGCTGCGTGTCCGGGGGCTGAAAAGGTGGTGAGCGGGGGCGGTCTGGGTGACATGCTCGTTCGTGTGAGCGAAGAGAAGTCGAAGGCCCCTGAGTCGGGATCCATCACCGATCATCCTGGCTGGTTCGGGGCGGGCTACGGCGGCGGGATCATGGCCATCCACGCCAACTGGCCTGCTTATCCCTGCGCGCCGGGTGACGGGCACGGACTGTTCGACCTTGCCCAGTTCCCGGTGGGCACACGGTTCGAACCAATCGACGATATCGACCGGTGTGTCCTGTTCGTTGCCTACGACTACGACCCGAAGAAGCCCGGGCGCCCCGAGAAGCCGTGGTCGAAGTACGCCTATCAGATTGCGATCTGGCACGAGGACCTCATCGCCCTGTCCAAGCAGGGGCTGATCGAGGGCGTGACGCCGATCAGCGAGCGCGAATGGCGCCTCCGCCAGCGTGTCGAGGCCGGTTGGCAGTGGGGCAAGAAGCTGCATGGTCAGGAGAAGGACGGGACTATCAGCGCGCGTGACTGGCCGAGCCTGCCTGAGCTTCCTAACGAGAACGACTTCTGGGGTGAGACCGACCCGTACAACTACCCCGCCTTTGAGCATCGGGGAGTCGACAGCCCGATGACCGTGACGGCCGCCGGCTGGGCCACGGTCACGGAGCAGCTGGCGACTTCCTTCGAGATGCCCGACGCTCTGCCTGCGGTCCGTACGAATCTGGACAGCGGCCACTACGACACGGCCCTGCGAGAGGTGGGCGTCGAGGTCGAAGAGGCTCTTCGGGCGATCATCGGGAGCGACGACGGATACGGACAGGGGCTCGTCGACAAGTTCATCAAGCACCTTGATGACGAGCTGTTTGCCTACAACACGACCTTGAAGATCTACCGACTCCGGCTCCGGACGTACTTCAAGTTCACCCGCAACCTCTACGCTCACAAGAAGAAGCCCCTCGAGCGCGCGCTGGCGCTGGCGCAGGCCACGCACGCCCTTCAGCTGCTAGACGACATCAAGAATGCTGCAGCCGATCGGCAGGAGGAGTAGCCCGGCCCCTCAGGCCCGGGTCGCCCCGCGGTAGTCGCTGGGAGGTATGGCGGTGTCCATCGGGGCAGGTTCGATGGTGCGGCCGCTGCGGGGTGCGCGGAGGACCTGGCCCGTCGTCGGCGAAAAGACCGACGTGGTAGAGGAGCACGAGCATCAGCGGGCCTGACGTGGAGCGCATGCCAGGCGCGTTGGTCGTCGAAAGCCCCAGGTCAGGCTGTGATGCACGAACGAGGCTTGACTGAGGTGACCAGCGTGCCCAACCGCAGCCGCTCGGTCACGGACGCGGCGGCGGTCAGCGTCGGGATCGCACCGAACCAGGGGCCGTCACGGAAGCTGCGCCAGGACAGGTGGTCGTACGTGTAGGCGGTGTGGAAGCCGAGCTGCTCGGCCCGCGTCCAGGCGGAACGGGCGCCTTCGTGCCAGCGGCGGTACGGCAGGATCACGGTGCTCAGACGCAGACTCATGCCTCGAGCGTAAACGGCCGAAAAAGTTTCACGTGAAACACAGCGGCGTCCGGCGGCCCCAGCACCGGACACCGCCGGCCCGATCACCGGACGCTCGGCAGCCCCTGGCGCCCACTCGTCACCGCACGCGGCTGCTCAGCCACGGCGTGAGGGTGAGGGCGGGCACGTACTCCTTGTGCGTACGGTCTCCCGGCAGCGGTACGACGAGGAAGTAGCCGGGCGGGAACCGGCGGGCCCGGACCCAGGCGTGGCCCTGGAAGAGGGCGCGGAGGAACGCGGGCACGTCGTCGCGGTCCACGTCGGGGCAGTCGACGCCCTCCACGGTGATGAGCGCGTCGTGCTCGTCGTAGAGCCGGACGCTCACCCGGGGAACCCCGCCGAACTCGACGTACGCCTCGTGCGGGAGGGAGCCGTCGGGGTCGGTGACGACTCCGACGCCCGCGGCGCTGCGGCGGGAGGTCTGGTCGGCGCCGATGTCATGGCTGACCTCGATCTCGCGGCCGTACTCGCCGGCGAGATGGCGCAGGGCGGTGACGGCGGCCTCGGTGCTGGGCAGGTGGTCCATACCAATCATCCTGCCGGAGAGTGCCCCCCGGCGTCCGGCCACGGTCCCGTTTCGGTCAGTGGCCCTCGGGAAACCGCAGGTAGCGCGGGGGTACGGCCTCGGTCAGCCACACCCCGTTGGTGCTGACGTGGAACACATGGCCGTCGCGGTGCATGGACCCGGCGTCCACCGAGAGCACGACGGGCTGGCCGCGGCGGGCACCGACGCGGGTGGCGGTCTCCCGGTCGGCGGACAGGTGCACGGCGTGCCGGTTCATCGGCCGCAGGCCCTCGGAGCGGATCGCGGCCAGGTTGCGGGCGACGGTGCCGTGGTAGAGATACGGCGGCGGGGTCGCCGGGGGCAGGCCCAGGTCGACGTCGACGCTGTGGCCCTGGCTGGCGCGGATCCGGTCGCCGTCGATCGCGAACCGCTTCTTGTCGTTGGCGGCAACCACATGGTCGAGTTCTTCCCGCGTGAACCGGAATCCGTGGGCCGCGGCTGCCGCGATCAGTGTGTCGATCTCGACCCAGCCGCCCTCGTCGAGGGTGATCCCGATGCGTTCCGGCTGGTGCCGCAGGTGTTTCGCGAGGTACTTCGACACCTTCACGGTGCGTCTTTCGTCCATCTCCTCAGGATGAGGGGAGAGACGAGGATCACGCATGCAGTTTTGGGCGGGATGTTTGCTCCACAGCCAAGTGGGGTTATCCACAGGCGAGTTGAGCAATCTGTGGACAACGTGCGGACACGAAAAGGGGGTTGATCAACGGCCCCATGCCCGACGCCAATTGACCGGTATCTCACCAAACGCCTTACACAGGTGGCTTCATGCGCGCCACGGCCCTCAACGCCCCTGGAGCGAAACGGGAAAGAAGGCGCGCCGCGCGCGCCTCCGGCGTCACCGGCACGACTGCCGCGTTGCGCACGACGGCCCGCAGAACCGCAGCGGCGACTTTTTCCGGTGGGTAGTTGCGCAGACCGTACAGCCGTGCGGCGCGCTTGCGGCGGCGCGCCTCCTCCTCGGTGTCGACGCCCGCGAATCGCGTGGTGGAGGTGATGCCGGTGTTCACGATGCCCGGGCAGATCGCCGTGACTCCGATGTCCTGTCCGGCCAGTTCGGCGCGCAGGCACTCGGAGAGCATCAGCACCGCCGCCTTGGACGTGCTGTAGGCGGTGAGCACGCGGGACGGCTGATAGGCCGCCGCAGAAGCGATGTTGACGATGTGCCCGCCCTGACCGCGCTCGGCCATGCGCTGCCCGAACAGTCGGCAGCCGTGGATGACGCCCCACAGGTTGACGTCGAGCACGGAACGCCAGTCGTCGGCGGTCGTGTCGAGGAATCCGCCGGCGAGCCCGATGCCCGCGTTGTTCACCAGCACGTCCACCACGCCGAGTTGGGTGTGGACCCGCTCGGCGAGCTTCTCCATGGCCTGGGCATCGGAGACGTCGACGGTCTCCGCCCAGGTGCCGGCGGCGCCGTGCAGCCGGGCCAACTCGGCGGTCTCGGCGACGCTTTCCGCGTCCCGGTCGACGGCGACGATCCGGGCGCCGGCCTCGGCGAACGCGAGCGCGGTGGCACGTCCGATGCCGCTGCCCGCCCCGGTGACCAGCACCAGCCGGCCGCCGAAGCGGTCGGAGTGCCGTCCCTGCGCAGCCGGTTGGGGACGTCCGCCCTCCACGCCGGTCACGAACTCCTCGATCCAGGCGCTGACCTGGTCGGGCCGCGTGCGCGGGATCCAGTGCCCTGCCGGGATCGTCCGGCGCGTCAACTGCGGAACCCACGCGTCCAGTTCGTCGTACAGCCGCTCCGACAGGAACGCGTCCCCGGTCGGTGTGATGAGCTGCACCGGCGCGTGCGCATAGGCGTCCGGCCGCGGCCTGCGCAACCGGGCGCGGATGTTGTCCCGGTACAGCCAGGCGCCGTTGGCGGCGTCCTCGGGCAGGGAGGAGGTCGGGTAGGGGCCGGCGGGCACCTTCTCCAGGCGCTCCAGCATGCGCGGCCAGCGCCTGCCGAGCGGCCCCCGCCAGGCGAGTTCGGGCACCTTGGGGGTGTGCAGCAGGTAGACGTACCACGACTTGGCGCCCTGGCCGAGGAGTTGGGCGACCTTGCGCGGAGTGGGCCGCCGCACCCGCTGGGCGATCCAGTGGCCGAAGTGGTCCAGGGACGGCCCCGACAGCGAGGTGAAGGAGGCGATCCTGCCCTTCGCGCGCTCGGCCGTCACGAACTCCCAGCCCTGCACCGAACCCCAGTCGTGGCCGACCAGATGTACCGGCCGGCCCGGGCTCACCGCGTCCGCGACGGCGAGGAAGTCGTCCAGCAGCTTCTCCAGGGTGAACCCGCCGCGCAGCGGGCGCGGCGCCGAGGACCGTCCGTGGCCACGGACGTCGTACAGGACGACGTGGTAGCGGCCCGCGAGCCTGGCGGCGACCTCGGACCACACCTCCTTGCTGTCCGGGTAGCCGTGCACCAGCACGACCGTCGGCCGCGCCGGGTCGCCCAGCTCGGCGACGCACAGCTCGACCCCGCCGGTCCGCACCCAGCGCTCACGCACGTCCTGAAGCGTCATCGGCCCCTCCGTCCCGCCGCCCTGCCCGTCCCCGCCGGCCGGGCGTCGTCGCGAGAGCGCCCCGTACCGCCGGTCGCTCCCGCCGTCCCTGTCCGGTCACCGTCTCGCCGGCTGCGCTACGCACCCGTAACGTGACTCCGGCGCCGCAGCGAATCTGACATTTGTTAGACGAATCGTCAATAGCGGGGCTCGTGCAGGCGTCCCCCAGGGCGAGCCCTAGGCAGTTTCGTTTGGATCACCGGGCGGACCAGAGGAAGATGCCTGCGATGTGGAGTCCGGCCAGGTAGATGGTGGCGGTCTTCTCGTAGCGGGTGGCGATGCCTCGCCATTGCTTGAGGCGGT
>NZ_JALLGL010000253.1 GCF_023072675.1 Streptomyces sp. XM83C
CCTCCCGGCTTCGCCGGGAGCAGCGAGCCGGGGCGCTGCGCGCCCCGGCCGCTCCCGCTCCGCGTGAGCGGGAGCGGTTCGCTCCGCTCACCGCCAGGCGGCACGCGCTGCGCGCGCCCCGCCAACCGCAGGGCAGGCGCCTCGCGTTGCGAGGCGCGGCCGGCCTCCGGCCGACCCGTGGCCTCCGCTGCGCTCCAGCCGACCGGTGACGTCCCGTCACCAGGCGTGCCACGCTCCGCGCGGCCCACCCACGGGCCTACGGCCCGAAGCAGCAGCAAGGAGCGGAGGGGTGACGGACAGTCGAAAGAGTGAGAGGCCGAACCAGGGGGCTACCGGGCTGAATTGACCGATCGTCAGGCTGCTTTCCGGGGTGCCCATAAGGCAACAGTAACAGAATTCAGCCACATTCGAGGGACTTTCTGCGTTCTGACTGCTTCACTTTGAAGCACGAGATAGACTCTGGACTCAGACAGCACCGCCACTGAGGAGTCTGGATCGGTTCTCGATCACGCTCCTCCGCTACTGGATCGAGGCTGTGACCGGGTTCCGGTGAGGTTCACCGTAGCTGATCACACGCCATTTACGTGCAGGTTTCCCGTTTCCAGCCCCACCGAGAGCCCAGGAGAAGGCAGACGGATATGTCGACCACAAGCCGAGCCGATCAGCGTGAGGCGGCGCAGCAGGAAGCCATTGACGCGGTTGTCCGTGCCCTGGAATTGCCTGCAAGATCGCTTGTGCCCGAGAGGGGTCTTCGGACTCAGGTGATCATGGCGACCGGGTCCGGCAAGACCCGGGTCGCGGCCCGCAGCGCGGAGAAGCTCCGTGCGGGCCGGGTGCTGGTGCTCGTCCCCTCGCTGGACCTGCTCACCCAGACCGAGGCCGCGTGGCGCGTGGCCGGCCGTACGGGCCCGATGATCGGGGTCTCGTCCCTGCGGGGCGAGGACGTGACCTTCCCCAACACCACGGACGTGGACGAGCTGGTCGACTGGGTGCGACCGTTCGACAAGGTCACCGTGTTCGCCACGTACGCCTCCCTCGGGCTCGGCACACTGGAGCGCGCGCACCAGGCCGGCCTTCCGGGCTGGGACCTGATCGTGGTCGATGAGGCGCACCGGACGTCGGGCCGGATCGGGAAGCCGTGGGCGGTCGTCCACGACAACACCCGCATCCCGTCCCTGCGCCGCCTCTACATGACCGCCACGCCCCGCCTGTGGCAGCTGGACGAGGACGCCGCGGGAGCCCCGGGCGAGCTGGTAGCGAGCATGGAAGACGACCCCGAGGGCCCCTTCGGCAGCAGGGCGTTCACCCTGACCCTGTCGGAGGCGATCGACCGGGGAATCTGTGCCCCCTACCAGGTGGTGTGCGTGGACATCACCGACACCCAGCTCCAGGCCGCCCAGCTCCTGGGCGCCGAGGGCCGCTCGGACGAGGTCCGCGGGGCCCGGCTCGCAGCCCTCCAGACGGCGCTACTCAAGGCGTCGGCCGAGGAAGGCTTCCGCCGGACGCTCGTCTTCCACCACCAGGTCCGCGAGGCCGAGGCGTTCGCGGCCGGCCTGCCCGACGTCGCCCAGCGGCTGCACGCCGCCGACCCCGAGCTGTACCCGCGCACGATCTGGGCGGACTGGCTGTGCGGCGACCACAAGCCGGGCCACCGGCGCCGGGTGCTGGGCGAGTTCGCCGACGGCATCGCCACGGACGGCACGGTGGTGGAGAAGGGCTTCCTGGGCTCGGTGAAGGTGCTCGGGGAGGGCGTGGACACCCGGGAGTGTGACTCCGTCTACTGGGCCGACGTCCGCGGCTCGATGCCTGACCTCGTCCAGGCCGTGGGCCGCGCGCTGCGGATGCACCCGGGCGAGGGCAAGGTGGCCAGCCTGGTCGTGCCGGTGCTGCTCGGGCCCGGCGAGACGGCGGACAACATGTTGACCTCCAGGGCGTTCGGTGGGTTGGCGAAGCTGCTGGAGGCGCTCAGGGCGCACGACGCCCGGGTGGTGGAGCAGTTGGCGCAACAGCAAGCTCCCAGCGCCTACAAGCCCGTCCAGAAGGGCGCACAGGGCCAGGAGAGCCGGGGCGAGGGGAACGGGCCCGGCGGCCCGTCGGCCCCGGCGCGGAAGCTGCTGAAGTTCAGTACCCCCCGCGACCCGGCGCAGCTGGCGGCGTTCATCAACCTGCGGGTCCTCAACCCCGAGCACGAGCACTGGCGGCGCGGCATCGAGGCCGCCGTCATCTACGCCCGCGATCACGGCGACCTGAAGGTGCCCTTCACCTACCGGGTGCCCGGCGGGGAGGACCAGGCGGTCGAGGCCGAGGGGTGGCCGGCCTCGCTCGCGAACTTCCCGCTCGGGCAGTGGATCGCCGACGCTCGCCGCTTCTACGCCCGCGGCGACATGGACGAGGGCCGCATCGAGCAGCTGGAGAAGCTGGGCATGGTGTGGTCGCACTTCGACGTCGCGTGGGAGGAAGGTCTCGCGGCGGCGCGGGGGTGGGCCGAGGAGCACGGGCACCTGCTGGCTCCGCTGGACGCCACCTTCCAGGGCTACAAGGTGGGCATCTGGCTGAAGAACGCCAGGGCCGCCGCTCGGAAGGCGCAGGAGATCGAGCAGCGGCGTGCCGAGGGTCTGCCGGTGGAGTCGTCGGCCGGAGCCATGTCGGCGGAGCGGCGCGAGCAGCTGGAGGACATCGACCCGTCGTGGTGCCCGAGCTGGCCGGTGGAGTGGCAGCGTGCCTTCCACCTCACCCGCATGCACCTGGAGGCCGGTGGCGAGCTGCCGACCGAGCCCGGTGACGTCGTGCACCAGGGCGAGGACCTCGGGCGGTGGGTGCGCTCGGTCCGGCTCGGATGGGACAACCTGACGACCGTGCAGCAGTGGATGTGCGAGCAGGTCCTCGGGATCGAACCTGCGGCCGAGGACGAGAAGCCGCCGCCGCGCCGTACGCAGGCCGACAAGTGGGCGCTGAACTACGAGGCCGCCCGGCAGTTCTTCGAGCGCGAGGGGCACCTGCGGGTACCGAGGAAGCACGTCGAACGGATCGTCGTCGGCGAGGACCAGCAGGAGCGGGAGCTCCGGCTCGGTGCGTGGATCGGGAACCAGCGCAGCCGGGCCGCGACGTTGTCCCCGGAGCGGGTGGAGCTGCTGTCCGCGATCGGGATGCGGTGGGCGTAGCGGGGCGTGGACGAGCCGCGGGGCCGGGCAGGGTAATCCTGTCCGGCCCCGTTGTCGTCGGGTCAGCCGCCCTGCTGTGCGTCCTTCCAGCGCCTGGTCAGTTCGTCCTTCCAGCCCTTGGGCGGGGGCCACTGGACGCCCCAGGCGGCGAGTTGGTCACGCTTCCAGCCGCCGGCGGGCGTGCGAGCGGCTTCGATCTCTTCGGGCGACGGCAGTTCATCAGGCATGTGTGGTGAACGAACGGCACGCAGTGGTTGTCACCCGGCCCCGGGCCGGAAGCGCGAGAGCCAGCCGCCCTCGGTCCTCTGCTCGGGGACGGCCTGGTCGTGCTCCTGGTGCTCGGGCCCGGCCTGCTCGGCTTGGCGTTCGGCGGTGATGGCGCGCTGCTTGCAGCCGTCGCACAGGTGCGGATGGGTGTCGCGTGGAGTGCCCCACCCGGCGGGCTCGATGGCCTTCCACCGTTCGTCGGTGAACCGGTTGCCGCAGCCGGCGCACACGGGGCGGCTGGCCTCCCGCTCGGCCTTGTGCTGTGCGACGATGCGGCGCAGCTCCTCCTGGTGCTCCCGCTGGCGGGCGGCGTACTCGGCCTGCTTGCGGGCGTCGTGGGCTTCGCGGCGCGGATTGCCGATCGCCTCGAGGAGGGTCTGGTTATGCGGTCGGCCGAGGCGCCGGAAGACGGCTCCGGCCGGGCCGTGCTCTTTGAGCTGCTTCATGCCGGTGACCACGATGGGCAGCTTGCCGTCGTACATGTGGAAGCCGTCCTCGTACCAGGTGCCCTTCCAGTGCCGCTCTGTCAGTTCGGCCAGCTGCGCGATGATGGTGTTGGGGTTGCGCGGGCCGATCCGGTTGAAGACGAGCAGCAGCGGCGGGTGCGGCTGGTCGCCGCGGCGGCCGTCGGGCACCCACCAGCGGGTGCGCCACATCGGCCGCTTCTTGCCGTCGACGTCCTTCACCTTCCGCTGGCAGAACCGCATGTACTTGTCGATCTTCGCGGCGAGGACCGGCGCGGACTCGAAGCAGTTGTCGATCTCCACGAACAGCAGCGGCACCCCGTCCTCGGGCGCGGTGATGACGATGTCCGCCTGGGTGCCGCCCTTGCCGGGGTTGGACCAGGTACCGGTCGCGGGCAGCGCCACCTCGGTCGCGTAGGAGGCGATGGTGCCCAACCCGGCGGGCGCGTCGACGGCGGCCTGCGCGGCGGCGCGGACGTCGGCCGGCTCGCTGGCGAGCTGGGACAGGTCTGGCTTCGGGCGCAGCAGGGCGAGCACGGCCTCGTTGACCGTCATCGGGTGGGAGGCGCCAGTGCGGCCCGCACCGCGGGCGGGGTCGCCCATCTCCCCGACCGGCCGTCCCAGCTCGCGAGCGGCGGCCTTCAATCCCATCGGGGTGAGGTTGCGCAGCCTGTCCCCGCCCGGGAGCTGTCCGCCGTTCTCCGCCAGGCTGTGCTTGCGCAGATCGGACAGCGCCCCGAGATGCGCAGCGGTGCGGGCCTGCTTCCGCTTCGAGGGCGTCGGCTTGTCGGTGTGCCGGTAGTTCAGGTGCGGAGCTGCGATCTGCTGGATCTGTTCGACCGTCGCGACCTTCAGCACCCCGAGCACGCGCAGCACGTCGCCGCGCAGGTTGTTCGACGACCCCGCCGGGTTCTCCTCACGCTTCCCCGCCATCAGCCCCGCCCTCCCGTCGTCCGCGTCCGGCCACCGGCCGGGCGCCGGCCCCGCCCGGCCGCGGAGGGCACCAGTCGCGCCCTGAACCCGATGATCGCCTCCACCACTGACACCCCACCCCCACCCATTTCCCAGGGCTTGCTCAGTGAGAGGAGGAGAGAAGAGGGTAGTGACAACGCGGGGCGCGGCCATATCTGCGTGGTGAACTGGGCTTTCTCCGTCCGGCTCGGTGCCGGGCACCAAAGTGGGTTCCACAGTGGCGTCCCAAGTGCGCACCGCAGGAGGCCGGGGCGGCTTGCCCGGTGCTGGTCGGGCCCGTGGTCGGGGCGGGCGCGCCGGGCGCCTGCCGGTGGTCGGTGCGTGGTCATCGCAGGGGCTCCTTCGCTTCGGCCGCCCTGGTGGGCGGTGATCGAGGGAGCAGCGTGCAAGGGGCCCCCTTGTCCGCGGTCTGACCGTGGCCGGTAGCGGGCGTGGTCAAGGGGAAACGTGGCCGTGGTCGGGGCGGTAGCAGAGGTGGACAAAGGGTCATGGTCGGGCTCGTGGTCGCCCCGACCACGCTGGACAAGGAGGCCCGGTTTGACCCTTGCAGACCCGATTCGCCGGTTTCGGCTCGGGGGGAGAGTTCTCTGGCCTCTGTCCACAGGCTGACGGGCCGACCCTGCTGGGACGTCGCCGTGATCGGCACGGCGCCCGTACGTCAGAGCTGCCCATGTCCCCCATCGTTCCCTCGTTGCCCCCGCACCTGGTCCAGCTCGGCTTCGACTACGTCCTGGCCGCGGAGACCGGCGACGACGCCACGACGGCGCGGCTCGCGCCCGAGGTGGAGCAGTTGCCGGGACTGCTGCCGGCCATCGCGGAGCTGGTCGTCTTCCCCGTGACCGCGCTGTCCGACGACACCGAGCCCTGCGCCGACTCCTTCGCCCTGAACGAGGTCGGCGTCATCTCCCTGATGGCGATCCGCGAGTGGGCCACGCACGCCCCCGCGGCTGCCGCGCCGGGGATCGCCCGCACCATCGCGCACTTCGTCGGCCAGGTCCTCGCCGCCGCCCCGACCGACACCGTCCAGACTCTGCAGGAGCTGCGCGACGAACACGTGGCGCGGGCCCGTGCGGTGGTGGAGAACGTGGTGGCCCTACACCGCTGACCACACCACCGCACCGGGTGAGTGCGCACCGGTGCGGTGGTGCGCACCGAGTCCATCCGGTGCGCCTCCACTCGGTGGGCGGTGCGCGCACCTGTGCGGCCGGCGCGCGGGAGTGGCGCGCACCGAGTGGACGCGGTGCGGTGGAGTGGGCCCGGGTGGAGGCGGTGCCGTTTCTCCTTGACCTGAGCTGAGGTCAAGGAGAAACGCACCGGGTGGATGCGCGGCCCACTCCCGTCGATGGCGTCCACTTCCACCCGGTGGGCTCCACTCGGTGGGGTGGATGTCGAGCACGGTGGCGTCCACTCCCGGACGGTGGACTCCACTCGGTGGACTGGACGCGGGGCGTCGTCGGTGCGCACCACCGCACCGGGTGCGCACCATCGGGTCCACTCAGTGGCCGGCCTCCCGGCCGCGGTGCGGTCCGGGCTCCTGCGGGCGGTGCGCCTGCTGGTCGTCCGGGCGCACCGGGCGCACCGCGTCGGCGTCGGCCTGTGCGGTGTCGCGGTCCGAGCGGGCCCGGGCGTCGTCGCCCGCCTTCGCGAACGCGTCCTGAAGGCGGCGCAGCCGGTCGGCCGTGAGATCAAGGGCTTCCACGTCCGTGCGGGACTCCCGCAAGGCCCGCAGCGCCGTCATGTCGATCGCCTCCCCGCGACCGGCCTTCGGCTCCCGGTCGTCGTGCTCGGGGTCGGCCGGCCCGGGCGCGAGCAGCTGCTCGGGCATCGCCGCCTGCTGGTGGGCGACGACGTCGTACGCCCGGCCCCGCACAACGGTGGCGGTGGCGGTGCGCAGCTTCTCGCGCACCACCGCGCCGGCGAGGACGGCGCGCTCGTACTGGAGCGGGACGCGGGGGATCTCCCACTCCCTCGCATCCTGGCCCGGCGGCCGCACCTCGGCGGGGTCGCCGGGATCGGCTGGCGGTTGCCGGTCCGGGCCCGCCGCAGAAATCGGAGGTCGGCGGCGGGCGGGGAGGTCGGACAGGGACCACCGGGCGGTGTAGAGGCGGTAGTCCGACAGCAGGCCGATCGTGGTGGTCGGCTCGCTGATGTCCAGGCAGTGGGTGGAGATGGCGGCGGCCACAATCTCCTCGTCCAGGCCGGGGTCGCGGCGGCGGCCGCGCAGGACCAGGGCGAGATGACGGCGGGCTTCGGCGAGCAGGTGCCGGCGGTGGAAGCGGCCGCCCTCGTTCATCACGAACACCGTCGCGGTGACGTCGACGGCCGCCAGGGCGACATCGACCACGGCCCCGACGCGGGCCCGGATCGCGGCGGCCGCGGCGCGGGCGCGCTCGAGGAGGGAGTTGATGACGTCGGCGGCGACCTTGGAGGTGAGGATCGCGCTCACCTTCCACCAGACACGCAGCTGCGCGAGCGGCTGGGCCTTCCGCTTGGGCAGGCGGGTCTTGCGGGCGGCGATCTGGTTCATCTTGGCGCGGGCCCGCTCCGAGACCACGGGCAGGAACTTCAACTCGCCGTCGTCGTCGACGGCGGTGACGTACTCGTGCTCCAGCTCGGCCAGGCAGGCGGCGATCTGGTCGCTGCGCCGGGCAGTCCAGCGGATCAGCTCGTGCGGCACCCCGGCAATCTCCATCACAGGTCGGCGCCCCGGGGTAACGGTGCGCGGCTCGGTCGCCAGCCCCAGCGCCTCGCAGACCTCCGCGGCCACAAGCTCGTTGTAGAGCGCGGAGGCCGCGACCGTGTTCTCGTGCAGGGCCAGAGTGTGGATCGAGCCCCACTTCCCGTCCAGGCGCTGCCCCTTCACGCTCAGCAGCAGATGGTCATGGAGCAACGGCTGGCCAGAGCGAGCCTCGTAGTGGCGGAAGCGGGCGGCGACCAGACCGCCGGGCGGCCTCACCCGGTAGATGCCGTCCTTGCCGTACCGGATCACCGCGACCTCGTCCTCGATCCACTCCAGCACCCGCTCGATCGCCCGCTCGTGCGCGGCCTCGATCACCCGCCGCGTCTCCTCATCCCCGAACGCCCACAGAAGGTAGATCGTCGGCTGCGGCCGGAACACGAAGTCCACGCCCGTGACCGTCACCCGGCGTCCGAGGGCGCCGGCCTTGAACGCCTTCTTCGCCGACTCCCCCTGGGCGAGCCGGTCGGCCTGGATCTGGTCCGCGTACGGGTGGCGGCCGCGCTCGCCGAACAGGTTCCGCAGCTGCGCCTCGGTGACCTCCTGGACCGGTGCGATTCCGAGCGCGGCAAGGCCGCGGCCCATCCAGCGCCCGGCCGGGACCCCGGCTTGCTCCTGGGCGACGCGCAGCGGTGTGCGGGCCGGGCGTCGGCCGTCACCAACAACCGTCTCGCGGAGGTAGTAGCGGTACATCTGACCGGCCCGGATCACTCTGATATCCACTGTCATGCAGACCACGCCACACGGCTGTGACCTGCAAGAAAAGGCCGATCAGCGGCACGCTCCGCCAGGCGGGAGCAGCGGCCGAACTTTCTTTTCAGGTGCCCGCCGGGCGGGAAGCGGCCCCGGGCCGGACGCGAATGTCATCGCTCTCAGGTTCGTGCCCACAAGTAGCCGTCCAAGTGCCTCAAGAGGGCTTGGACGCTCAGAACAGCAGCAAACGCGAACTCGCTGCGGTAACTGCCTTTGGCGGCATGGTGCGCGGCAAGGTGCCGGTTGAAGGTGACCTGCTTCGGCGCTGGCCCGAACGTGTTCTTCAGCGATGTGACCAGCAGGTAGGCGGTGAACATCCCGGGTCTGATGCGACTGGTGCCGTCGTACGCGGCGAGGGCTCCTTTGAGCCTGTTGTGGCTGCTCGTCCCCGTGAACTGGGCGTTGGTGAAACGGTCTGCCAGCCAGTCGTGACCGTGTTCACGCATGCAGGAGTCAAGGACATTGCCCAGGAGGGCTTGCGCGGCGGAGTCTTTGCCGTCTGCGAGGCAGTCAACGGCCTCCTCAACGAGCTCCCGGTAGACGAGCAGGTCGGGGTGTGAACCGCTCCGGGATCGGTGGAGGCTCTATGCGTTGACTCCAGCCGCCGGTTGGGGCTGGTGTTGAGCGTAGTGGTTGGTCTCGTGCTCGTGGGGCGGGATGTCGCCGATCGCTGTGTGGAGGCGCTGGTTGTTGAACCAGTCGACCCATTCCGCGGTGGCGAGTTCAACGTCGGCCAGGCCGTGCCAGGGCCTGCGCGGCTTTAGACGTTGTTTCAGTTGGTGAGTCGGCGGTAGCTGATGAGGGCTGCGGCTATGCCGACGAAGGCCAGGAAGTGTTCGGCCTTTCGCTCGTAGCGGCGGTGCAGGCGTCGGCATCCGGCCAGCCAG
>NZ_JALLGL010000254.1 GCF_023072675.1 Streptomyces sp. XM83C
CTCCTTAGCTCGCGTACCGCCCGCTGCTCCCCACGGGCGGTACGCGAGCTAAGGAGCCCGCGATGAGCGACATGATCACCGCGGATCTGGTCGACCTCGACCTGTCCGCCGACACCAAGGAAGCCGCGGCCCGCGCTCTCGCCGAGCGCATGGTGGCCCTGGGCCGGGTCACCGACCTCGACGGTTTCCTCGCCGACGTGGCAGCCCGCGAGGCGCAGATGCCCACCGGCCTGGACGGCGGTATCGGCATCCCCCACTGCCGCAGCGCCCATGTCACCGAGCCGACGCTGGCGTTCGGACGCAGTGCCGCCGGGATCGACTTCGGCGCCGCCGACGGCCCCGCCGACCTGATCTTCCTGATCGCCGCCCCGGCCGGCGCCGACGACGCCCACCTGACGATCCTGTCGTCCCTCGCCCGCCAGTTGATGAACGCGGACTTCACCGCCGCCCTGCGCGCAGCGGACGACCCCGCGTCGGCGGCGGCACTGATCCGCGGGGACGCCCCGGCGGACACCGGCGCCGTCGCGCCCGCCGGCGACAGCGCCGCGCGCGGCACCCACGACTCCGCTGCGTCGCCGGTGGCGGCCTCCTCCGGCGCCGCAGCGGACACCACCGACGGCGCGGCGGCCGACGCCACGGCCGCGGGCGGCGACGTCGCGGGCGCGGGCGGCGACGGCGCGGGCGTCTTCCGGATCGTCGCCGTCACCTCCTGCCCGACCGGCATCGCCCACACCTACATGGCCGCCGAGTCCCTGGAGAACGCGGGCCGCGCGGCGGGCGTCGAGGTCGTCGTCGAGACGCAGGGCTCCGCCGGGTTCACCCGGCTGGACCCGGCGGTCATCGCCGCGGCGGACGCCGTGATCTTCGCCCACGACGTGCCCGTACGCGAGAAGGACCGCTTCGCGGGCAAGCCGGTCGTCGACGTCGGTGTGAAGGCCGGCATCAACCGCCCCGCCGAACTCATCGCCGAGGCCCGCGAGAAGGCCGCCCGCGGTGAGATGACCGGGGCGGCGCCCGCCGGGCGGGGCACCCCCGTGGAACGCGCCGGGGACTCCGGCGACGGCTACGGCACCAAGCTCCGCAAGTGGCTGATGTCCGGCGTCAGTTACATGGTGCCGTTCGTCGCCGCCGGCGGTCTGCTGATCGCGCTCGGCTTCGCCATCGGCGGATACGAGATCAACAAGGCGCCGTCGGTGATGGACCACTTCGTGTGGACGCAGGCCGACAGCTGGGGCGCCCTGCTGTTCCAGATCGGCGGCGTCGCCTTCGGGTTCCTGGTCCCCGTCCTCGCCGGGTACATCGCCTACGGCATGGCCGACCGGCCCGGCCTCGTCCCCGGCTTCGTCGGCGGCGCGATCTCCGTGACCATCAACGCCGGTTTCCTCGGCGGACTCGCCGCCGGTCTGATCGCCGGCGGTGTGGTGATGGCGATCCAGCGGCTGAACATCCCGGCGGCGCTGCGCGGCATCATGCCGGTGGTGGTGATCCCGCTGGTCTCCTCCGCGATCGTCGGGTTCCTGATGTTCGTCGTCATCGGCAAGCCCATCGCCGAGGCACAGAAGGGCATGACGGACTGGCTCAACGGGCTCAGCGGCGCCAACGCGCTGCTCCTCGGCGCCCTCCTCGGCCTGATGATGTGCTTCGACCTCGGCGGACCCGTCAACAAGGTCGCCTACACCTTCGCCACCGCCGGTATCGCCGTCGCCGACCCGAGCGACTCCGCGATGAAGATCATGGCCGCGGTGATGGCAGCCGGAATGGTCCCGCCGCTGGCGATGGCCCTCGCGACGACCGTGCGCGGCAAGCTGTTCACCCGCACCGAACGCGAGAACGGCAAGGCCGCCTGGGTGCTCGGCGCCTCCTTCATCTCCGAGGGCGCGATCCCGTTCGCCGCGGCCGACCCGCTGCGCGTCATCCCCGCGTCCATGGTGGGCGGCGCCGTCACCGGCGCGCTGTCCATGGCGTTCGGCGCCACCCTGCGCGCCCCGCACGGCGGCGTCTTCGTCGTCCCGCTGATCGGCAACCCGCTGCCGTACCTGGTCGCCCTCGCTGCCGGGGTGTGCGTCACCGCCGCGCTGGTCATCGTGCTGAAGAGCCTGAGCAAGGAGGCACCGGCCGGGGCCACCGGGCAGGCGGTGGAAGGCGCCGCGGCTGCGGCCGAGCCGAAGCAGAGCGTGGCGGCGTGATCGTGGCGGCGTGATCGCCCGATCGCACGATCGCCTCTGCGTCCGCCGACGGAGGACGAGTTGTCCATACGGAGGAGCGGGCACGTCGTATCGAGCCGGATGTAGTGATATCGAACCGGATCGAGTGACACCGCCCACTCTGCGAGATACGTCACGGTCCGGGGTCGAAGTCCCGGACCGTGGTGTTCACTGGGGTGCATGCCCGAGCATCTCTCGATCCTCCAGCTGGCGGGCGCGGCCTTCCTGACCCTGGCCGGCGTCGCCTGGCTGATCGGCGTGACCCGCCTGCTGCGCCGCTTCCGCTTCGAGGCCGCCCTCGGACACACCGTCATCACGCCGCTGTCCGGTCTGCCCGGACCCCGCACCACCGGGCCGCACCGGGAAGCCGTCGAACTGACCCCCGCGGAACAGGCCGCTTTCGCCGGTCTCGTACGGCAGCTCAGCGACGGCCGCTGAGGACCACCCGCCGGGAGGACTGCCGCGACGTCCTGTCTCGACGTCCCGCCTTGACGTCCCACCGTCCGGCCTCGTCGTCCTGATCGTCCGGCCGGTACGGCCCCGAGGTCAGGACACCTGCGCCGCGCGCCGCTCCATCGCGTCCCGCGCCGCGTCCTCGCTCGTGTACACCTCGCACATGTGACGCCCGTCCGGCGTCGCCGTGTGCTCGACCTCCCACAGGGAGACCTCGCGCCCGTCCCGCAGCAGGAACGCGTGCTCGTACAGCGAGAAGCACAGCCCGGCGCGGCCCGCCCGGCACGGGCGGCCGAACGCCTGCGTGATCTGGTGCGCGAACGCCGTGGTCAGCAGGTGCGCCGTCTCCGTGCCCGGCCGGTCCGGGTTCTCCGCCCGGCGCAGCAGCCGGCGTGCGTGGTCCGCCGAGTCGTCCGGCGCGTACACATGCCGAGGGGCCGGCACCGGCGCCAGCTGCACCAGCACGGGCAGCTCGAACTCCGGGTCGTCCGGCGGCAGCGGCAGCCGCGCCGTCGCCGCACGCAGCTCCTCCTCGTCCGCATACACCTCGTGCTGCGGCTCACCGCCCCGCGCGGTGTTGTGGACCAGCTCCCACAGGGTGAGCGCCGTGCCGTCCGCGAGCAGCCACGTATGCCGGTAGGTCTCCCGGTGCAGGCCCGCGCTGTGGTGCGCGGAGTGCAGCGAACTGTCGTACGCCAGCGCGCAGTCCAGCCGGCGTATCGCCTCGTCGGGCAGTTCGAAGGAGTTCAGGGCGCGGCCGAGCAGTCGAGCGAGGTGCTCCTCCGGAGACTCGGGCGACTCGGCCGACTCGTACGCTGCGGTCCCGTACGGAACGCTCAAGGTTGCTCCCGGCGTTGCTGCATGTCACCTTGTGGGTGCATACCGTAGCCCCTGGGCGGGAGCATGTGACCCCCGAACCCGGAAAACGTACGGCGGGAAAACGCCGGGCCCGCCCGGAAAGTTCCCGGACGGGCGTCGGAGTGTCAGAAAGCGCTGGTGACAGGCGAGTCGAGCGGCTCGCGGGGGGTCATACGGCGCTGCCGGCGACCCAGTCGTTCCAGGGCATGTTCCAGCCGTTGAAGCCGTTGTCCGGATCCACCGTCTTGTCCGCGGAGTTCTTGACGATCACCACGTCGCCGATCATGGAGTTGTCGTAGAACCACTTGCCGGGCGTGTCGCCCTGCGCGCCCTTGACGTCCCGCAGGCCCACGCAGCCGTGGCTGCTGCCGTAGCGGCCGAACGGCGGATTGCCCTTGCGGTACCAGTAGTTGCCGTGGATGAAGGTGCCCGACGTGGTCAGCCGCATCGCGTGCGGCACGTCCTCGATGTCGTACGCGTTGGCGAGGCCCACCGTCCGGCTGTCCATCCGCAGTTGCTGGAACTTCTCCGAGATCACCATCGTGCCGTTGTACGTGGTGAACTCGGGGCTGCCCGTCGACACCGGGATCGTCTCGATGGTCCGGTCGTCCCGCACGACCGTCATGGTCTGCGTGCGAGCGTCGACGGTGGAGACCTGCGAACGGCCGACGGTGAAGGTCACCGTCTTCTTCTGCACACCGAAGACGCCGTTCGCGCCCTCCACTCCGTCCAGGTCGATCGTCATCGTGACCTTGGAGCCGGCCTTCCAGTACGACTCGGGCCTGAAGTCCAGCCGCTTGGCACCGAACCAGTGCCCGACCACCTTCTGCCCGCTGCTGGAGGTGACCTTGATGTGCGACTGGACGGCCTTCTTGTCGCTGATGGCCTTGTCGAAGGAGAACGACACCGGCATGCCGACGCCGACCGTCGAGCCGCCGTCCGGGGTGTACGTCCCGATGAAGCTGTTCGCCGCGCTGACCGTCGTGAACTGCGAGTCCGCCGAGGTGGTGTCGCCGTCGGTGTCCTGCGCCTTCGCCGCGATGCGGTACTCCGTACCCCGCTCCAGCTGCTCCTTCGGCTTCCACGAGCGGCCGTCCGCGGACAGCGTGCCGTCCACCGCCTCACCCGTCTTCACGACCGTCATCCGGACGTCGGTGAGCCGGCCGTCGCTCACCCGCACGTCAGTGGCGTTGATCGACGCGCCGGTCGAGCCGTTCTTCGCCGAGATGACGATTTTCGCGTCCGAGGAGGCGGCGCCCCGGCCGCCTCCGCCGCCCTTGGCGTCGTTGTTGTCGGCGGTTGCGCTGCCGCTGCAAGCCGTCAGGGCCAGGGCGCCGACCGCGAGGGCGGCACAGGTGGCCAGTACGCGCCTCGATGCTCTGTCCGGCGTTGTCACAGTCTGCTCCCCGTTGTGGTGATGTGCGTGGTCCGCTCCGATGCGTGGGGGAAGAGGGGCGCGGTGCCCGGTGGGGTTCCCTCCGGGCACGCTTCGCACGATCACGTGACAGAACCGGGACAATCGGCGGCCGGCCGAGGCCCTTCCGGCACGGCTCACCCGCGCCGGTACGCCTCTGCCGTACCCCCGAGCCGCACGCTCGCACCGGTACGCCTCTGCGCGTGCCGACGGGCCGCGCCATCGCGCCGATACAGCTCACCCCCGCCGATACGGCACACCGCGTCGGCACGGCATGCCTGCACCGACACTCCGTGCCCGCGCGCCGACGGGGCATGCCCGCGCCCGCACGGTTCAGTCGCCGTACAGCTCCCGGTACGCCGGCCATGTTCCGCCCGGGCCGTCCACCGAGCCCGCCGCGCGCACCGCCCGCACGATCGCCCGCGTCACCAGGTCCGCGCCCGCCGCGAGGACGTCGTTCAGCGCGAGCGGGTCCCGCTCGTCGAGCGGGCGGGCCCCGGTCGCCAGCGCGAACACCGTGTCCCCGTCGTTCAGCAGATGCACCGGCCGTACGGCGCGGGCGATCCCGTCGTGCGCGGTGCCGGCCAGCTTCTGCGCCTGCGCCTTCGTCAGCTCCGCGTCCGTGGCGACCACGGCCAGCGTGGTGTTCAGCGGCGGAGGCGTGTTCCGCGCGGCGGCCTGCTCCAGGCGCCGCCGCGCCGCCTCGTGGACGTGCGCCTCCGGATACCGCACCCGCCCCTCGAACAGCTCCCCGTACAGCACACCCGTCCGAGGGTCCGCCGCGTCGCCCACGGCGTTGGCCACCACCAGCGCCGCCACGGTGACGCCCGAGCCCAGCACCTCGCTCGCGGTGCCGACCCCGCCCTTCAGCGTGCCGACCGCCGCGCCGGTGCCCGCGCCCACACACCCCTGCGGCACCGGCGAGCCGGGCGCGCTCGCCGCGGCGGCCTCGACGGCGGCCCGCCCGGTGGCGGCGTCCGGCCGCGCCCGGAAGTCACCGCCGCGCCCGAGGTCGAAGACGCAGGCCGCCGGCACCACCGGGACGACATGCGCCGGGTCGGGGCCGACACGGACGCCCCGCCCCTGCTCCTCCAGCCAGGCCATCACCCCGGACGCGGCGTCCAGCCCGTAGGCGCTGCCGCCCGTCAGGACGATCGCCTCCACCTTCCTGACCACGTTGCGCGGATCGAGCGCATCGGTCTCCTTCGTGCCGGGCCCGCCGCCGCGCACGTCCACCGCGGCGACGGCGCCGCCCTCGGGGGCGAGGACGACGGTGGTACCGGTGAGCCAGCCGTCACCGGCCCGCGTCGCATGCCCCACCCGCACCCCGGCCACGTCCGTCAAAGCGTCGACTGTCATGCAGGCACAGTGGCACCCGACGCCCGGCGGGGGCGAGAACGCGAGGTCAGGCCGCCGTGGCGGTCTCCCGCGCCGCCGCCTCCCCGGCCACCGTGCGGGACGTCAGCGTCACCCCGGCCGCCACCGCGAGCGCCGAGACGAGGCCCGCCGCGAGCACCGCCATGTCGCCGAGGAACGTGCAGCAGATGACCAGCAGCGCCGTCACCGGCAGCACCAGCTGCTGCGCGATGCCCACCTTGAAGTGCCGTGAATGCAGCGCCCACACCGTGATCAGGTAGAGCGCCGTCGGCAGGGTCACCGCGGCCGACGCGGACATCGTGGAGACATGGGCCTTGCCGACCGCCTGCTCGACCGCGACCTCCAGACCCGCACCGATCGCCGCGGCGGACGCGAACACCAGATAGTGGCCGTACCCCCACAGGAACGCCTGCCGATTGGAACGCAGATGGCCGTGGATCGGCACCACGAAGTAGATCCACCACGCGGAGAACACGATCAGCAGACCGCCCGCCGCGATCGGCAGCAGCTCGCCCAGCGCGTCGTGCTCGTCCACCGCCGTCTTCACCGCGACAGTGGCCGCCGCGATCGTCTCGCCCAGCACGATGATCGTGAGCAGGCCGTACCGCTCCGCGATGTGGTGCGGGTGCCAGCTGGTGGGGTGGTCCTTCTCGGCGAACACCGGCACGCACAGCTCCGCCAGCACCATCACCAGGAACACCCACGGCCGGCCCCGCTCCGGCAGCAGCACCAGCCCCAGCCAGCCGACCTGGCACACCAGGATGCCGCCGGCGTAGCGCAGCGCCATGGTCCGCTCCGCGCCCCGCGCCGATCTCGCGGCCCGCAGCCACTGCGACACCAGCGCCAGACGCATGATCGCGTAGCCGAGCCAGACGAGGACGAAGTCGTGTTCCTCGAAGGCCCGTGACACCCCCGCCGCCAGCACCAGCACACCGGCGATCTGCACAAGGGTGACGACCCGGTAGAGGGCGTCGTCGTTGTCGTACGCGGAGGCGAACCAGGTGAAGTTCATCCACGCCCACCAGATGGCGAAGAAGACCATCGCGTAGTCGAGGATGCCTTGGCCGGCATGGCCCTCGGCGAGGGAGTGCACCAGCTGGACGCCGGCCTGGGCGATCGCCACGACGAAACAGAGATCGAAGAACAGCTCCAGCGGAGTGGCGACCCTGTGCGACTCGTCCCGCCCGCGGGCGGTCAGACTGCGCAACGGTGCGGTACGCGAGGGCCGGCCGGATGCCGCCGTCGACTGACTGGAACCGGAAGTCATGCTTCCCAGGACAGCAGAGAACCGGCCGGAACGCCTGTGCATCGCGATGGGCGGGGGAGCGCGGGCGCCACCCGTCTCGCGTCGGGTGCCGGCGGGGTCCTCCCGTGCGGCCGCCGGTTGCGGTCTCTCGGCGCTCGCTGCCGCGAGGGCGGCGGCTTCGGCGCCGTACCCTGGAGGCATGACCACCGCTTCCACGCCCGAGCCCCGTGACCCGAAGGCCGCGCTGATCTTCGACGATCCGCTGGACCAGCAGTCCTCGGACGACACGGACCGCGGCTGGGGCGAGCGGCCGAGCGGTGACAGCGCCGCCGACCTGAAGCGCTTCCTCGACGAGAAGCCGCCCCACCACATCTGACACGGGCGGGGCGGATCCCGGCGCCGAGGGTTCTACTCGTCGTGGCCGGAGCCGCGGCCGCGCTGCGCGACCAGGGCGTCGCGGATCTCCTTGAGCACCTCCAGCTCGCTGACCTCCACGACCTCCTTGGCGCCCTCGCGGGCGGCCTTGCGGTTGGCCTGACGGGCCAGGTACTTCGCCATCGGCAGCACCATCAGGAAGTAGACCACCGCCGCGGTGATGACGAAGCTCAGCGTCGCGCCGAGGACCGAACCCCACATGATCGGGATGCCCTTGGTCACCGTGCCGTCCGCCGCGACCTCGCACGGCGCCTTCAGGCACGAGCTGTAGTTGTCGAGGTTCTTCGTGCCGATCGCCCCGACCAGCGGGTTGATGACGCCCTTCACCACCGAGTTCACGATGTTCGTGAAGGCGGCACCGATGACCACCGCCACCGCCAGATCGATGACGTTCCCGCGCATCAGGAAGGCCTTGAAGCCCTGCCAGACGCCGGGTGCCTTCTTCTCGCTCACTTCGTGGCCTTTCGTCGTGTGTACGGGGCATGGAACGAAACGCTCCGCAACCTACGTCACGGCGTGGCGGCGCTGTCCAGTCCCGTAGCACCATCGAGGGACTCGACGCTGATTCGTTCACCCTGCGGGGATCTACGTTCGACACAACGTCACCGCCAGCCGTGCCGTCGCGCCCGCACCGACCAGCTCGGCCGCCGTGGCCCGCGGCACCGACAGCACGACCAGCGCGCCGCCCTCGGCGGCCTCGGCGGACCGGGCGGTCTCGTCCGCCGGCTCGGGCAGCTCCGTCACGACCGCGCCGCGCGCCACGACCCGGGCACCCCCGCCGGTCGCAGTGTCCCCGGCGGCGATGACGTCGACCCGGTCGCCCGGCCGCAGCAGCCGTACCGTCGCGGCGTCGGCGATGCGCACCGGCGCGGCGACCTCCTCCCCGGCCGTCCGCTCGTCCGGCGCGGTCGGCGCACCGGCCGCCGCGGCGCGCGACGCCCCGTCCGGGGGACCGTCGGGATGCCCACGGGCCGGCTCGGTGCGCGGGCCGGTTGCCAGCAGCACGGTTGCAGTGATCACCAAGGCGGCGATCAGGACACGTCGGCGGTGCCGCAGCAGACGGTGCAGCCTCATCCGCAGGCCGCCGACCCGGACGGGAGCGAACTGCGGGACCTCGCGCGGGGGCGGGGCCTCCGCACCGCAGCCCGCCTCGCCCGCTTCGGTGTCCGGCGGGGGCGTGAGGGGCGGGC
>NZ_JALLGL010000255.1 GCF_023072675.1 Streptomyces sp. XM83C
GGTCCCGGGGGGCGGGGCCGCTCCCCGGCGGGGACGTCACGGGTGCCGGGTCACAGCGGCGCGGCGCGCAGGGTGAGCAGGGCGAGCAGCAGCACGGGGGACGCGGCCGGTACGGCCAGGACGACACGCAGTTTCGACCAGCGGCGCTTCCACGGCAGCGCCCAGGAGGTGATCAGCGTGGCGACCGGGAGCCAGGCGGCGTACAGGATGACACCCGCGACCGCCAGGAGGGCGGGGTCCGGCCCCTGCCCGCACGTGTCCTCGCAGTGGTTGCCGACGAGCAGCAGGAACATCCCGACGATCAGCAGGACGCAGGGCGAGCAGGCGAGCAGGACGGCCGAAGCAACGGCGGGCGCGACCCACGCCGGCGGGTCACGGTCCGGTACGACCGCCGGCCGGTACGCGGGGTGGTCGTGGTGGGCGCTCCGGTACGCGGGCGAGGGGGACTGTTCGGCGGCCACGGGCACGGGCATGGCGGCAGTCAACCACCGGTGCGCGCCGGGACCGACGCCGGACCGGGGCGCCGGTGGTGTGGCGGGCGTTCCGGTTCGTGCCGGGCGGGGGTGTCAGCCGGCTCCTGCGGTTCTGCTCGCCTGCTGGGGGCTCATGCGCTCCGGGCGTCCCCTGCGTCGTACGACGGTCTCCTCGCCGTACTCGCCGAGTATCACCACGTCGAACGCGGCGCGCGCGTAGACGCGGACGGCGCGCAGGGCGTCGCCGAGTACATGGCGGTGGCCGGCCTCGACGGGTGAGGCGCCGTGGGGGTGGAAGGGGCCGGAGCTGGGGTGAAGGGTCGCTGTGCTCATGTCTCCATGGTGCGAGTCCGGACATAAGCAGCGCATCGGTCTGAGGGATGCATCTTCCCCTAGGTCCGGCGGCCCGGCCCCCTAGGGGACCACCGGGCCCACCGGACCGTACGGGTCGGGGGCCGGCCGTCCGCCCGTGCCGGCCGGCCCCCGCGCTCACGTCAGGTCGCGCATGCGGCGCAGCGGGCTCGTCCACAGGGCCGCCGGGGCGAGGAAGGCGAGGGCGCAGATCAGCCAGAGTGCGCCCCGGTTGCCGAGGAGCCCGGCGGACGCGCCGGCGGTGAGCGCGCCGAACGGCACCGCGCCCCACGACACGAACCGCACCGTGGCCATCACGCGGGGCAGCAGCTCGGGCGGGGTCACGGTCTGCCGGTGGGTGCGGGTGAGGATGCTCAGTACGACGACTCCGCAGCCGAAGCCGATGTTGCCGAGCCCGAACAGCAGGTAGCCCCAGCCGCTGTCGGACAGCGGCATCAGCAGCGCTGCCGTGGAGCCGAGCAGGGACGTGCACAGGATGGTGCGGGCGCCGCCGATGCGCTGCACCAGCTTCGGGGTGAGGGCGGCGCCGATGAGGCTGCCGATGCCCTCGGTGGCGATGAGGACACCGACGAGGCCGGCGGGCGCGTCGAGGGTGCGGACCAGGAAGACCGGCAGCAGGGCCATGAACGCGCCGCAGATGAAGTTGGTCAGGGTGGCGGCGGCCACGCAGGGCCGGATCACGGGATGATGGACGACGAACCGCCAGCCCTCCTTGATCAGCTGCACGGTGGACTGCCGCTCGGCCTCCGGCCGGGTCCGTTCGGGGCGCGGCAGGCTGCGCAGCAGCACGGCGGAGATCACATAGCTGACGGCGTCGAGGACCAGGCTGAACGCGGCGCCGCAGAACTGGACCAGCACACCGCCGAGCGAGGGCCCGCCCAGTTGGGTCGCCGACGCGGACGCGGAGGTGAGGCTGTTGCGGGCGGTCAGTTCGTCCTTGCTGACGATCGACGGCAGGAAGGAGGAGTTGCCGACGTCGAAGACGACGGTCGCCAGGCCGAGGACGAGCGCCACCAGCACCAGATGCGCCAGGTGCAGCACGTCCAGGGCGTAGGCGACCGGCACCGACAGCACGGCCGCCGCGCGGATCAGGTCCATCGCCACCTGCGTGCCGCGCAGCGGCAGCCGCTGCACGATCACCCCGGCGGGCAGGCCGATCGCGATCCACGCCGCGTACTGGGCGGCGGTGAGGAAACTGACCTCCAGGCTGGAGGCGCCGAGCACGCTCACCGCCATCAGCGGCAGCGCGACCGTGGTGATCGCGTCGCCGACCCCGCTGACGGTGGAGCCGGTCCAGTACCGCCAGAACGCGGAGGCGCTGCGGCGCCGGTCGATGCCGGTCTCGTCGGACGCGGCGATGTTCTGGTCGGCGGTCACGAGATCTCGACCTCCATGGACAGGTCACGGCAGCACTGCACGACCGTCTCCACCCAGCGGCGCGGGTCCTCCGGGTCGAAGGCGCGCATGGTCTCCAGCGCCCAGTACTCCTCGAAGGTCAGCTCCTTCGGCCGGGTCTCGCGGAAGCGGCGGGCCCGCCATTTCGGGGTGCGGGAGCCGAAGTTGCCCTGGCTCTCCAGCAGCGCGTCCACGGTGTGCCCGAGTGCCTTGCGGGCGGACAGCACCGCGCTGTCCAGGTCGCCGGCGGCGAGCTGGCCCACGGCGTCCTCGATGGAGGAGTCGGCCTCGGCGAGGGAGCGGGTGGTGACGAACGCGCGGAACGCCGAGTCGGCCACGCGCCGCTTGCAGTCCTCCACCCAGGCGGAACCGCTCAGCGTGAGGCAGGTGCTCAGCCGTTCCAGGAACAGTTCCTCCGCGTCGACGAGCGCCTTGGCGGTGGAGTTGCCCTCCTCGAACTGCTCCCAGGTGACCTTGTCGAGCATCTGGCGGACCTGGTCGTCGACCCAGTACTTGATCTCCCAGCGGCGTCCGTCGACGTACAGGACGACGGCGGGGACCACTCCGGGGTCCAGCGGTACGGGGATGGTGCGGGCGCTCTCCCCGGTCCAGGGGGTGCGGCAGATGACGTTGAAGTCGTAGTCGCTGCCCTCGTTGGCCCAGCCGCGGGCGACCGAGCCGACGCAGCAGACCGCGAGGCAGTCCTCCGGTATGAGCCCGCGGCGCTCCATTTCCTCCAGGCAGCCGGTCAGACTCGTACTCATGATCTACCCCTCCCGGATCGGACTGGCCTCAGCGTTCAACAGAACCCTTGGGGCGTCAACTGCCACATGAGACAGCCCGATTCACCTTTCTGACGGACCGTCAGTTTGCCTGTTCGCGCCCTGGGCACGTGGCGGCGGACGCTGTGCGGCGGAGGAGCACCCACTCTCTCTCCGTGCTCTTCCGCAGCACCCCTGACCTGGGGGTTCATCGCCACACCGCGAACGGGGTGTCGGTCTCTTCGGGGGCGAAGGAGCCGTGGTCGTAGCGGTAGTCGGGGTCGGTGAGGAACCTCTCGCCCTCGGCGACGAGCACCACGTCACCGACGCGGGCGCGGGCCGCCGAGCCCGCCGGGAAGACGTCGTCGGCGCCCATCACCCGGATGTCGTACGGCAGCAACTCGCGCAGCACGGCGGCAAGTTCACGGCGTTCCGTTTCCGGCGTCGGGTACAGCCAGCGCATGCGGCCGGCGCCGCCCATGCGGAAGCCGTACCGCTGTCCCAGCTGGTCGAGGAGGGCGGCCCGCTTCTCGTCGTGCACGGTGGGCACCAGGCCGTGGTCGGCGTGGGCCACCACCAGCGTGCCCCGGGCCGCCAGCTCGCGGGCCCAGTCGTCGAGGGCGGTGAGGACGTCGGTGGTGTGCCGGTCGTAGCCGTGGCGGTGCACGTGCTGGTCGACCTCGATGTAGCACCAGATGAGACAGGACTGCTGCGTTCCGTATCGGTCGAGGGCCGCTTCCACGGCCGTACGGACCCTGGCGACGATGTCGGTGGCGGGGCGGGGCCGGTAGGTGCCGGCCTCGGTGTAGAAGGTGTGGCCGGTGATCGGTTCGGCGCCCTGGAGGAGGGCGTCGCGCCAGGCCGAGCCGTAGTGCTCCATGTCGCCGAGGAGGGCGAGGGGGCGTCGGCCCAGTCGGGCGGCGTCGTGGAAGACGGTGCCGGTGTCCGGGGCGAGGCCGGGGCCGGCGTATGCGAGGAAGTTGACCAGGTCGGGGCCGCCGGAGGGGTCGGCGAAGACGACGCCCGGCACGCCGTGGGCGGCCGTGTCCAGGCCGGTGAGCGCGCTCAGCCAGCACGCCGAGGAGGTGGTGGGGGTGACCGACCGCATGAGTCGGGTCCGCGCGCCGGGCCAACAGCGTTGCGCGGTGGCCAGGTTGACGCCGTCGAGCGCGAACACGACGGTGTGCGGTGGCTGTTCGCCGGGCGGTGCCGTGGTGCCCGCCATCAGGCGGGCCAGCTCCGCGCGGAAGTCCGCCACGGTCAGCGGGGCGGTGGGGGCATCGGTGTGCGGGGGCCCGGGTGTACGGGTCCGAACGACCCCGGGTGTACGGGTCTGCCGGGGCTCGGGGGCGTTGTGCACCTGGTTTCGTACCAACCTTCGTCGGCCGGAGCCCGGCGACCGGGCCCGGGTACGTGTATGCGCCCGCCGGACCGGGCCCGGCGGGCGGCGGTACGGCGGTGTGGCGGAGGGCGCCTTCGGGGCATCGTCGGCTGTGTCCGAAGGCGCCCTCCTCGCGGACGCGCAGCCCGTACCGGCGTGCGCGTGGGGTCAGCCCACGAGTTCGCCCTGCCGCGGGCGCCGCGTGAGGGAGCGCTCCCAGAAGCGCCGCGCTGCGCCGCCGTGGACGAACGGTGGGGAGGGGGGTCACTGCGCCCGGCGCAGCTCCCGTTCGGTGGCCTGCCGTTCCGCCTGGCTGTGGTCCGGGCCGAACAGGCGGATGGTGAAGTCGCCCTGCTCGTGGACGCGGAGACCGGGCTTGACGGTGCCGGCGGGCCGTCCGGCGGTGCGGGCCGCCGTGCCGGCGGGCGTGGGCGAGGCGGTGCCGGCCGGGGTCCGGTTCAGGCGCTCCTCGGCGAGCGCGGCCACGGTGTCGGCCCACTGCCGCAGATGGCCGGGCATCTGCTGCCGGCGGGCGGTGTCGCGCAGCCTGTCCCACAGGCCCGCCCCGCTCCACTGGGTGAACCGGCGGTGGGCGTTCTGCCAGGACACGGCGAAGGTCTTCGGCAGCGCCCGCCAGGGCACTCCGCTGACCAGGACGTACACGATCGCGGCGAACATCGCCTCGTCGTCGGCGCGCTGGGTTCCGCCGCCCTGGGGGCGTACGGCGGGGCGGGGCAGATGACGGCGGGCCAGCGGCCACAGCACCATGGGTGCGAGCCAGCCGAAGCGGCCGGCGCCGGGGATCGTCGGCGCCTGCGCCTGCCGAGACGGTCTCGCCGTGGTGGTACGGCGCAGGGGGGAGACGGTCTGCGGGCGCTGGGTCACTGGGCCTCCATCGCGGTCGCCAGAGCTTGGAATATGAGCGCGGCCGAGGCGGCGCCCGGGTCCTGGTGGCCCACGCTGCGCAGGCCCAGGTAGGAGGCGCGGCCTCGGCGGGCCTGCATGGGTTCGGTGGCCCGTACGCCCTCGTCGGCCGCTTCGGCGGCGGCGCGTGCGGCGGCCCGCGGCCCGGCCCCGTCACACAGGGCGTGCCCGAACGCCTCGGCCGCCGGTCCGTACACGTCGTACATGGTCTTGTCGCCGGGCTGGGCGGCGCCCATGCGCTGGATGCTGTCCCGTGCGGCGTTCAGCCCGTCGGCGAGGAGCCGGGTGTCGTCGGGTTCCGCCGCGGTGTCGAGGGTCTTGCCGAGCGCCCGGAACGCGCCGCCGAACAGCGGTCCGGAGGCTCCGCCGACCGTGGAGACCAGGGTGGTGCCCGCCGTCACCAGCAGCTGTCCGGCGGTCGTGCCGGCGGGCGGGGGCTCCGCCAGGCCGGCCGCGACGGCGGAGAACCCGCGCTGCATGTTGACCCCGTGGTCACCGTCGCCGATGGCCAGATCCAGCTGAGTCAGTCTGTCCTTCTCCCGCTCGATGAGCAGGGCGGCGTTCAGTAACCACGCCCGCGTCAGCTCGGAGTCCAACGGTCCTCCCAAGGTTCCATTACCGGCATGTGCCAACCCGTCAGCAGCCCCAGCGCAGTGCCGGGGTGTTCACCGGGGTGTTCCAGAGGCCGAGCGTCCGCTCGTCCGCCCGGCAGACGGTGAGCGAGACGCCGGCCATGTCGAGGGCGGTGACGTAGTTGCCGACGAGGGTGTGCGCGACGGTCAGGCCGGCCTTCCGCAGCACGGCGGAGGCCTCGTTGAGTACGACGTAAAGCTCCAGCAGGGGCGTTGCGCCGAGCCCGTTGACCATGACGATCGTCCGGTCGTCGTCGCCGGGCGGCAGCTGGTCCAGCAGTACGGCGAGGGCGTCCTGGACGATCTCGGAGGCGGGGCGCAGGGGTTCGGTGCGCAGGCCGGGTTCGCCGTGGATGCCGACGCCGAACTCGATCCGGTCGTCGGGGAGTTCGAAGCCGGCCCGGCCGACGGCGGGCACGGTGCAGGCGGTGAGGGCGATGGCGATGCTGCGGGTGGCGGCGTTGACGCGTGCGCCCGCGTCGGCGACGGCCGTCAGGTCGGCGCCCTGTTCGGCGAGGGCGCCGCAGACGCGTTCGACGAAGACGGTGGCGCCGGTGCCGCGGCGTCCGGCGCTGCGGCCGGGTGTGCCGTCGGGTGTGCCGGTGGCGGCGTCGTCGTCGACCACGACGGTCCGTACCGCTATGCCGAGGTCTTCGGCGAGTTCGGCGGCCATGGCGAAGTTGAGGGTGTCGCCGGTGTAGTTCTTGACGATCTGCAGGACGCCCCGCCCGGAGTCGGCGGCGCGCAGCGCGGCGAGGATGCGGTCGGGGGTCGGGGAGGTGAAGACCTCGCCGACGACGGCCGCGTCGAGCATGCCGCGGCCGACGTATCCGCCGTGCAGCGGCTCGTGGCCGGCGCCGCCGCCGGAGACGACTCCGACCTTGCCGGGGACGGGCGCGTCGGCGCGGCTGATGACGTGCGTGCGCGGGTCGATCCGCAGATCGGGGTGGGCCGCTGCCATGCCTGCCAGGGCGTCCGCCGTCAGGGACTCGGCGGAGTTGATGAGCTTCTTCATCGCAGGCCCCCTCATCTCGGCCGGCTGCCCGCATCGAACGGCTGGTCCGCCGATGCGCGTTCGGGTCTGGTGAACACTGTTCCCGGCGAAGACCAGCTAAACATGAACGGTGTTCCCCATTGCTGAACGCTTGCCGGAAAATTACGGCGGGGCTTCGCAGCATGTCAAGGAGATGCCGCGGCGTGGCACGGGCCCCGCGAACCCCGGTCGACGCTAACTCATGCACATGACACCGGCCTATACCGGTTGTCCGGTACGTGGCCAGAGGGTAACGTTCGGTCAGGTCACCGAGCGGTCACGACCAGGCTACGCGAGGGGCTCGCCCAAGCGGCCGTTCCGGTCGCGGCAGTGAGGGGGAACACTGTGAAGAGGTGCGGCACACCATGTGCCGACGGCTGCGGACACCGACCACCCGGCTACGCACGTACGTCTGCGAAAAGCCAGGTCAGAAGGTCGGCAGCCGCCCGCCGGCCCGGAATCCGCCCAGCTCGCGGGAGAGATTGCGGGCCGTCTCACGCGTCGCGATCGCATGCGCCTGCCGGCGCTCCTCGTCCAGCAGCCGCTCCACCGGACCGACGAGACCGATCGCCCCGGCCACCCCGGGCGTCCGCTCGAAGATCGGCGCGGCGATCCCGGCGTCACCCAGAGTCAGCTCCTGTGACTCCACCGCGTACCCGATGTCCCTGACCTGTTCCAGCTGAGCGCGCAGCGCCTCCGGATCGGTGACGGTGCGTCCGGTCAGCGCGGGCAGCGTGCCGTCCAGCAGCTTCTTCTGCTGCTCCCCGGGCGCGAAGGCCACGACGGCCTTGCCGAGCGCGGTCGCGTTCCACGGCAGGGTGGCCCCGGTCTCCAGCGCCTGGACGACGCCCTCGGGACGGAAGGCGTGGTGCACCACCATGATCTGGTCACCGACGAGCACCCCCACCCACACGGCCTCCCCGGTCCGGGTGGCCAGCACATTGGCCCAGGTCATGGACCGTGCGCGCAGCTCGTGCGTGTCCAGGTAGGCATTGCCGAGGGTGACGAGCGCGGGCCCGAGCTGGTACTTGCCCGACTCGGCGTCCTGCACCACCATCCCCTCGGCCTCCAGGGTCCGCAGCAGCGCGTGGACCGTCGGCTTGGAGACACCGATGCGGTCGGCCAGCTCCGTCACGCCCAGCCGGGGAGCGGCGCCCGTGAGTTCGCGCAGGACGAGCACCGCACGACGCACCGACTGGACCATTTCTCGCCCCTGTTCGTTATTGCTGAACCCTGTTCAGAGAATTACTGTACCCGTTCATGAAACCGTCCGTTGGCATCGTACTGGTGTCACACAGCGCACAGCTCGCAGCGGGAGTGGGGGAACTGGTCGGGCAGATCTGCTCGCAGGACGTGCCGGTCTGCGTCGCCGGAGGGACCGACGACGGCTCGCTCGGCACGAGCTACCGCCGTGTGCAGGAGGCCCTCACGGCCGCGGACCGCGGGGGCGGCATCGTCGTCCTGCCCGACCTGGGCAGCGCGGTCCTGATGACCCGCACCGTGCTCCAGGACCATCCGCATCTGAACGCCGTCATCGCCGACGCGCCCTTCGTGGAGGGCGCCGTCGCCGCCACGGTCGCCGCCGCCGGAGGCGGCGATCTCGCCACCGTGCTCAAGAGTGCCGAGGAGGCCCGCCATGCCCGCAAGTTCTGACCCCACGACCGCCGTGCCCACCGCACCCGCCACGCCTGCCGCGCCCACCGTGGCGTCTGCCTCGCCCGCCTCGCCCGCGTCATGCGCGGAACCGGCCGCGCCCGGCCACCGGTTACGGATCGTGCTCCCCGCCGACCTGCACGCCCGGCCCGCCGGACGGCTCGCCACCACCGTCGGCCGTCTGAAGGGCGTCACCGCCCGCCTCGAGCACCGGGGCCGCTCAGCCGGAGCCGCCAGCGTGCTCGCCCTGATGGCGCTCGGCGCCCGCGCCGGCGACGCCGTCGACCTGATCGTCGAGGGCCCCGGCGCCGAGGAGGCGGCCACCGCGCTCGCCCGGGTCCTCGCCGAGGCGGAGTGACAGGTCACCACGACACACCCTCCCGTGCGGCGCCTCCTCTCTCCGTCCTTCTGCCTCTCACCGTCCTTCTCCGTGCGGCCGTCCGTGGGCCACCCGCACTCCCACGGCAGCCCCGCCCCGGAGGAACCGCCACCCCGAAACGGCCACCCCCGAAC
>NZ_JALLGL010000256.1 GCF_023072675.1 Streptomyces sp. XM83C
GGTCGGGGGCGTCGTACCCGGTGGTGAGGTGGCGGACGGGGTCGGTCAGGCTCCAGCCGACGACGCTGCCGTGCTGGACGAGGAGTGCCACGTCGGGGGCGATTCCGATGCGGGCCTCCAGGGGGCTGTCGAGGACCTGGAGGTCGCGCAGGCAGGTCAGGACCGAGTCATCGGGGGCGCGGCAGATCACCGTGCACGGTTCGTGGCGGAAGTCGCGGATCTCGTCCGCCAGGAGTCCGCCGGGGCGGACGGCCGGGTGGACGTCCGGCGTGTGCGGTAGGCGGGCGCAGTCCTCGGGGTCGGCGGCCTCTTCCGGGATCCGGAACTCGGCTCCGGCCAGTCGCCGGGTGTCCCGGTCGAAGCGGAGGCTGTCGACCGCGTCCCAGAGCCATTCGTGGCTGCCGAAGGTCCCCGCCACGAACCGGTCGGTCTCCTCCCGGTTCGCACAGGCCGTGAGCTTCAGGGAGGCGCCGTCGACGAGGCGGGGCGTGACGGTGAGCGGCTCGTTAGTCACGGTGGCGTGCCAGTCGCCGTCGAAGGTCAGTCGCATGGTTGTCGCCGCCTCATCTGATCTGCTTCGCCGGGGGCATGTAGCCGTCCTTGGAAGGGATCTTGCCGTCCACGATCATGTCATGGGTCACCGGGGCGCCCGGATCCGTGGGTTTGCCGCCGAGGGCGGTGGCGCCGCTCTCTCCCTTCACCCCGGAGGGCCCGTACGCCGTGACGGCCTGGCCCGCCTTGCTGCCCGGCCCTTCGACGAGGACGACGTCCTCGCCCTGCCGGAACAGGAGCCTGCCGGAGGTGCCCGACGACTGGTAGACGGCGTCGGGGTTGCCGAGGATCTCCGCGACCCGCTGGTCGCTGAAGCCGTGCGCGCTGTCGCCGTGGTATTCGGTGTGCTTCTTGAACTTGCCTCCCTGCGCCCGTTCGATGATGTCGTCCACGGTCTTGGTGAGCCGTTTCTGGTTCCGCTCCTCCCGCTTCTTCGCCTTCGCGCACTCGTCGTCCGGCATCAGGCCCAGCGGGTCGCACCCGGAGTACGGGTTGTCCACGTAGCAGACGGGGTTGGGCGCGGGCGCGAGGCCGAGCGGGTCCGGGGAGGCGTAGCGGCCGGTCTCGGGGTCGTAGTAGCGGAAGCAGTTGTAGTGGAGGCCGGTCTCGGGGTCGTAGTACTGGCCGGGGAAGCGCAGCGGGGTGTAGGCGCTGCTGTCGCGGGACCAGGCGGTGGTGCCCCACAGCGTGCTGCGGCTGCGCCAGGCGATGTCGCCGGACTCGTCGACGAGTTCGGTGGGGGTGCCGACGAGGTCGGTGGCGATGGCGAAGAAGCGGCGGTCGATCTCCTCCTGGCGTTCGTCGGCGGTCAGCAGCCGCTCGGTCTGCGCGAGGGGGACGACGTCGCGGTGGTCCCAGGTGAGCGCGACCGAGTGGGGTGCGTCCGGCTGCCGGCTGGTCTGTTCGCACAGGGTGAGCCCGTCCCAGGTGAAACGGACCTCCTCGACGACGCTCTCGCCGTCGGCCGCGAGGCGTTGTTTGGCGGTGCGCCGGCCCAGCGGGTCGTACCGGTACCGCCATCTCGTGCCGTCCGGGGTGGTGACGGAGGTGAGGCGGTTCTCCGTGTCCCACTCGTAGCGCCATGTGTCGGGCTTGCGGGACAGGCGGGTCTTCCGGCGGAGGGTGACCCGGCCCAGGGCGTCGTACTCGAAGCGGACGCCTCCCGCGCGGGTGATCCTGGTGCCGTCGTAGCTGCGCGGCCCGGCGGCCTCGTGGCCGGGGTGCCGCTTCGGCCAGGAGGCGGCGGTCTGGTTGCCCGTCGGGTCGTAGGCGTACCGCTCCGTCCAGCCGGGCGCGTGCACGGCCGTGACCCGGCCCAGCGGGTCCAGTTCGAAGGTGCGGGTGCCCGACAGCCCGTCCGCGACGGACAGGAGATGCCCGTCGGCGCGGTAGGCGTAGGCGCGGTGGTTGACGGCACGGCCCCCGGCGGTGATGTGCTGCTCGGCGAGCCGCCCGGACTCGTTCCAGACCGACGTCACGGCGATCGCGTCCCCGAAGACCCGGCTCAGCTCACGGCCGGACGCGTCGTGCCGGAAGTCGATCCTGCGGTCACCTGAGGTCAGCCGTGCGGTGAAGCCGTCCGAGCCGTACGCGTACGTGGTGACGTGACCGGCGGGTGTCGTCCGGCGGACGCGCCGGCCCAGGGCGTCGTACGAGCAGACCAGCGGCCGGCCGTCGACCAGTTCCGTCTTGACCAGGCCCCGGCGGTCGTACTGGTAGCGCAGTTCGCTGTCCGGGCCCACCGCCTCCACGAGCCGGCCGGACCTGTCGTACGTGTACGACGTCACCCGGCCGTCGACGATCTTCCGGAGCACGCGGCCCAGCCGGTCCCGCTCGAACGCGATGGTCCCGCCGAGCGCGTCGGTCCGCTCGGCGAGCCGGCCCGCCGCGTCCACACGGTAGGTCAGGGTGCGCCCGTCGAAGTCCGTCTCGGACACGATGTTGCCCACCGCGTCGTATGTGTAGCTCCACGTCAGGCCCCGCGGATCGGTGACGCGGGTGAGACGCAGGTCGGCATCGTGCTCGAACGTGTACCGGCCGCCGTCGGGCCGGACGGTGGCGAGCGGCAGGTCGAGGTGGGTGTACTCGTAGCGGGTGACACCGCCGGCGGGGTCCGTGTAGGTGAGGCAGTTGCCCTCGCCGTCGTACGTCCATGACTCGGTGCCGCCGTCGGGGCCGGTGCGGCGGGCGAGCTGCCCGTCCGCGGTCCATTCGAGCCGGGTGACGCCGCCCGTGGGGCCGGTGACCCGGACCGGCCGGCCGAGGCCGTCCCGTTCGGTGCGGGTGGTGGCGCCGGAGGGTTCCCTCACCTCCACGACCAGCCCGGCCGCGTCGCACACCACATGAGTGGTGTCCCCGAGGGCGTCGGTGACGGCGGTGAGCCGGCCGGCGTCGTCGTGGACCCAGCGGGTCGTCGCGCCGGCGGGGTCGGTGGCCTCGGTGCAGTTGCCGCGTTCGTCGTAGGCGTACGTGGTGCGGGCGCCGTCCGGCTCCACGACCTGTGTCGGCAGCCCGAGCGCGTCGCGCACGACGCGCAGTTCGGCACCGTCCGGGCGGACCACGCCGATCAGCCGGCCCTCCGCGTCCCATGAGCTGGTGGTGGTGGCGCCGAGCGGGTCGGTGACGGTCAGCAGGTTGCCGCTGCTGTCGTAGGTGTAGCGGGTGGTGTGGCCGAGCGCGTCGGTGGTGGCGACGATCCGGCAGTGGCCGTCGACGCGGTGGCGGGTGACACGGCCGTCGGCGGTGGTGAGGGTGGTGGTGCGGTGGCCGGTCGCGGGGTCGGGGTCGGAGTACGCCAGGGTGATCCGGACGTGGCCGGCCTCGCCGCCTTCGGCGACGACACGGTCCCGGTCGTCGTAGACGTAGTCGTAGCGGCTGTTGTTGGAGTCGGTCCACGCGGTGATACGGCGGCGGTCGTCGTAGACGAACGTGGTGGTGGCGCCGGACGGCTTCGTCACCGTGGTGAGGTCGCCGTCCTGATAGCCGTAGCGCATCAGCGGCAGGTCCGCTCCGGCCTCGCCCGCACCGGCGAGCGACAGCGCGGTGATCCGGCCCTCGGCGGCCGTGAGCGTCACCTGGTGGCCGGCCGAGTGGACCAGGGCCAGCGGCAGGCCGTCGTCTGCCCGGTCGACGGTGATCGTGTGACCGTTGCGCTCCTCGAGCGAGGCCAGCCAGGCCGTGCCGTCGCCGCCCGGTTCGGTGCCGGCCGGGGCGGTGAAGCGGCGGACCAGGCCGGTGTCGGGGTCGGTGAGGGTGTAGTCGCCGTCGGTGTCGCGGGCCAGCACCGTGCGGAACGGGCCGGGTTCGGGGCGGGTCGGCGCACCGGGCACGGGATGCGGGTACGTGACGAGGAGCCCGTCGGCGGTGATGTGCACGACCCCGACCGGGTCGATCTGGAGACGCTCGTCGACGGTGGACGTCCAGGACGGGCCGAAGAAACGGCCCACCGCGCACCCCGACTCGGCGCGGCGGGAGAACTCCAGCGGCAGGATGCCGGGGATCGTCACATCGGTCTGCGGCAGGAACATCCGCCCGGTGGCGAGGTCGACGGGGTCGGTGCCCTTGGTGCACCGCTTGTCGTCGGGACGGCGATGGGTGCCGTCGGGGGCGTCGTCGATCAGCCGGCGCAGACGTGCCGCCTCGGCGGCCTCCTCGGCGATCCGCACCCCCTTGACGCCGGCACCGCCGCCGCCCGTCGCCACGGTCAGCGCGATGTCCGGGAGCAGCCGGCCGACGCCCTCGGCGGGGTCCTTCATGAAGTCGCTGACCATCTGTCTGCCGGTGCCGACCGGGTCGTTCGCGGCGACCAGCAGTCCGGCGGCCAGGCTGTTGAGGTTGGTGGCGTACTCGGCCGGGTGCGTGATGTTGTACGGGTCGAGGGGGTTGATCCCGCGGACGAAGTTCACGATCCCCGCGGTGCCCTTGATGATGCCGCCGCCGACATGGTCGCCCATGATCTGCAGTTCCTGAAGGCCGTCGCCCAGCTGATCCGCGTACGACGGCTTCTCGGGCGCCATGTCCCGCGCGGCCCGCACCGCACCGCGGGCGGTCTCCGCGGCCGAGTTCCGCTGCTTGCGGGCATCGGCGAGGATGTCCTGCGCCTCCTGCATCAGCTGCTTGCCCGGATCGTGGAACGTCGCGGCGGGGCGGGGCGGAAGCGTGGACGGGTCACGCTTGTCGGCGGGCTGGGCGTTGTACCTGTCGACCGCCTTGTTGAACTCCTCGACCTTCTTGCGGTGTGTCTCGGCGGCCTCCTCGGATGCCTTCACCCCCTCCTTCCACTTGTCGATCGCCGTCTGTGCCTGAGCCTGCGCCCATGTGACGGTGTCGGCGAAGTTCTCCAGCGCCTCGGCGGCCTTCTCGCACGCGTCGGACGCCTTGAACCACTTGGGCGGCTGGGTGGCGACCGCCTTGCGCAGCGCCTCGGCGGCCTCACCCTTCAACTCCGAGGAGTCCAGCCCCTTCAGACCCTGGCCGGCGGTGTCGAACGCCTTCTGGAAGGCGCGCAGCCTCCGCGCCGTGGAGCGCAGCTCGGCCGCGCTGCCGTAGATCAGCTCGGTCTTGTCCTCGGTCTGCCCGAGGTCCATCTCGTCGACCTCGGCGCCCATCCGGTTGGCCACCGAGCGGGACTGCTCGCGCACCCAGTCCGCGCCGGACTCCCAGCCGACGTCGTCGAGCCGGTCCGCCGTCCAGTTCCCCACGTCCTCGACGCGGTTGCCGGCCCATTCGACGCCGCTCTCGATCGCGTCCTCGACCGCGTCCGGTGTGATGTCGCTGATGAAGTCGCCGATGCCCACGCTCAGTCGCCCCCGCCGTCACTGTCCTGCCGTGCCTGCCGGGCCCGTTCCTCCGGCGACGGGCCGTAGGCCTCGTCGAGTGCCCGGTTCCACTGCTCGTCGGAGATGCCGAGCGCGTCGTTGAGCATCCGGGACTGGCGGCCCCCCTGACCCTCGGTCAGCACCGTGCGGGCGGTGTCCTTCCACGTCTGCTCGATCTCCTGGCCGGCCCGGTCGAAGGACTCCGCGCTCCAGTCCGGGTCCAGGGCGTCGGGGGTGAACACATCGCCCCAGCCCTGGGCGGCGATCTCCTCCTCCGTGGCGTGCGGGTTGCCGCCCATCAGGGAGTTCACGCCCACCTTCAGCGCGCCCTGCACGTACTGGTCGTGCTCCCACTGCGTGCCCGCCGCGAGGCCCAGCCGGTTCGCGAGCTGACTGGCGTCGTGGACCAGTGCCCGTACGCCCCATTCCCAGCGTTCGCAGAAGTCCTCGAAGTCGACCGACAGCCCGTGATGCCCGGCCTCCATCCCCGTCATCGACAGTTCGGAGAACCCCTTGCCCAGCACCGAGCCGGTGGCGCCGCCCAGCTCTCCCAGCTCGTCGATGGTGGCGCCCACCCCTTGGGTGAACTTCGCGACGGACGCCTTGTCGAAGTGCAGATCCTTCGCGTCAGCCACGGACGCCCCCCTCGCCCGCCGTCGCGTCGTCGACGGCGACACCGTCCGGGACGATTCCCGCGACCGGCGGGAAGAACATGGAGCCGTCCTCGGTGGCGATGTCCACCGCCAGTCCGGCGGGCTCGCCCAGCGCGGGCACGATCTCGTCGACGATGCGGGCGCCGAGCAGCGCCGCGTACTCCATCGGACGGCCACCGGGCCCGTGGCGCACCGCGAACCGGGCGAGCGCGGTCTCGTCGGTGAAACCGCAGATCCACCGCACCCCGCCCGACCGCGCCGACCACAGGCCCCCGTCGGAGACGGGCACCAGCAGCACCGACCGCCTCATCTCGCCGACCAGGGCCCGAGGATCGCCGGCCCCCGCTCTGCGCTCGGCGATCCGTCCGGCCAGCGCCGTCCTCGGCTGCTCCACGGTCCCTCCCCACGTTTTCGGTCACCGGGTCCTGCAACAGACGTTCGGGGAGGGGGCCTTGGTTCCGCAGGCCGCGGACCCGCACAGGGCCGGAAGGCCGGGCGTCCCAGGGAGGAAACCGGTTTCACGGGGAGGCTTCAGACGGCTCGCGGCCCGCACGCCGGCTCCGCGCCGGCGCGAGCACCGGTCAGTACAGCGAGTCGGCGGTACGGCACGTCTCCGGCGGACGGAACCAACCTGACGCCAACCCCGCGCCCGCACACTGCCGTACAGCACACGACGGCACGGCCCGTCGCCGTACCGCACCCGTCCGTACCGCAGGAGAGCCGTCATGGTGCACGCACAGCAGGGAACAGCCGCCCTCGCCGCACTCGCCGGCCGCGCCCCGCGATCCGACGACCACGTTCCGCGCACGCGCGGGCCGAGGTCCGCACGGACGCCGGGGCTTCGCTGATGGCCGCCCGCACCAGGCGCGTGGAGCTGACCCCGGCCGCCGAGGAGCTGGTACGGCGGCTCACCGACGTGCACGGGCCGGTGATGTTCCACCAGTCCGGCGGCTGCTGTGACGGCAGCGCACCGATGTGCTACCCGCGCGGCGAGTTCAGGGTCGGCGCCGCGGATGTCCTGCTCGGCCACGTGGCCGACGACACCCCGTTCTGGATGAGCGCCGACCAGTTCGCGTACTGGCAGCACACGCATCTGACCGTCGACGTCGTCCCGGGCCGGGGCAGCGGGTTCTCCCTCGAAGCCCCCGAAGGAGTGCGCTTCCTGATCCGCTCCCGTGTCCTCACCGACGACGAGTGGGAACGCCTCGCCGCCGAACCGCCGCTCCCCACGGGGGCGGACACCGACGGCTGACCGGAACCGCCCGCACGACGGCCCGCCCGACGACCACCGCACCCCGGCCGCCGCCTCGCCCCCGGCATCCGGCGCAAGCGCCGCCGGTTGCCCGGCGTGCGACCACCGCACCCCGGCCGCCGCCTCGCCCCCGGCATCCGGCGCAAGCGCCGCCGCGTCGTGCGAGGTGCGGGGCCGCCGGGCCCGATGTCGTACCCCGCACCTAGGGTGAGGTCATGGCGAGTGAATTCAGTGATGCCTTCCTGCGCGAGGCCGAGCGGCATGCCGCGTGGGGCGCGGTCCAGTTGGAGACCCTGACGGAGTTCCTGCCCGACGCGCCGTGGACCGCCGACCTCCAGGCCTGCGCATACCGGCAGGGCGGCCTGGAGCTGCGGGTGGGCGTGCTCGGCACGTACGACACCTCCGAGCGGTCCTGGATGTGGGGCTGGGCCAACCCGGGGCTGCGGGGCACGGAGGTGGCGGCCCTCGCGCAGACCGTCGGACGGTACGGGCAGGAGCACGGCATCCCCGAACTGACCGCGGAGATGCTGGACCTGTCCGGCTTCCCCGACCCCGGACACGCGGCGGAGACGCTCGCCTTCACCGGCATGGGCGTGTCGGGCGCGCCCGGCTACATCGGCGCCCCGGCCGGGCCTGCCACCCGCGTGTACTTCCTGCCCGACGACCCGCAGGTGCCGCGCGCCGTCCTGGAGCCGGTGACCCTGCCGCGCGTCCTGCTCACCGGGGCGCAGCTCATCGGCCACTCGGCCGAGCTGGTCGTCGGCGGCTGCTTCGACCACTACGGCGTCCCGCACCACCGCGACGGCGACCGGATCGTCGCCGAACTGCCGGGCGGCGCCCGGTGCACGGTCACCTTCGACGAGGCGGGACGGATCGCCAAGGTGGAGGGGGACATCCGGCCGTAGGGCGGCCGGTTCAGTGGGCTGGTGGCCGGTCGGCCTCGTCGGCGACGTCGTCGTCGGCCGGCCCGCCCAGGGCGTGGCGTGGGGGCGCCCGGCTTGACCCTCGACACAGTGAGAAGGTCTTTCCTCGGGCGCAGGAGGTGGTTTTTCTTGAGGCGGCGGAGGCCGTGGCTGCCCTGTCCGGCACCGTCGGCTGACGCGGGCCGTGTCACCGCCGTCCTCACCGGCCGTCTCTTTGACCCCGGTGCGGACCCCGCCGCCCGCCTCCGTTTCGTCCAGGCCCTGTCGGAGATCCCGGACCCGTCCGTGCCGGACCTCCTCCGGCGCCTCGCCCGCGACCCCGACCCCAGGCGTCGCCCGCGTCGCCGCGGCCCTCGCCGGGGCACTCCGGCGGCCCGCACAGCGGGACGGGGACTCGGCGTGAACACGCCCCGGCCGTCACCCGGAAGCGATGGCCGGGGCGCGGGGCCCGGCCGGTGAGGCGCCTGGGGCGGCTCGGTGAGAAGACGTGGCCGGGGCCCGGGCCGGGCCCCCGTCCCCACTACGGAGACCCGGTCGTCAGATCGGCCGAGGTGATACGGCCCGTGTCACGGCGGCCCGCTCCCGTCTCTCCGGGCGCGGCGGGCCGGGGGAGCAGAGACGGGGCGGTGGGTGCGGGCGCAGGCCGCCGCGAGGAGGAGGAACACCGTGAGGACGGCGGCGGGGGCCACCACGGCCGTCAGCCGGTGCGCGGCGCCGCCCGCGTCGCCCGCCGCCCAGGCCAGGCCCGCCGTGGCCGCCGCCGCCGTGAGGCCCGTGGTGACGAGGGCGGCGACGACGTACCGGGAGCGGTCGGCGGGCGGCAGGGGGCGGGCCGTGCCGGACAGTTCACGCCACTGGCGGGCGGCCCCGC
>NZ_JALLGL010000257.1 GCF_023072675.1 Streptomyces sp. XM83C
GCTTCCGCCCCCGCAACGACTCGGGCAGCAGCGGCCGGATGAACTCCCACTCAGCATCGGACAGTTCATGGCGACGTATCACCCAGCCATGATCCACCACCCAAGATCATTTGAAGACACCGCCTAGCCCCCGACCGCCCCCGGACAGCCCAGGGCCCCGGAACCGGCGCAGGGGTCCCGGGGCCCAGTCAGGGAGCGGGGCGGCCGTGTCGCCCGTGTGCGGGTGTGGCTGGTGTCGCCGACGTCGTCAGACGCGCCGCAGAACGGCCACCACCTTGCCGAGGATGGTCGCGTCATCGCCGGGGATGGGCTCGTAAGCGGAGTTGTGCGGCAGGAGCCAGACATGGCCGTCCTCGCGCTTGAAGCGCTTCACGGTGGCCTCGCCGTCCAGCATGGCGGCGACGATGTCGCCGTTCTCCGCGACGGGCTGGCGGCGGACGGTCACCCAGTCGCCGTCGCAGATCGCGGCCTCGATCATCGAGTCGCCGACCACCTTGAGGACGAACAGCTCACCGTCACCGACGAGCTGCCGCGGCAGGGGGAAGACGTCCTCGACGGACTCCTCGGCGAGGATCGGGCCACCGGCGGCGATCCGGCCGACCAGCGGCACGTACGACGCGGCGGGCTTGCCGGCCGTGTCCGTGGGCTGCACCGAGACGGCCTGGTCGGAGCCGCGCACCTCGTAGGCGCGCGGGCGGTGCGGGTCACGGCGCAGGAAGCCCTTGCGCTCCAGTGCCATCAGCTGGTGCGCCACGGACGAGGTGCTGGACAGCCCGACCGCCTGGCCGATCTCGCGCATCGACGGCGGATATCCGCGCCGCTGCACCGAGTCCCGGATGACCTCGATGACGCGGCGCTGCCGGTCGGTGAGGCCCGAGCTGTCCGCCCGGATGCCTGGAGGTCGGCCCGGCAGGGAGCGCTTGGGTCCCTCGGGATTGGCGGCTTCGTTCATCGCGTGCACTGGCTCGAGTCGGCCCTGGGAGCGGTCCTGGGCGGTGATGGTGGCACTGTCTGCGGTGGTGGTCACGTCGGCCCCTCTCGGTGGTCTCCCTGCCAGCACAACGGTAGTTGCTTTCGAAAGGTTGCGCCAAACACACGTTCGAGTGAAAAAACGCGTTTCGCCTGACGTGATCTGGTGGTGAGGTGTATTGGCGACCCGTACCGCACGGGCAAAAGGGCCCATTGTTGTACTCTTCACCGCCGGGATGCCCCGCCCGCGGACACGCTCAGTGTGCCACCCGTGAACCAGCGGGTCCGGCTCCAGGCGCCGCCCTCTGCGGGAGCCGCACGCCATCTCCGCCGGGAAGCCACGGTTTCTCCGCGATGTGCCGGAACGATACGGCGTCCCGGTGCCGGCGCGGTACAGGCGTGCACGCGCGTGTTTGCGTGCCCCGTCCGGGGATACGCGCGTAGCCTCGGCGCCGACACGCGCGCGTAGCGTGCATGTATCGGCCAATCCCCACATCTAGTGGTTGGATGGCTACAGCGGCCCAGAAGTTGTGGTCCCCCCGGTCTTCGGACCTTCCACGATCGCCTATGCTGGTGTCCGCTTCGAGGGGCCCATGTGGCCCGACGAGGCTATTGAGTCTGCTGTGAGGAGGGTTGGAGTCCATGCACTGCCCCTTCTGCAGGCACCCCGACAGCCGCGTGGTCGACAGCCGTACGACCGACGACGGCACGTCGATCCGCAGACGCCGTCAGTGCCCTGACTGCTCCCGTCGCTTCACGACGGTGGAGACGTGCTCACTGATGGTGATCAAGCGGTCCGGAGTCACCGAACCCTTCAGCCGCACCAAGGTCATCAACGGCGTGCGCAAGGCATGCCAGGGACGGCCTGTGACCGAGGACGCGCTCGCCCAGCTCGGCCAGCGCGTCGAAGAGGCGGTGCGGGCCACCGGCAGCGCCGAGCTGACCACCCACGACGTGGGCCTGGCCATACTCGGCCCGCTCCAGGAGCTCGACCTCGTCGCCTACCTGCGGTTCGCCTCGGTCTACAAGGCGTTCGACTCGCTGGAGGACTTCGAGGCCGCCATCGCGGAACTCAGGGAACAGACGGGGCGCCCCGCCGCGGACGAGGGCGGCCGCGCGGGCGAAGGCGCCACCGCGGGGAGCCAGGAAGACGAGCGCGGGCACGACGGGACCGTCCAGGTCCCCGAGCCCGCCCACGCCGCCGACTGACAGGCGGGCCGGAACCGGATCGCGAGGAACCGGGTCCGGCCGTGCGGCGGCGACGAGAAGACCTGTTGCGGGCGGCAGGCAGAGGGTGCCCGCAACAACAGACAGAACACCGTGCCACGGGAACATCGGGGCACTTCAGGGCGTTTTCGCCCGTACAGGGAGGCGGCATGACAGAGACGGCGAGCGGTCCGGCACGAGGTTCCCGATCCAAGGGCGCCAAGGCGGGGAACAAGGGACTGCACATCGAGCGCATCCACACCACTCCGGGCGTGCACCCGTACGACGAGGTGCAGTGGGAGCGCCGTGACGTCGTCATGACCAACTGGCGCGACGGCTCGGTCAATTTCGAGCAGCGTGGCGTCGAGTTCCCCGACTTCTGGTCGGTGAACGCGGTCAACATCGTCACCAGCAAGTACTTCCGGGGCGCCGTCGGCACCCCGCAGCGCGAGACCAGCCTCAAGCAGCTGATCGACCGCATCGTGAAGACGTACCGGAAGGCCGGCGAGGACAACAAGTACTTCGCCTCGCCCGCCGACGCCGAGATCTTCGAGCACGAGCTGGCCTACGCCCTCCTGCACCAGATCTTCAGCTTCAACAGCCCCGTCTGGTTCAACGTCGGCACGCCCCAGCCGCAGCAGGTCTCCGCCTGCTTCATCCTGTCCGTCGACGACTCCATGGAGTCGATCCTCGACTGGTACAAGGAAGAGGGCATGATCTTCAAGGGCGGTTCGGGCGCCGGCCTGAACCTGTCCCGCATCCGCTCCTCCAAGGAGCTGCTCTCCTCCGGCGGCAACGCCTCCGGCCCGGTCTCCTTCATGCGCGGCGCCGACGCCTCCGCCGGCACCATCAAGTCGGGCGGCGCCACCCGCCGCGCCGCCAAGATGGTCGTCCTCGACGTCGACCACCCCGACATCGAGGACTTCATCGAGACCAAGGTCAAGGAGGAGGAGAAGATCCGCGTCCTGCGCGACGCGGGCTTCGACATGGACCTGGGCGGCGACGACATCACCTCCGTCCAGTACCAGAACGCCAACAACTCGGTCCGTGTGAACGACGAGTTCATGAAGGCCGTGGAGACCGGCGGCAAGTTCGGCCTGCGCGCCCGCATGACCGGCGAGGTCATCGAGGAGGTCGACGCCAAGGCCCTCTTCCGCAAGATCGCCGAGGCCGCCTGGGCCTGCGCCGACCCGGGCATCCAGTACGACGACACCATCAACCACTGGCACACCTGCCCCGAGTCCGGCCGTATCACCGCGTCGAACCCGTGCAGCGAGTACATGCACCTGGACAACACGTCCTGCAACCTGGCCTCGCTGAACCTGATGAAGTTCCTGAAGGACGACGGCAAGGGCAACCAGTCCTTCGAGACCGAGCGTTTCCAGAAGGTCGTCGAGCTGGTCATCACCGCGATGGACATCTCGATCTGCTTCGCCGACTTCCCGACCCAGAAGATCGGCGAGAACACGCGCGCGTTCCGCCAGCTCGGCATCGGCTACGCCAACCTCGGCGCCCTGCTGATGGCCACCGGCCACGCCTACGACTCCGACGGCGGTCGCGCCCTCGCCGGCGCGATCACCTCCCTGATGACCGGCACGGCCTACCGCCGCTCCGCCGAGCTGGCCGCGGTCGTCGGCCCGTACGACGGGTACGCCCGCAACGCCGACGCCCACAAGCGCGTCATGAAGCAGCACGCCGACGCCAACACCAAGGCCGTCCGCATGGACGACCTGGACACCCCGGTGTGGGCCGCCGCCACCGAGGCCTGGCAGGACGTCATCCGCCTCGGCGACAAGAACGGCTTCCGCAACGCGCAGGCCTCCGTCCTCGCCCCGACCGGCACCATCGGCCTCGCGATGTCCTGCGACACCACCGGTGTCGAGCCCGACCTCGCGCTGGTCAAGTTCAAGAAGCTGGTCGGCGGCGGCTCGATGCAGATCGTCAACGGCACCGTCCCGCAGGCCCTGCGCCGCCTGGGCTACCAGGAGGAGCAGATCGAGGCGATCGTCGCCCACATCGCCGAGCACGGCAATGTGATCGACGCCCCCGGCCTCAAGCAGGAGCACTACGAGGTGTTCGACTGCGCCATGGGCGAGCGCGCCATCTCCCCGATGGGCCACGTCCGCATGATGGCCGCGATCCAGCCGTGGATCTCCGGCGCCATCTCCAAGACGGTCAACATGCCGGAGACGGCGACCGTCGAGGAGGTCGAGGAGATCTACTTCGAGGCGTGGAAGATGGGCGTGAAGGCCCTCGCCATCTACCGCGACAACTGCAAGGTCGGCCAGCCGCTCTCCGCCAAGAAGAAGGAGGAGAAGAAGGCCGAGGAGCCCGCCCCGGCCGAGGCCGAGGTCGAGAAGGTCGTCGAGTACCGCCCGGTCCGCAAGCGCCTCCCGAAGGGACGTCCCGGCATCACCACGTCCTTCACCGTCGGCGGCGCCGAGGGCTACATGACCGCCAACTCCTACCCGGACGACGGTCTCGGCGAGGTCTTCCTGAAGATGTCCAAGCAGGGCTCGACCCTCGCGGGCATGATGGACGCCTTCTCCATCGCCGTCTCGGTCGGCCTTCAGTACGGCGTGCCGCTGGAGACGTACGTCTCGAAGTTCACCAACATGCGCTTCGAGCCGGCCGGTATGACCGACGACCCGGACGTGCGGATGGCGCAGTCGATCGTCGACTACATCTTCCGCCGCCTGGCGCTGGACTTCCTGCCCTTCGAGACGCGCTCCGCGCTCGGCATCCACTCCGCCGAGGAGCGCCAGCGTCACCTGGAGACCGGTTCGTACGAGCCGGCCGAGGACGAGGTCGACGTCGAGGGCCTGGCCCAGTCGGCCCCCCGCTCCCAGGAGCTGAAGGCCGTCGCCACACCCATGGCGGAGGCCCCCGCCGCGAAGCCGGCCCCGCAGCAGGCCCACACCAACGCGGAGCTGGTGGAGATGCAGCTCGGCATCCAGGCCGACGCCCCGCTGTGCTTCTCCTGCGGCACGAAGATGCAGCGCGCCGGCTCCTGCTACATCTGCGAGGGCTGCGGCTCGACCAGCGGCTGCAGCTGATCCCGGACGCTTCTCGTCCGACGAGAACGCAGCGGGAACTTGCTCCTCCGGTGTGTGAGGAGTGACCGAGGGCCCGGCGGATGCCGCCGGGCCCTCGGCGTCGCCGAACCCGGGTCGTTCCCGTGCGGTCCCGGCACTTCACCGTGTCGGTCACGGTTCAGGGGAGCCGGTCGTTCTTCCGGGTGTTGCACAGGCGGTGCGCTGCGCGCATGTTGCCGCGGATGTGGTCGCCGCCTCGCGCCAGGGGCATCACATGGTCGACGGTCGCTGCCAAGGCGTCGAAGCGGTCGACGTCGTCCGGGATCGGCCTCTGGCACAGATGGCAGATCCAGTTCTCTTCGTCCAGGACATCGAGCGGGTCGATCTCCTGGAAGAGAGCTCCCGGGATCGCCCGCGCTTGCGCCGCGTTCAGGAATCCGTTGATACGGGACCTGCGTGAACGTCCCACGAACGGAGGGCGAGGCGCGGCGGGATCGGGAAAGCACGCTTCCCGGCAGTAATTGCCGTCGCGGTCGAAGGCGATGCCGCTGCCGCAGGTGAGGCACCGGCGGTTCGCCCGAGCGAGGCGGTCTTCTTCCGCGAGGTAGGCGTGAATGCGACGCCGGAACAACGAGGTCATGAGCCGGTCCCTTGAAGCATTTCCTGGTGCCGGGGGCAGCGGCAGGTCCGGGCACGCTTCATTCTCAGTCCGAAGGCCGAGGGACGGGGGAGCCGTACTTTGCTCCCGAGGTTCCAGATGTCCTCGGAGCCCAGTTCGCGTTCCAGGGCCGGTATCGCGGCTTCGGCCGCCTCCTCCGAGAGGAAGCGGATGTGGCGTTTGTTCTCCACAGTGGCCGCTCCGTCGAAGAGGCGGTCCGCCATCTCGGCCAGGAGTTTCACGTACTCGAACTCGCAGATACCGCGGAGCTTTCCGCCGACCTCTCGGGCGCCCTGCGCTGCGGCGCGCCTGCGCCCGGCCCAGGACTCCAGGCGTCGGCGATGGACCTCGACGGTTTCGGTGACCACCTGCGCGAACGACACGGAGGGTTTGTCGTCCGCGCCGCAGTCGGAGCATTCGGCCAGGGCGATGTCGATGTCGCGCAGGATGTGGACCAGCGCGGACCGACCGGGATGGCGCCAGGCCACGACATCGTGCGCCGCGACGTCACGCAACGTCTTCAGCAGCCGCTCCGCGTAGAGATGCTCAGGCGTCGCGTCCGCGGAGGCGGATGCCGGATCCGTGATCTCGTCGAGGACCTGAGCCTCGATGTTCTCCAGAACGGCCAGATCGCGGGCATCGCCGGGAGCGCTGGAGGTGCCGTCTTGAGCGGGGACCAAAATGTGGTCCAGTTCCGGATTCGACGGCGTGAGACCCGGCTCGCGCAGGGGAGCCGCCCATTCGTGACGTTGCCACAACTGCGCTTCGAACAACTCGATGTCGGACAGCGCCATGAGCCAGCAGGCCAAGGAACAGTCGCAGTGCCGCAGTTGTTCCTCCACCTTGCAGGTCAGCTCTTCCAGGACATTCGCCTCGTGGCGACTCAGCAGTTCACGCGCGGTGTCGAGCGCACCTTTCACCACTGCGTATTTCCGGCGTGCGATGCGCGCTTGTGATTCGGCGTCGAAGCGGCCGTGCAGCCCACTCGCCCGTGACGCCCACAGCAGGGACGCGGCCACGACAGGCAGCGCGGCATCCGATGTGCCGGGCGCCGCGTCCAGGACATTGGGGCGAGCATCGGGGTCGGGGCCGGGCGAGCCGCGGCGAGCGGCCCGTGCGACGTCGGTGGCGATGCTCTCGTAGAACAGGACACAGGTCAGATCCGCGCGTTTCCGGGCCTCTTCGGGGCTGAGAAGACCGCGGAAGAGATGAAGCGCCAGACGCTCCAGGCGTGCGTCCTCCCGAGCCAGGAAGAGTGCGATGCCAGGCGCACCGCTCCGGGCCGGTGGCACGTCGTCTTCCTGTGCGGGTCGTTCGTACTGCTCGGTCCAGTAGCGGAGCGCAGCTCTCACATCGGAGAGGACCCGCGCGGGTGCGTCGTCCCAGCGTTCGGGCAGGCCGCCCAGCTCCTGGATCAGCGGGCGCAGCCGCGCGTAACTCGATGTGAAGGAGTCGTGAACATCCACTGCCGCATTATGGAGGGGTGACCGGAGTCGATCAACGCCGGTCCCGCGTCCCCGCACTGAGCCCATGAGCGACCGACAGCGGTACGAGTACGACGCGGTGGACATCCGCCGGACGGACGGCGCCGCGCGTGCCGCCGCCCTCGACGGTCTGGTCCGGGACCTCGCCTCACCCGACCCGACCGTCCGGGACGACGGCGCCTACCTGACGGCGGCTCGCCGGACACCGCACCTCGACGTCCGGGAACTGCGGGATTTCGGCGGCCGTACGGGCCGCGCGGTTCACCGATCCCGCCGTGCAGGCCCGCACGTTCGTGCCGCTGGTCCTCGCCCGGGTCGCGGAGGCGGGGGAGTGGTGCGAGCGGTGGTGGCAGGAGTTCGCCGACTGGTATCCGGCGGAGACGGATCTGCGGGGCTGGGACCCGGAACTGGGCTGGCTGCATGCCGCGGCCCATGACGCGGATCTGCCGGCCTCGCCGGCCAGGCGGGCCGGGGCAGGACCCACGGCCCCTCGCCGACGTGGCGGTGGCCCGCCTGCTCGCGCCGACGGACCATCTCTTCGACGCGCAAAAGGACGACCGGATCGCCTATGCCTCGCGTGCGTGCTGAGCCACCCGGACCTCACCGGGACGGCGTCCGTCGCATGGCTGGACGCCGTCGCCGGCGCCTTCCGGCAGGGCGCGCCCGAACCCGTCCCCGCGTGGGCCTCCGACACCATGCGGACGCTGCGCATGCTCTACGTCCTCGCCGACCGGGGCGTACGCGCCCGTAACACCGACGAGCCCGCCCGGTCGCTCACCCACCGGGCGGCCGTTCCGGAGGCACTCGCCGCGACGCCCGCGATCGGGGCGCCGTACGCCGGGTGAGACCGCGTGGCCGCCCCTCCGGAGGGCGGCCGGCGCCGTCTCAGCGCTGGTGCACCCGGCCCAGCGCCCGCGTGAACTCCGCCGGGTCCTCGTCGAAGCCGTGCACCCCGGGACGGAACTGCCAGCCGCCGCCGCCGTCGCGGGCGAACTCCGCTATCGCGGCGGCCTTCGCCCCCAGCACGCCCCCGAAGTCGTCCTCGGACAGCACGGTGTAGCCCTCGCGGATCCGCATCGCCGGGTTCCGCACCCCCGAGAACGTCCGGGGCGCGGTGCGCTGCTGGATGACGACACCGACCACCACGCGCGCGTACCGGCTGTCGAGCCGGTACAGCTCCAGTGTCATGACCTCGTCCCAGCCGAAGCCCTTGCCGTCGGTGCTGTCCCGGTTCAGCAGGATCGTGCCGTCCGGTGACCGGCTGTCGAAGTGCACGACGTACACGGGGTCGCCGTACGGATCGTCCGCCGCGTAGGTCGCGGCGATCAGATCCAGGTCGGTCGCCGGCTCACCGGCAGGGCTCGGATCCCACTTCAGTGACACCTCGACCTTCTCGATTCCCTTGCTGAGGCCGCTCACCGGACTCCCCCTTCTTCCGCGTGCCTTCCCCGCCTGCGAATCGCCCCATACCCGAACTTCCTCTGAGACAGGGCCGGTTGTCCATCCTGCCACGCGCGCGTGACCTCCGCTGGGGTGGTCTGTCGCAGAGCCCGCCCCGGCCGCCTCCCCTGGCCTTACGATGGCGCGGTGCTGGTCAAGTGGATTCGCTGCACCGTCGTGGACCGCCGTGGGTTCGAGCGGGGACAGCGGAAATGGGCGGGGCTTCCGG
>NZ_JALLGL010000258.1 GCF_023072675.1 Streptomyces sp. XM83C
GTCTCGGGGCGGGGGACGAAGGGTGCCGGGGTGTCCGCGCGCAGGGTCACCGCGTACGGCAGGGTGCCGAAGGGAAAGCCGACGGCGGACTCGACCTGGTCGTACTCGGGGGTGAGGGCGCGCTGGCCGAGGAAGTACAGGTAGCGGCCGTCCGGGTCGAAGCAGGGCCGCATGTCCCGCAGGACGGGGCGGGTGATCCTGCTGGTCGTGCCGGTGGTGACGTCGGCGATCCCGATGGCGGTGGTGCGCGGGCTGTCGGGGCGGGTGTACGCGAGCCAGCGGCCGTCGGGCGACCAGGCCAGGTCGTCGATGCGGTCGTGGCGGGCGCGGTCCAGTTCGGTGAGCCGGCCCGTGCCGGTGTCGACGGTGTACAGCCGCTGCCGGCTGGTGGCGAACGCCACCAGGTCAGAGGCGGGGGAGGCGAGGAGTTCGGTGATGTGGCCGATGTCGCCCACGTCCAGGTCGGTCTCGGTGCCGTCGTCGGTGTCCAGGACGGTGAGGCGTTCGAAGGGGCTGTCGTCGGCGGCGACGGCGATCAGCCGGCGGTCGTCGTGCAGCCAGTCCAGCAGCCGGTAGCGGACGCCCTCGGCCCTGCCGTGCCGGCGGACCGGCCCGGACCAGTGGGCGAACGTGAACGGCTTGCCGCGGGTGACGACGGCGAGCCGGGTGCCGTCGGGGCTGAGCCGCAGCACGTCGAGATGGTCGGCGGGCGGTATGTGGCGCCGGGCGCGCCGGGGGCGGGAACTGGCCAGGGTGATGTCGAGGGGCCGGGGGCCGCGGTCGGGGTCGAGCAGGTGCAGGCGGGCCCCGCACTGGTAGACCAGCCGGGTGCCGTCGCCGTGCAGATGACGGACGTAGAAGCGGCTGTGGTCGGTGTGCCGGACGAGGCCGGTGCCGTCGGGACGGCACGAGTACACGTTGCCGGTGCCCTCGTGGTCGGAGACGAAGTAGACGCGGTCGCCGACCCAGCAGGGGTGGGCGAGGTTGCCGGGCAGGTCCAGCAGCCTGCGCGGCCGTGCGGAGCCGGGGTCCGTGATCCACAACTCGCCCGCGGCGCCGCCCCGGTAGCGTTTCCAGCGGGCCGGGTCGGTGGCGTTGCGGCACACCACGACGGTGCCGTCGGGGCCGCGGGTCAGCGCGGTGGCCGGGCCGTACGGCAGGGGGCGGGGCGGGCCGCCGTCCGGGTGCACGGCGAACAGGCGGTGGCCGAAATTCGGTGGCTGGTCGGCGGTGCCTGCGTAGAGGATCTCGCCGGTCGTCCCGTCCCAGCCGACGGGATGGCAGGTGGCGGCCTGGTAGGTGAGGCGTTCGGCGGGGCCGCCCGCCACGGGCATCACACAGATCTCGGTGGGGCCCTCGTCGGCGCCGGTGAACGCGACGAGGCTGCCGTCGGGGGAGAGCACGGGCCGGGAGGCCTCGGCCACCTGGGCGGTGAGCCGGGTCGCGGGCCCGCCGCGGGCGTCGACCCGCCACAGGTCGTCCTCGCAGGTGAAGACGACCGTGTCGCCCGCGATGGTGGGAAAGCGCAAGTATCCGTCGGGCACGGCGGCTAGGCCCCTTCGATCATCAGCCGGCGGGCGGCCTGCACCCCGGCTTGGAAACGGCTGCTGGCGTCGAGGCTGCGCAGCAGGGCGGCGATATGGCGGCGGCAGGTGCGCACCGACATGCCGAGCTTGCGGGCGACGACATCGTCGGTGTGGCCCTCGGCCATCAGCCGCGCGATGTCGTACCGCAGGTCGTGCGCGGCCTCCCCGTAGCCGGCCTCGCCGGGCGTCCAGGGGGCCGCGCCGTCCCACAGCTGGTCCATGAGGTCGGCGAGGAAGCGGACCACATGGTCCTCCCGCACCCGCCAGGCGACCGGTTCGCCGTCCTCGTCGTCGCCGAGGACCAGGGCCAGCGCGCGGTCGAAGACCACGGCCGTGCGGGACAGCCGGGTCACCGTGCGGACGGCGACGCCGTCCTCGACCAGCCGGGCGGTGCGGGCGCGGTCGGCGAACCCGGCGCGGCTGAGATGGGTGCCGAGCACCCGGACGGCGGTGCCGCGCCGGACGAGCCCGCCGGCGAGGGAGAGGAAGTCGTCCAGGGCGTCGCCGCCGTCCTGCCCGGCCCGCAGGACGAGGACCTCCTCGCGGCACAGGTCCGCGGTCAGCTTCAGCAGTCCGCGGATCTCGGCGGGGCCGGAGATCCGGTCGACGGAGCCCACGGGCAGCTCGGCGGGGCGCGGGTCGGGCACGGCGATGCGGTCGAGCCGGTCGCGCAGCCGGTCGATGAGGTCCCGGCGGGCGAAGATCTCCCGTTCGACGGTGGAGGTGAGCACCGCCGACGCCTGCCGGGGGGCGACCGGGACGAGCCGGTCCTCGGTGAACGGGTCGGTTCTGAGCAGGCCGAGTTCCACCAGCCGGGCGGCGGCCCCCGCCACGTCGCCGACGTCCATGCCGAGGGCCTCGGCCGCCGACCGGACCGACCGCAGCCCTCCTTGCTGAACGGTGTGGCAGTACACGCCGATCACCCGTTCGTCCAGCTCCGAAGGCGGACCGAACCGTGTGCGCACGCTCGCCGACGTCATCCTGGCCTCCCCTCTTCCCGACGACGCCCACGGGCGAGATGCCGCATGGGCTCGGGACCATGCTGGGGAGACCGGCCATCGCCGCCCTGTCGTACCGGTCAGCCCGTCCGACCCTGACAAAAAGCGCACAACCCCGCAGACCGTGCGCATTCGCCGCCCGAGCGGCGATAGACCACCGATAGGTCACCGAAAGCTGTCCGCCCTAGCGTCCGTCGACGCGGTGGACGGCGGGGAGGGACGGGGTCGCACCGACCCGCGCACCGCTGTTCCGAGCAGATCTCTCCCCGAGGTGACACATGCCTGCATCAACAGCGATACCGCAGCGGTTCCAGGACCTCATCCGGCCGTTCCTGCCCTACGCCGACGCCGGCGAGCTGGACGCCGGGCACGAGCTGGCCGCGCTCGGCCTGGACTCCATGGGCGTGGTCCAGCTGCTGGCCGCCCTGGAGGAGGGCTACGACCTGGAGTTCCCCGACGACGCCCTCAACCAGGACACCTTCGCCACCGTGGGATCGCTGTGGCAGACCGTCGCCGGCGTCCTCTCCGACGACCAGCACGGCGATGACTGACGCGGCCCGCCCGTCCGTGCCGACCTCGGTCGACGGCCTCCTCCTGCGGGGCGACCCCGAGCGGCCCGCGCTGACCTGGCAGGACACCACCGTCGACTACGCCGAGCTGCGCCGCCGGGTGGCGGAGACGGCGGCCGGCCTGCTCGGGCTCGGGCTGGACCGGGGCGACCGGGTCGCCGTGTACGCCGAGAAACGCATCGAGACGGTCGTCGCGCTGCTCGCCGTCTCCGCGGCCGGCGGTGTCTTCGTACCGGTCAACCCGGTGTCCAAGGCACCGCAGATCGGCCATGTCGTCGGCGACTGCACGGCCCGGGTCGTGATCACCACCGCCGAGCGGTACCCGACCGTGCGGACCGCGATCGAGGACAGGGCGTCGGTCGAGCACGTCGTGGTCGTCGGCGGACCGCCGCCCGCCGGCGACACCGGTCCCGCGCCCCTCGTCGACTGGGCCGAACTGCCCGCCCTCGGCGCCGGGCGGACGCTGCCCGCGGTGGTGGAGACCGATCTCGCCGCCATCCTGTACACCTCCGGCAGCACCGGCTCCCCCAAGGGCGTCGTCCTCACCCACCGCAACCTCCTCGCCGGCGCCGAGAGCGTGGCGACGTACCTGGAGAACACCGCCGACGACGTCGTCCTCGCCGCGCTGCCGCTCAGCTTCGACGCGGGCTTCAGCCAGCTCACCACCGCCCTGTACGCGGGGGCGCATCTGGTGCTGGCCAACTATCTGCTGCCGGTGGACCTGGTGCGGCTGTGCGCCCGGCACGCGGTCACCGGGATCACCGGGGTGCCGCCGCTGTGGATGCAGCTCACCGGCTGCCGGTGGCCCGAGGAGGCCACCCGCCACCTGCGGTACTTCGCCAACACCGGCGGGCGGATGCCCCGTTCGACGCTGGAGCGGCTGCGGGAGCTGTTCCCGGCCGCCCGCCCCTACCTGATGTACGGGCTGACAGAGGCGTTCCGCGCCACCTACCTCGACCCCGCAGAGGTGGACCGCAGGCCCGACTCGATCGGCAAGGCCATCCCCAACGCCGAGGTCATGGTGGTCCGTCCGGACGGCACCCCCTGCGAGCCGTACGAGCACGGCGAGATCGTGCAGCGCGGCCCGCTCGTCGCCCAGGGCTACTGGAACGACCCCGAGCGCACCGCGCAGCGGTTCCGGCCCGCACCGGGCGGCGGGGCCGGCGGCGGCGCCGTACGCGCCGAGACCGCCGTGTGGTCCGGTGACCGGGCCTACCGCGACGAGGAGGGATTCCTGTACTTCGTCGGCCGCGACGACGAGATGATCAAGACGTCCGGGTACCGGGTCAGCCCCACCGAGATCGAGGAGGCGGCCTACGCCACCGGACTGGTCACCGCCGCGGTCGCCTTCGGCGTGCCCGACGAGCGGCTCGGCCAGCACGCCGTGCTCGTCGTCGCCGGGGACACCACCGAGAGCGATCTGCGCAAGGCCCTGGAGGAGCGCATGCCGCGCTACATGATCCCCCGCCGCGTCGTCTTCCTCGACACCCTTCCGGTCTCGCCCAACGGCAAGTTCGACCGGGTCGCCACCCGCCGGACGGTGACCGCGTGAGCGCCCCCGGCACCGGACCCGACCTGTTCGGACGGGCCGACGGCATGCTCGCCGTCGGCGGCGTCCCGCTGGAGCGGCTCGCCGCGCGCGTCGGCTCCACCCCGTTCTTCGCCTACGACCGGCGGCTGATCACCGAACGCGTCGCCCAGGTCCGCGACGCCCTGCCCGACGACGTACGGCTGAAGTACGCCGTGAAGGCCAACCCCATGCCCGCGCTGCTCGCCCATCTCGCCGGCCTCGTCGACGGGTTCGACGTGGCGTCCGCGCTGGAGATGCGGCACGCCCTGGACACCGCGCTGCCCGCCCGGCGCATCAGCTTCGCCGGGCCCGGCAAGACCGACGAGGAACTCGCCCAGGCGGTCGCCGCCGACGTGATGATCGAGGCCGAGTCGGAGAACGAACTCGCCCGTGTCGCCCGCGCCGGCGAACGGCTCGGGATGCGGCCCCGGGTCGCGCTGCGGGTCAACCCGCCGTTCTCGGTGCGCGGTTCCGGCATGCGCATGGGCGGCGGGCCGCAGCAGTTCGGTGTGGACGCCGAGCGGGTGCCCGCCCTGCTGCAACGTCTCGGCGACCTCTCCTTCGAGGGCTTCCACGTCTTCGCCGGCTCGCAGAACCTGCGCGCCGACAGCATCTGCGAGGCGCAGCGCCACACCGTCGAGCTGCTGCTCGAACTCGCCGACGCGGCACCCGGACCCGTGCGCTACCTCAACCTCGGCGGCGGCTTCGGCATCCCCTACTTCGACCAGGACCGGCCCGTCGAGCTGAAGCGGATCGGGGAGAACCTGCGGACGCTGATGGAGGAGCGCGTACGGCCCCGGCTGCCGCAGGCCCGCGTCCACATCGAACTCGGCCGCTACCTCGTCGGGGAGGCCGGGGTGTACGTCACCCGGGTCGTCGACCGCAAGGAGTCCCGCGGCACCACCTATCTCGTCGTCGACGGCGGCATGCACCACCAGCTCGCCGCGTCCGGGAACTTCGGGCAGTTCATCCGCCGCAACTACCCCCTGTCCACGGCCCGCCCCGACGAGCCGGCCGAGGGGCCCGTCACCGTCGTCGGCTGTCTGTGCACCCCGCTCGACCTGCTCGGCGACGCGGTGGAACTGCCCCGCGCGGACGTCGGCGACCTCGTCGTGGTGTACCAGGCGGGCGCCTACGGGCTGACCGCCAGCCCCACCGCGTTCCTCAGCCACGCCGAACCGGCCGAGGTGCTGGTGTGAAGACGCCGGCACCGCCGCACATCCGGCACCCGGCCGCGCCGGTCGCGGCCCGACCCACGGGAGTCCGCCCATGCTAGAAGCGGCTGAAGTCACCAAGAGCTACGGCGAGGTGCGGGCCCTGAACGGGTTCTCGCTCACCGTGGACGCCGGTGAGATCGTCGGCCTCGTCGGCCACAACGGTGCCGGCAAGTCCACCTTCGTCGAGATCGTCTCCGGCCTGATCCGCCCCGACGCCGGCACCGTCACCATCGGCGGCCGGGACCCGGCGCGGGCCCGCTCCGACGTCGGTGTCTGCCCGCAGCACATCTCGCTGTACCGGCCCGTCACCGTCCGCGAGCATCTGCGGCTGTTCGGCGGGCTCGCCGGGCTGCGCCGCGCCGCGCTGCGCCAGGAGATCGACCGGCTCGTCACCGCGCTGCGGCTCGGAGAGTTCTGCGACCGGCCCGTCGGTGTGCTCTCCGGCGGGCAGCAGCGGCGCGCCCAGGCGGCCGTCGCCCTCATCCACCGGCCCGTGCTGCTGCTGATGGACGAACCCACCGCGGGCGCCGACCCGGAGACCCGGCAGGCCCTCCTCGAGGTCATCCGGGACCGGGCCGGCGAGGGCGCCGCCGTCGTCTACACCACCCACTACCTGCCGGAGCTGACCGAACTGGACGCCACCCTCGCCGTCGCCCGCGCCGGCCGGGTGATCGCCCGCGGCACCAGCGTCGAACTGCTCGACAAGCTGCCCGGAGAGGTCCGGGTGACCTTCGCCGACGAGAAGGAGGTGTGCGTGTCCACCGACGACCCGACGGGCACGCTCGTCGACCTGCTCGCCCGCGCGGACCGTCCCGTCACCGCGGTCGACGTCCGCAAGCCCTCCCTCGACGACCTCTACCGATCCCTGGCGGTGGACGATGACTGACGCGCTGCTGCGCACCGGCGTCCTGATCAAGCACAACATCGTTCTGCGGCTGCGCGACCCCGGCCAGCTGATCAGCTACATGGTCGTCCCGATGGTGCTGATGCTGGTCTTCAAACCGCTGTACGTGAAGGCCCTGGACGGCAGCACCCTGGAGGCCGTCACCGGCCCGCTGGTGATGTTCTCCGTGTTCGCCCTCGCCATCGTCGGCAACTCCATCCTGCTGGAACGCGAGTGGCGCACCTGGGACCGGCTGCGCGTCACCCGGGCCACCCGGACGGAGCTGCTGCTGGGCAAGACCGTGCCGGTGTTCGTCGCGCTGGTCCTTCAGCAGCTCGTCCTGCTGCTCTACGGCTGCCTGATCATCGGCCTGCCGGTGCCCGGCTCCCTGCTGTACATCGCCCTGGCCATCATGGTCTGGGGTTTCACCCTGCTGGCCATCGGCTCCGCCCTGGCCACGGTGGTACGCAGCCGGGGCGATCTGCACCTGGCCACCGACCTCGGCTCCATCATCGTCAGCTCCCTCGGCGGCGCCGTCGTACCGGTCAGCCTGATGCCCTCGTGGGCGGTGCCCGTCGCCCATTTCTCGCCCGGCTACTGGGGGCTGACGATGATCCAGTCCGCGGTGCGCGGCGACGTCGGCGAGACGCTGCGCTGCGCCTGGGTGTGCCTAGCCATCGGCGCCGTCTTCGGCGTCTTCGCCGTCCACCGGCTGTCCCGCGGCTGGGGCCGCAGCCGCCTGCTCTGAACCGAACCCCCGACCGGAGAGGTCCAACGTGACGGAGACCGACTACCAGTCCGCGGTCGCGATCATCGGAATGTCCGGCAGGTTCCCGGGCGCCTCCGGTGTGAGCGAGCTGTGGCGACGCCTGCTGGACGGGATGCCCGGCCTGCGCGAGATCACCGACGACGAGCTGCGTGCCGCGGGCCTCGACCCGGCCGTGACCGCCGACCCCGCCTATGTGCGGGTGGGCGGCCCGGTCGACGGGATCGACCTGTTCGACGCCGGCGTCTTCGGCTTCAGCCCGCGCGAGACGGAGACGATGGAGCCGCAGCACCGGCTGTTCCTGGAGTGCGCGTGGGAGGCCCTGGAGAGCGCCGGGTACTGCCCCACCGAACACGACGTGCCCGTCGGGGTGTTCGCCGGCTGCGGCTTCCCCGACTACATGCGCGACAACCTCGCCGGCCTCGACGACGAACCGGGCGGCCATCTGCTGCTGGCCGCCGGCAGCGAACGCGACTCGCTGACCTCCCTGGTGGCGTACAAGCTGGGGCTGCGCGGGCCCAGCGTCACCGTGCAGACGTTCTGCTCGACGTCGCTGGTCGCCGTGCACATGGCCTGCCAGAGCCTGCTCACCTTCGAATGCGACACCGCGCTGGCCGGCGGGGCCGCGCTGCCGCTGCCGCAGCCCGCCGGGTACCGGTACGAGCAGGGCGGCATCCTCTCCCCCGACGGCACCGTGCGCAGCTTCGACGCCGCCGCCAACGGAAGCGTCATGGGCAGCGGGGTCGGCGTGGTGGCGCTGAAGCGGATGACGGACGCCCTCGCCGACGGCGATGTGGTGCACGCCGTCATCCTCGGCTCGGCCGTCAACAACGACGGCCCCGCACGCGTCGGCTACACCGCCCCCGGCGTCGAGGGCCAGGCCGGGGTGATCGACGCGGCGCTCGCCGTCGCCGACGTCAAACCGGAGACCGTCGGGTACGTGGAGTGCCACGCCACCGGCACCGGTCTCGGCGACGCCATCGAACTGACCGCGATGAACAAGGTGTTCCCGGCCGGCCGGGACACCCCGTGCGTCCTCGGCTCCCTCAAGCCGAGCATCGGCCACCTGGACCGCGCCTCCGGCGTCACCGGCCTGATCCGGGCCACGCTCGCCGTCCGCGAGCATGTGCTGCCCGGCACCCCGAACTTCGAGACGCCCAACCCGGCGCTCGCCGCGGCCGGGGACCGTTTCACCGTGCTGTCCGGCCACCGGCCCTGGCCGCAGGGCCCGCATCCGCGCCGGGCCGGCGCTGTCTCTTATACCCATTT
>NZ_JALLGL010000259.1 GCF_023072675.1 Streptomyces sp. XM83C
GACCCGCCCCCTCCCCCCGTCCGCCTCGTGGTCAGGTCCGGCTCGGGAGGCGTCCGGCGGTTAGGCTCTGGCCAGGAAGAGTGGAGTCGAGGGAGGACGGGGATGACGGCGCCGGGGCGCAGAAGCAGTACGTTCTCTCGGCTGCTGCGGCACGGGTTCACCGACGCCTCCGCCGCCGAGCGGCTTCTCGACGCGCCCGAGCTGTCGGCCGTCCGCAATGACCCCGTCCTGCTGGAGGCCCTCGGTGCCACCGCCGACCCGGACCTCGCCCTGCGCGGACTGGTGGCGTTGCTGGAGGCGCAGCCGGGCGACGCGGCCCGGCGGGAGCTGCTGGACACCGTGATAGCGGCCAAGCCCCTGCGGGACCGGCTCTTCGGTGTGCTCGGCGCCTCCGCCGCCCTCGCCGACCATCTGGCCCGGCATCCGCGGGACTGGCAGGCCCTCGTGATGTACGAGCCGCAGGATCTGCATCCGGGAGTGGAGGAGTTCGAGCGGGGGCTCGCCGAGGCCGAGGACCCCGTCGCGCTGCGTGTCGCCTACCGGCGCTGTCTGCTGTCCGTCGCCGCCCGTGACGTGTGCGGCACCACCGATGTCGCCCAGACGGCCGCCGAGCTGGCCGATCTCGCGACCGCGACCCTGCGTGCCGCGCTCGCCCTGGCGCGGGCCGCGGCACCGGAGGACGCCGCGCTGTGCCGGCTCGCGGTGATCGCCATGGGCAAGTGCGGCGGCCACGAGCTGAACTATGTCTCCGACGTCGATGTGATCTTCGTGGGGGAGGCCGTCGACGGGGCCGACGAGCAGAAGGCACTGCGTGCCGCCACCCGGCTGGCCTCGCACATGATGCGGATCTGCTCCGAGACGACCGTCGAGGGCTCCATCTGGCCGGTGGACGCGAATCTGCGGCCCGAGGGTCGCAACGGCCCGCTCGTGCGGACGCTGAGCAGCCATCTCGCGTACTACCAGCGCTGGGCGAAGACCTGGGAGTTCCAGGCTCTGCTGAAGGCCCGCCCCGTCGCCGGTGACCTGGAGCTGGGCGAGGAGTACGTCGCCGCGGTCGAACCGCTGGTGTGGAAGGCCGCCGAGCGGGAGAACTTCGTCGCCGACGTGCAGAAGATGCGCCGCCGCGTCGTGGAGAACATCCCCGTGGCGGAAGTGGACCGTGAGCTGAAGCTCGGCCCGGGCGGGCTGCGGGACGTCGAGTTCGCGGTGCAGCTGCTGCAACTGGTGCACGGCCGCGCCGACACCTCCCTGCGCAGCGGTACGACGCTGGACGCGTTGCGGGCGCTCGCCGCGGGCGGCTATGTGGGCCGCGCGGACGCCACCCAGCTGGACGAGGCGTACCGCTTTCTGCGGTCCATGGAGCACCGCATCCAGCTGCACCGGCTGCGCCGTACCCACCTCGTCCCCGAGGACGAGGCCGACCTGCGCCGCATCGGGCGCTCGCTGGGCCTGCGCACCGATCCGGTGGCCGAGCTGCTGCGCGAGTGGAGACGGCACACCACCGGCGTACGGCGGCTGCACGAGAAGCTGTTCTACCGGCCGCTGCTCGACGCCGTGGCGCAGCTGCCCTCCGGCGAGGCGCGGCTGAGCCCCGAGGCGGCACGCGAGCGGCTCGTCGCGCTCGGCTACGCCGACCCGGCGTCCGCGCTGCGGCACCTGGAGGCCCTCGCGTCCGGTGTCACCCGCAAGGCGGCCATCCAGCGGACCCTGCTGCCGGTGCTGCTGGGCTGGTTCGCGGACTCCGCCGACCCGGACGCGGGCCTGCTGAACTTCCGCAAGGTGTCCGACGCGCTCGGCAAGACGCCGTGGTACCTGCGGCTGCTGCGGGACGAGGGCGCCGCCGCCGAGAACCTGGCCCGTGTGCTCTCCGCGGGCCGGCTCGCGCCCGACCTGCTGATGCGGGCGCCGGAGGCCGTCGCGCTGCTCGGCGACGGCGACGGGGCGGGCCTCGCGCCGCGTACCCGCGCCCACCTGGAGCAGGAGATCCTCGCCGCGGTCGGGCGGGCCGACGACGCCGTGCAGGGCGTCACCGCGGCCCGTGGCGTACGGCGCCGTGAGCTGTTCCGTACGGCCGCCGCCGACATCGTCGGCTCCTACGGCACCGAGACCCAGCCCGCCGAGGCCGACCAGGGCGCCCTCGTCGATCTGGTCGGCGCCGCCGTGTCCGACCTGACCGCCGCCACCCTCGCCGGGACGCTGCGCGTTGTCGTGCGGGACGGCTGGGGGGACACCCTGCCGACCCGGTTCGCGATCATCGCGATGGGCCGGTTCGGCGGGCACGAGCTGGGCTACGGCTCCGACGCCGACGTGCTGTTCGTGCACGAGCCGCGCGACGGCGTCGACGAGCGGGAGGCCACCGACGCCGCGAACAAGGTCGTCGCCGAGATGCGGCGGCTGCTGCAGATCCCCAGCTCCGACCCGCCGCTGCTGATCGACGCCGATCTGCGGCCCGAGGGCAAGTCGGGTCCGCTGGTGCGCACCCTGAAGTCGTACGAGGCGTACTACCGCCGCTGGTCCCTGGTGTGGGAGACACACGCCCTGCTGCGCGCGGAGCCGGTCGCCGGCGACGAGGAGCTGGGGCGCCGCTTCGTCGAGCTGATCGACCCGCTGCGCTACCGCAGGGGCGGCCTCGCCGAGGACGACGTCCGGGAGATCCGACGGCTGAAGGCACGTATGGAGTCCGAGCGGATGCCCCGCGGCGCCGACCCCAAGCTGCACACCAAGCTGGGGCCGGGCGGGCTGTCCGACGTGGAGTGGACGGTGCAGCTGCTGCAACTGCGGCACGCCGCCGAGGTGCCCGGGCTGCGTACGACCCGCACGCGTGAGGCGCTGGCCGCGGCACGGGAGGCCGGGCTGATCGGCGCCGAGGACGCGGAGACCCTCGACGAGGCGTGGGTGCTGGCCACCCGTGTCCGCAACGCCGTGATGCTGGTGCGCGGGCGCGCGGGGGACACCTTCCCGAGCGGTGGCCGTGACCTGGCCGCGGTCGGCCGCTACCTGGGCTACGGTCCCGGCCACGCGGGCGACATGCTGGATGCCTACCGTCGTACGGCGCGCCGGGCGCGGGCGGTGGTGGAGGAGCTGTTCTACGGGGCCGGGGAACGCCTTCAGGGCCCCTGACGGACGCCGGGCGGCCCCAGCGGCTTTCGCCCCCCGCCAGGCCCATCAGGCCCCGTCAGGCCCCCGTCGGGCCCGCCCCCGTCGGTCCGTCCTCGCGTCAGGCCGCACGCCCCGTCGCCACCCGCGTCCGCCGCGCCGTGTCGTCGCCGCCGTCCCCCGCGTCGTCGCGGGCGCTGCCCGGGACGCGGCGGGGCAGGGCGTACGGGAGGGCGCCGTACCAGAGGCGGGCCACCGTGAAGCCGAACGCGAGGCACAGGACGCCACCGACGGCGTCGAGCCAGAAGTGGTTGGCCGTGGCGACGATGACGAGCAGTGTCAGAGCCGGGTACAGCAGGCCCAGCACCCGCACCCAGGGGACGCGGGCCAGGAAGAAGATCGTGAGCCCGCACCACAGGGACCAGCCGATGTGCATCGACGGCATGGCGGCGTACTGGTTCGACATGTGTTTCAGGTCGCCGGAGGCCATCGACCCCCAGGTCTGGTGCACCAGCACGGTGTCGATGAAGTCGCCGCCGGTCATCAGGCGGGGCGGGGCGAGCGGATACAGGTAGTAGCCGGCCAGGGCGACGACGGTGGTCGCGAAGAGGGCGAGGCGGGTCGCCGCGTACCGGCCGGGATGGCTGCGGTACAGCCACACCAGGACACCGAGCGTCACCACGAAGTGCAGCGTGGCGTAGTAGTAGTTCATCCCGACGATCAGCCAACCCACCGAGTTGACGGCGTGGTTGACGGTCTGCTCGACGGCGATGCCCAGATGGTGCTCGACCTGCCAGATCCAGTCGGCGTTGCGCAGCGCCTGGTCACGCTGTTCCGGGACCGCGTTGCGAACGAGCGAGTACGTCCAGTAGCTGACCGCGATCAGCAGTACCTCGAACCACAGTCGCGGCGTCCGCGGCCTGCGGAACCTGCCCAGCGGTCCGGGCCCCGGACCGGCCGCGACAGGCCGCCGAACGGCCTCTGCGCGGCCCCCCGGGGGCGTGACGGTCGTGTCGCCCATGAGCACAGAGTCTGCCAGAAAAGCCATCCCCGACCGATCATCCCCTGGTCGGGTCCATCCCGCATCTTCTCCACCCTATGGAGGAGTTACGGGCGATTCCGGTCCCCAGGGGCCGAAGCGGTCGAACCGCGCACCACCAGTTCCGGCATGAACACGAACTCGCTGTGGGGTGCGGGAGTCCCGCCGATCTCCTCCAGCAGGGTGCGTACTGCGGCCTGCCCCATCGCCGGGACCGGTTTGCGGATCGTCGTCAGCGGCGGGTCGGTGAAGGCGATCAGCGGCGAGTCGTCGAAGCCGACCACCGAGATGTCCTTCGGCACGTCCAGGCCGCGCTGCCGGGCCGCGCGTATCGCGCCGAGCGCCATCATGTCGCTGGCGCAGACGATCGCCGTGCAGCCGCGGTCCATCAGCGCCGTGGCGGCGGCCTGACCGCCTTCCAGGGTGTACAGGGAGTGCTGGATCAGCTCGGACTCGATGGTCTCGGCGGGCAGACCGAGCTGGTCCTGCATGGCGCGCAGGAAGCCCTCGATCTTGCGCTGCACCGGCACGAACCGCTTGGGGCCGAGGGCCAGGCCGATACGGGTGTGGCCGAGGGAGGACAGGTGGGTGACGGCGAGGGTCATCGCGGCCCGGTCGTCGGGGGAGATGAACGGCGCCTGCACCTTCGGGGAGAACCCGTCCACCAGCACGAACGGCACGCCCTGGGCGCGCAGCTGCTCGTAGCGCTGCATGTCGGCGGTGGTGTCGGCGTGCAGTCCGGAGACGTAGATGATGCCGGCGACACCGCGGTCGACGAGCATCTCGGTCAGCTCGTCCTCCGTGGACCCGCCCGGCGTCTGTGTGGCCAGCACCGGGGTGTAGCCCTGCCGGGTCAGTGCCTGCCCGATGACCTGGGCCAGCGCCGGGAAGATCGGGTTCTCCAGCTCGGGGGTGATCAGGCCGACCAGACCCGCGCTGCGCTGCCGCAGCCGTACGGGGCGCTCGTAGCCGAGGACGTCGAGCGCGGCCAGCACGGACTGGCGGGTGGTGGCGGCGACGCCCGGCTTCCCGTTGAGGACCCGGCTGACGGTCGCCTCGCTCACCCCCGCCTGCGCTGCGATGTCGGCAAGCCGTGTGGTCACGGCATTGGACTGTACCGGCCGGAAGTCACCTTGCACACCGATCCGGCGCCGGGTGCGGGCGGTGGGGCGGCCCGCGGTGGGCTGCTTCGGCATTGCGCTCCCTCGTGCAATCGATGGCAAGAGCTTGCAGAGTCTTGCACAAGATGTGCCCGGTCTGCGCCGGTGCGGTCGCAGATCGGCCGGAAAGCAGGCGCTCTCCGAGGTCGCGCACGGGTCTCCCGGCTGTTTCGGGCCGGTCTCACGGCGGTCTACGAGGGGTCACGCGCGGGTAACTTCCGAGATCTCTTGCACTTTTTTTCTGCAAGGTCTTTCGCGCCGCTTACATGGCTGTTACGTTCCCTGTCGCCCGGCCGCGGCAAAGGCGCAGTCGGCACCACTCGGGCTTTTTCACCCTCAAGGAGAACTCATGCGGCGTGGCATAGCGGCCTCCGCGCTGGTGGCGTCCCTCGCCCTGGCGGCGACGGCCTGCGGCGGCAGTGACAGCGGCGACAAGGCCGACGGCCCGGTCACCATCACCTGGTGGGACACCTCGAACGCCACGAACGAGGCGCCGACCTACCAGGCGCTCATCAAGGAGTTCGAGGCCGCGAACAAGGACATCAAGGTCAAGTACGTCAACGTCCCGTTCGACCAGGCGCAGAACAAGTTCGACACCGCCGCCGGCGCCCAGGGTGCGCCCGATGTGCTCCGCTCCGAGGTCGGCTGGACCCCGGCCTTCGCCAAGAAGGGCTTCTTCCTGCCGCTGGACGGCACCGAGGCCCTCGCCGACAAGGACAAGTTCCAGCCGAACCTGCTGAAGCAGGCCCAGTACGAGGGCAAGACCTACGGCGTGCCGCTGGTCACCGACACCCTCGCCCTGGTCTACAACAAGCAGCTCTTCGAGAAGGCCGGCATCACCGAGGCGCCGAAGACCTGGGACGACCTGAAGAAGGCCGCCGCCACGATCAAGGACAAGACCGGCGTCGACGGCTACTGGGGCTCCACCGCCAGCTACTACGCGCAGCCGTTCCTGTACGGCGAGGGCACCGACCTGGTGAACGCCGACGCGAAGAAGCTCACGGTGAACTCGGCCGAGGCGAAGAAGGGCTACGGCACCTGGCTGAGCCTGTTCGACGGCAAGGGCCTGCACAAGGCGGACACCACCGCCGACGCCTACGCGCACATCCAGGACGCGTTCGTCAACGGCAAGGTCGCCGCGATCATCCAGGGCCCGTGGGAGCTGACGAACTTCTACAAGGGCTCGGCGTTCAAGGACAAGAACAACCTCGGTATCGCCACCGTCCCGGCCGGCTCCGCCGGCAAGGCGGGCGCCCCGACCGGCGGCCACAACCTGTCCGTCTACGCCGGCTCCGACGAGGCCCACCAGAAGGCCGCGCTGAAGTTCGTGAACTTCATGACGTCCGCGAAGTCCCAGACGGCCATCGCGCTGAAGAACTCCACGCTGCCCACGCGTGACGACGCCTACACCGCCGAGGTCAAGGCCGACCCGGGCATCGCCGGCTACCAGACCGTGCTGCCCGCCGCCCAGCCCCGCCCGGCGCTGCCCGAGTACAGCTCGCTGCTCGGCCCGCTCGACACCGAGCTGGCCAAGATCGCGGCCGGCAAGGAGTCCCTGGACAAGGGCCTGAGCAACGCCGAGGTCTCCCTGGCCAAGCTGGTGCCGGACTTCAGCAAGTGAGTCCGTGTGGCCGCCGGATCCCCAGCCCGCGGGGGGAGGGATCCGGCGGCCACCGGCCTGTGCGCCGTACTCCCTGATCGTCTTCGAAGGTGCCGAGAACCATGACAGCAGTGGCCCAACGCCTCAAGCACAGCTACCAGAAGCACTGGTACGCCTACGCCATGATCGCCCCCGTGGTCGTCGTGCTCGGCGTCCTCGTGGTGTATCCGCTGGTGTACGGCCTGTATCTGACGCTCACCGACGCCGACAGCCTCAACAGCGCCCGCACCATCGGCGTCAATCACATCGACGCCACCTACAAGTTCGTAGGCCTGGACAACTACCAGGACATCCTCTTCGGCGACACGGCCTACGACCGTTTCTGGTCCCACTTCATCTGGACGATCGTGTGGACGGCGCTGTGCGTCGCCCTGCACTACTCGATCGGTCTGGGCCTCGCCCTGCTGCTCAACCAGAAGCTGCGCGGCCGTACCTTCTACCGGCTGCTGCTGATCGTGCCGTGGGCCGTGCCCACCTTCGTCACCGTCTTCGGCTGGCGGATCATGCTCGCCGACAGCGGTGTCATCAACAGCTTCCTCGACAGCCTCGGCCTGCCGTCGCCGGCCTGGCTGGAGGACACCTTCTGGCAGCGGTTCGCCGCGATCATGGTGAACACCTGGTGCGGTGTGCCGTTCATGATGGTCTCGCTCCTCGGCGGCCTGCAGTCCATCGACTCCTCCCTGTACGAGGCCGCGGAGATGGACGGTGCCAGCGCCTGGCAGCGGTTCCGCTACGTCACCCTGCCCGGTCTGCGGTCGGTCAGCTCCACCGTGGTCCTGCTCGGCATCATCTGGACCTTCAACCAGTTCGCCGTGATCTTCCTGCTGTTCGGACGGACCTCCGCCCCCGACGCCCAGATCCTCGTCACCTGGGCCTACTACCTCGGCTTCGGACAGCAGCCGCGTGAATTCGCCGAGTCGGCCACCTACGGCATGCTGCTGCTGGCCATCCTCGTCGTCTTCACCTCCTTCTACCGCCGCTGGCTGAACCGCAACGACCAGCAGCTCACGATCTGAGGCAGGAGTTCCCCATGAGCACGACCACAGCCCCGGACTCCGCCGCCGTGCAGCGGACCGCGACGGCGGCCACGCCCCCCAAGCGCCGCCGCGGCGAGCGCGGCCTCGTCGCCTCCCTCGCCTCCCACGGCCTGCTGATCGCCGCCAGCGTCATCGCCCTGTTCCCGGTCGCCTGGCTGGTCTTCCTCTCCCTCGGCCCGGACAAGGACGACTATCTGCACCCCGGCAAGATCTGGGGGAAGATGACGCTGGACAACTACTCGTACGTCCTGCAACACACGAACTTCTTCGACTGGCTGAAGAGTTCGCTGATCGTCTCCCTCGGCACCACCGTGATCGGCGTCCTCATCGCCGCCACCACCGGCTACGCCGTCTCCCGCATGCGCTTCCCCGGCTACAAGAAGTTCATGTGGGTGCTGCTGGTCACCCAGATGTTCCCGGTGGCCGTGCTGATGGTGCCGATGTACCAGATCCTGTCGGAGCTGAAGCTCATCGACAGCTACCTCGGTCTGGTCCTGATCTACTGCACCACCGCGGTCCCGTACTGCGCCTGGCTGCTGAAGGGCTACTTCGACACCATCCCCTTCGAGATCGACGAGGCCGGACGCGTCGACGGCCTGACCCCGTTCGGCACGTTCGTCCGCCTGATCCTCCCGCTGGCCCGGCCGGGCCTGGCGGTGGCCGGCTTCTACAGCTTCATCACCGCCTTCGGCGAGGTCGCCTTCGCCACCACCTTCATGCTCGACGACAGCAAGTACACCCTCGCCGTCGGCCTGCAGAGCTTCATCAGTGAGCACGACGCCCAGCGCAACCTGATGGCGGCCACCGCGGTGCTGATCGCGATACCGGTCTCGGCCTTCTTCTACCTCGTGCAGAAGAACCTGGTGACCGGCCTCACCGCGGGCGGCACCAAGGGCTGACCCCCCTGGCAGACGACTCCCGCGCGCCCGTCGCGCGGGTAGGCGGTCGCGGTGCCCATCCGACCCCGCTGTCACCGCGACCGCCTCGTCCTCCCGCCCCCCC
>NZ_JALLGL010000025.1 GCF_023072675.1 Streptomyces sp. XM83C
CACGGGCGTCAGACGCGCCATCGGATGCCGCGACGCCGGTGTTCCCGGCGGCCGTCGCAGCCCTACCCCCACGGGCGTCAGACGCGCCATCGGATGCCGCGACGCCGGTGTTCCCGGCGGCCGTCGCAGCCCTACCCCCACGGGCGTCAGACGCGCCATCGGATGCCGCGACGCCGGTGTTCCCGGCGGCCGTCGCGGCCGTGCCGTCGAGGGCCGTCATGCGTCACCGCCCCCGTAGAGCTGGTCGACGACCGTGGCGAGCACGCGGTCGGTGCGGGGGCCGTAGGTGAGCAGGACGCCGTCCTCGACGGACACCACCCTGCGGTTCATCCCGGCGGGGGTCTGGGCGACGCCGGGGAGTGTCACCAGGCCGTCGATGCCGCCGACGGACTCCAGGCCGTGGTCCATGACGAGGATGGCGTCGGGTGCGGCCTTCACGAGGGCCTCGCTGGTGATGGTGGCGAAGTCCCCGGCGATCCCCGACTCGGCGCCGGCGTCGATGCCGCCGGCCGCCTCGATGAGCGAGCCGGCGCCGGACTCCCTGCCGCCGATGAGATGGACGGAGGCGGAGCCGCGCAGGTAGAGGAAGGCGACGCGCGGCTTCTCCTCGTGGCCGGGGATCGTCCTGCGTACGGCGTCGATGCGCTGCCGGGACCGCTCGGCCAGCTCCTGTCCGGCGTCGGGGACGCCGAGCGCGCGGGCGACCGTCCGGATACGGGGGCCGACGTCGTCGAGGCTCTTCGCGGCGGCGACGACGAGGACGGGGACACCGGCCGCCCTGATCTGGGCGACGGCTTCGTCGGGTCCGGTGGTGGTCTCGGCGATGACCAGGCCGGGCTTGAGGGAGAGCACGCTCTCGGCGGAGACATCGTGGTTGCGGGTGACGACCGGGAGTTTCGCGGCCTGCGCGAAGGTGGTGGTGACGTCGCGGGCGACGACGCGGTCACCGAGGCCGAGGGTGAAGACGATCTCGCTGAGGCTGCCGGAGAGGGGCACGATCCGTTCGGCCCTGCTCACCGTCACCTTCCGGCCGTCGGCGGAGTCGACGGTGACGGGCAGGCGCGGTGTCGGTGTCCCGGCAAGGGGTTCGATCGCGTCGGCCGTCGCTGTGGGCGAGGGTGTGGCGACCGTGTCCGCGCCGCAGCCCGTCGCTGTCGTCAGGGCGAGCATCCCCAGCAGTGCACCCGCGAGTCGGGTGCGCAAACGTCGCACTGTGGCCGTTCCTTTCCGCGCGCCCCGGGGGGCGCAGCCGCGTCCGTGCGGGCCCGAGAGGCCGACGAGCACTGGTCCGTGTGTGGTCCGTGTCCTGAAGAGGGACTGTCCGTGAAGGATGAATCTAGCTTAGGTTAGCCTTACCTCACTTCGACCGGAGCCCTCTGTTTCCGGCCGCTTCCCGACCCGTGCCCGGAGGCCGACCATGCCCCCATCCCCGCCGACGCGCCGCTACGGCTGGGCCGCAGCCCTGTGCCTGGCCGCGCTGGGAGCCCTGCTCCCGGCGTCCGCCGCGCAGGCCGCGAGCCGCACCGTGCAGGGCGGCCGGCTCGACTGGGGCATCAAGTCGTCCTTCCAGAGCTACATCACCGGCCCTGTGGCCCACGGCGGTTACTCGCTCACCGGCGGCGCCGCGACCGTCGGCGGCAGCGGCTTCCGCTTCCACTCGGCGACCGGCTCCTACGACAGCGCCACCGGCGCCCTCACCGCGTCCTTCAGCGGCGGGGTGCACTTCGTCGGCCACCGCACCGACACCGGCGCCTACCGGCTCGACCTCACCATCCGCCGCCCCAGGGTCCGCATCACGGGCTCCAGCGGCACGCTGTACGTGGACGTGACCGGCAGGGCGAAGGACACGGGCACGGTGACGACGTCCCGTCAGGTGCCGTTCGCCACGCTGTCCCTGAGCGGTGTCTCGATGAAGGGCGGCGGCGACACGGTCGTCCTGAACAACCTCCCCGCCACCCTCACCGCCGCCGGCGCCAGGTCGTTCGCCGGGTACTACACGGCGGGCACCGCACTCGACCCGGTCAGCCTCTCCGTGGACGTCCGCTCCGCGGCCCGGTCGCCGTCCGCCACCGTCTCGCCGAGCCCGTCCAAGTCCCCTGAGAAGAAGGGGGGAACGAGGACGACCGGGCTCGTGGACGGCGTCGTCGACTGGGGCGTGCGGCGCACCTTCCGCGAGTACGTCACGGGGGACATCGCCCGTGGCCGCTGGACGCTGTCGGCCGGTGCCGAGGACGGCGGCGCGCTCTTCCGCTTCACCGCCGGCACCGGCACCTTCGACGACGGTGATCTGGCCGCCGCCTTCAAGGGCGCGGTCCGCTTCACCGGCAGGGGCGGCCTCGACCTCGAACTGAGCGCCGTGCGCGTCATCGTGACGGAGGGTCAGGGCACGTTGTACGCCGATGTGAAGCGCGAGGGCGCCGCCGGCAGCCGGGTACCGCTGGTGAAGTTCGCCGCGAAGGGGTTGAGGCCGGCCGGCGGACTGGTGCGGATCACCGAGGCGCCCACGAAGCTCACCGCCGAGGGCGCGAAGGCCTTCGGCGGCATGTACCCGGCGAACACCGCGATGGACCCGGTGACCGTGGCCGTCGCCCTCACCGCCGACGCCGCGCTGCCGGCCCTGCCCGATCTGGGCAGCGACCCGTCGGCGACCGCCCCGACGGGTACCGTCCCCGCCCCGGCCGACGCGTCGCCCGCCGCCCCGGCGGAGCCCGTCGCGAGCGCGTCCGGCGTGGACGGCTCCCCCGCCCTGCCCGTCGGCCTCGCGGCCGGCACCGTACTGCTGCTGGCCGGGGCCGGTGTCGCCCTGCACCGCACCCGCGCCCGGCGCGCCACCGCGGCGGCCGGAACCGCGCAGGGCCCCGCCACGGACACGGGCACGGGCACGGCAACAGGCACGGCCACGGCCACAGGCACGGCCACGGCCACGGCCACGGCCACAGGCACCGGTACCGGTACCGGCACCGAGACCTCGACGCCGCCCACTGACACGACCACCGCCCGGGCCCCCTCGGACACCCGGGCCTCCACCCCGGACGCACAGGCCGTCCGGCCGCAGGCCCCCCTCGAAGGAACCCCGGAGTCCCCGGCCGACGGGCGCTGACCTTGCCTCACCCGCGTCCGCCCGTCCCGTGCGGGCGCCACCCGAACCACCTCACCCCTGGGAGACACCCCGATCATGTCTGCCACTCCGCGCGGACGCCGCTCCGCCGTCCTGGCCGCCGCAGTCACCACCGCCGCCGCGCTGGGCGCCGCCACCCTCGTCACGCTCGGCGCGGGCAGCGCCTCGGCGGCCGAAGTGCCGCTGTCCGGTTACGAGTTGACGTGGGGCATCAAGCAGTCGTACCGCACGTACGTCACCACGTACGCGGCGGGCGGTTTCACCGCGACCGATGGTGCGAGCCAGGCGGCAGGCAACGGCGCCTTCACCTTCACCGGCGGCAAGGGCGGCTACGACTCCACCGCGCACACCCTGAAGCTGGGCTTCGACGGCAGTCTGCGGATCGTGTCCGAGCAGCACGGCTTCGACATCACGCTGTCGGATGTGCGGTTCGACAGCGGGGCCGGCGCCATCACCGCGGACGTCACCCGGTCGGGCACCACCGAGCAGGACGTGCCGCTGGCCGAGGTCACCGTGAGCCGGGCCATGACGGACATGGCGACCGAGCTGACGCAGCAGGCCGCGGACGTCTTCGGCAGCCCGAGCTACGCGGGTGCCGCGGGCGACCCGGTGACGGTTGCGCAGAAGACCACCGCGTCCCCGTCGACCGGTACGACGGCCTCCGGATCGCCTTCGCCGACGGCCACGGCGTCCGCCTCGGCCCCCGCGTCCGCGTCCGCATCCGCGTCCCCGTCGGCGACCGGACCGGCCACGGGGGGTGCGTCCCCGTCCGCACCGGCCACCGGTTCCGCTGGCGCCGCACCGTCCGCGACGGCGTCCCCGGCCCCGGCGAAGGGCATGATCGCCGACGGCACGCTCGGCTGGGGCGTCAAGCAGTCCTTCCGTACGTACGTCGTCAGCGGTGCCGCCCACGGCCGTGTCACCACGTCCGGCGGCGCGACGCAGGCCGCGGGCAACGGCGTCTTCACCTTCTCCGGCGCGACGGGCGACTACGACACCGACAGGAACACCCTGACCGCCTCGTTCAAGGGCGCCGTGCACTTCAAGGGTCATGAGTCGAACGGGAGTTACGCCCTCGACCTCACCCTCTCCGGCCTCAAGGTCACGCTCGCGGGCGGCTCCGGACAGCTGACCGCCGATGTCACCAGCCTCGGCGAGAAGTACGGGAGCGTGGTCCTGGCCACCCTGAAGGCCGGCAAGCCCGATCTGACCGTCGACGACGACGTCATCGTCGTGGACGGTGTCCGGGCCACCCTCACCGAGGCCGGCGCGAAGGCGTTCGGCGGTTTCTACCAGGCGGGCGCCGAGCTCGACCCGGTCGCCCTGCGGCTGGCACTGACCGACGACGCCCAGCTGCCCGGCGGCACCGACGGCTCCGCGTCCGACGGCGCCTCCTCGGGCGGCACCGGCAGCGCGGGCGGCACCGGCGCGGACACCACCGGCGGCACGGGCTCCACGACCGGCGGCTTCGGCGACACGGCCGGCGGGGTCGACGGCAGCCTCGCCTCGACCGGCTCGGACCTCCCGGTCGGAGCGCTGGGCACGGTGGCCGCGGCGGCGGTCGCGCTGGGCGCGGGTGCCGTCGTGGCAGGCGTCCGCAGGCGCCGTACCGCCGCCCAGGTCTGAGGGCTCCCGGACCAGGTGCCGGGGCGCTTTCTCCCCCTTGCCGCTCACCGGCCCGGACCCGAGGTGTACGCCTCGGGTCCGGGCCGATGGCGTTTCGGGGCCGTGGGCCGTGGCACTTCCTCCCCGGCGCCGACGGATCACCCCTCCCCCTCCATGACATCTCCGCAGGTCGGCCCGCCTGCGAGACCGCCACCGAGCCCAGATCAACCCCGAAGAGAGATATCCAGCGTTTGCAACTATCACGCGTCTGCAAGTATTGTCCTCGCTCGTAAGCGTCACCTGCAATCGTTCGGAAGGTCTCCTCCATGCCTCTCGCGCTCCTGGCTCTGGCCATCGGGGCCTTCGGGATCGGCACCACCGAATTCGTGATCATGGGTGTGCTGCCCGAGGTCGCGGACGACTTCGGCGTCACCATCCCGACCGCCGGCTGGCTGGTCTCCGGCTACGCCCTCGGCGTCGTCCTCGGTGCCCCGCTCCTGACAGTCCTGGGCACCAAGGTGTCCAGGAAGAAGATGCTGATGTTCCTGATGGCGCTCTTCGTCGTCGGCAACGCGCTCTCGGCCCTCGCCCCGGCCTTCGGCATCATGCTGATCGGCCGGATCGTCGCCTCCCTCGCGCACGGAGCGTTCTTCGGCATCGGCTCGGTGGTCGCCGCCGACCTGGTGGCCCCGCAGAAGAAGGCCTCGGCGATCTCGCTGATGTTCATGGGCCTGACCGTCGCCAACATCGTCGGTGTGCCGCTCGGCACCCGCATCGGCCAGGCAGCGGGCTGGCGGGTGACCTTCCTGCTCGTCGCCTCGCTCGGCATCGTGGGTCTGCTCGGCGTCGCCAGGCTGGTGCCCGAGAAGGGCCGCCCCGAGGGCGCCGACGTACGCGCCGAGTTCGCCGCCTTCCGCAACGTCCAGGTATGGCTCGCCATGGCGATGACGGTCTTCGGGTACGGCGGTGTGTTCGCCGCGATCACCTACATCACGCCGATGATGACCGACGTGGCCGGATACTCCGCCGGCGCCGTGACCTGGCTGCTGGTGCTCTTCGGCGGCGGCATGTTCGCGGGCAACCTGATCGGCGGCCGGTTCGCCGACCGCGCCCTGATGCCGATGCTGTTCGGCTCGCTGGGCGCGCTCTCCCTCGCCCTGCTGCTGTTCACGGCGACCGCCCACGACAAGGTCCTCGCCGCGATCACCCTCACCCTGATCGGCGCGCTCGGCTTCGCCACCGTGCCCCCGCTCCAGAAGTGGGTGCTCGACCAGGCGTCCGCCGCCCCCACCCTGGCCTCGGCCGCCAACATCGGCGCCTTCAACCTCGGCAACGCGCTGGCCGCATGGCTCGGCGGCATCGTCATCGCCGCGGGGCTCGGCTACACCTCCCCGAACTGGGTGGGCTCCCTGCTCTCCGGTTTCGCGCTGCTGCTGTCGCTGGTCGCCGCCGCACTGCACCGCCGCCGCGGCAGCGCCGGCCACGTGGTGGCCGGCTCCCCGGCCCCCGAGGCCGCCCCGGTCACGGCCGGGCACTGACCTCCCCGGTCCCCCGTCTCCCCCGTACAGACAAAGCGCATCAGGCAAGGAGCACCCGCATGACCGCCACCGCGATCGCCCCGCTGACCACCGCCGACGCCGAGATCCTCGTCGCCGCCGCCCATCGCGCGGCCGAGGCGGCCGGTGTCGCCGTCAGCGTCACCGTCCTCGACGCCGGAGGCCATCCGCTGGCCTTCCGCCGGGACGACCGGGCCGTGCTGATCTCCGGCGAGACCAGCACCCGCAAGGCGTACACCGCCCTCCAGCTGGACAGCGCCACCGCCGACCTGGTGGACGCCGTGAAGCCGGACGGCCCCTTCCACAGCCTGCCGACCGCGCTGGACAAGCCGCTGCTGTTCATCGCCGGCGGGGTGCCCGTCCGCCGCGACGGCCGGCCGATCGGCGCGATCGGCGTCGGCGGCGGCGCCCCGGAGCAGGACCACGCGTTCGCCTCGGCGGCCGTGGCCTTGCTCGGCTGAGCGCCCTCGGCCCACGGGCGGTGCCCGGCGACGCCCTCGGGGGCGTGCGCCGGGCCTACGGCCTGCCCAGGCCCTCCAGGACCGTGGCGCCCGGCAGTTCGGCGAAGGCCTTGCCGGGGACGATCAGTTTGCCGTGGCGGCGTCCGCTGCCGACCACGACCCACGGCTGGTCGAGGACGGCCGCGTCCACCAACAGGGGCCAGTGTGCGGGCAGTCCGACGGGGGTGATGCTGCCGTACTCCATGCCGGTCTCGCCGGTGGCGATGTCCATCGGGGCGAACGAGGCCTTGCGGACGTCCAGATGACGCCGCACCAGACCGTTCACGTCGACCCGGGTCGTGGCGAGCGTGAGGCAGGCCGCCAGCCTGGTGTCGCCGCCCCGCCGGCCGGCCACGACCACGCAGTTCGCGGACTTCTCCAGCAGATCCTCGCCGTAGTGAGCGACGAAGGCGGCGGTGTCGGCGAGGTCGGGGTCGATGGTGACGTAGAGGATGCGGTCGGCGGGGACGCTGCCGTTCCAGCGGCGTACGGCGTCCGCGACGGGGGCGACGAGTTCGTCGAGGCATTCGAGGGCGGGAGTCGCCCGGTCGAAGTTTCCGATGGGTACGTCCATGGCCCGCACGCTAACAAGCCTCAGCGGACGGGCGGCACGGAGACCGCCATCACCATCCGCATCGGCTCGGGGCCCTGATTGCCGTAGGTGTGCGGGACGTCGGCCTCGAAGGTGGCGCTCGCCCCTGCCGGGACGCGGTGCTCCGCCCCGTCGACCGTGAGGGTCAGTTCGCCCTCCAGGACGTGCAGCAGCTCGACCGTGCCGGCGGGGTGCGGGTCGGACGGGCTGGACTCGCCGGGTGCGAGCCTCCAGTCCCAGATCTCCAGCGGGCCCGGCGCCTCCGCGCCTGCGAGGAGGCGGTTGTAGCTGCCGGCGTCGGTGTGCCACAGCCGTACGGCCTGGTCGGCCGGGACGACGCGGACCTTCGGGCCCTGCTCGTAGTCGAGCAGGGTGGTGATGCTGACGCCGAGCGCGTCGCCGATCTTCACGACGGTGCCGATGCTCGGGTTGGTGCGTGCCTGCTCGATCTGGATCAGCATGCCGCGGCTGACTCCGGCGCGGGCGGCCAGCGCGTCCAGAGTGAAGCCGCGCTCCGTGCGCCAGCGTTTGACGTTGCGAGCCAGGGACTGGGTCAGCAGGTCGAGGTCCGACATTCCGTCCAATATCCGGGAGGTCCAATATTCTGGATGACAGAGTTCAGTGCGCTGAACTACGGTGTGGTGCACCCGATCGTTCACCGAACTGTACTGCGAGGCGTGTCGTGACCGCATTGTTCGCCCTGGCCACAAACCTGTTGTGGGGCCTGGCCGACTTCGGCGGCGGAGTGCTGACACGCCGTGCACCCGCACTCACCGTGGTCGTGGTCTCCCAGGCGATCGCGACGGCGGTGCTCGGCGTGATCGTGGTGGCCACCGGCGGCTGGAGCGAGGCGGGCCCGCGGCTGTGGTTCGCGTTCGCCGCGGGCCTGGTCGGGTCGGTCGCGATGATCTGCTTCTACAAGGCCCTGGCCCTCGGCCCGATGGGCGTCGTCTCCCCGCTGGCCACGCTCGGTGTGTGCGTGCCCCTGGGTGTCGGCCTGATGTTGGGCGAGCGGCCCGGCCTGGTCCAGGTCGCGGGCATCGCCGTCGCCGTCACCGGGGTGGTGCTCGCGGGCGGGCCGCAGCGCGGAGGCACGGGGGTGCCACGGCGGACGATCGTGCTGTCCCTGGTCTCGGCGGCCGGCTTCGGCGCGGTGTTCGCGCTGATCGCCGAGGCGTCGACCACGGTGACCGGCCTTTTCCTCGCGCTGTTCGTGCAGCGCGTGACCAATGTGGCCGCGGGCGGGCTCGCCCTGTACGCCTCGGTACGGCGGGGCGCCCCGGCCCTCCCGGCGGACGGCTTCCCGTGGGGTGCGCTGCCGGCGCTGGCTTTCGTCGGCCTCGCCGACGTGGCGGCCAACGGCACCTACTCCGTCGCCGCCCAGCACGGCCCGGTCACCGTGGCCGCCGTGCTCGCCTCGCTCTACCCGGTGGTGACGGCACTCGCCGCGCGCGGCTTCCTCAGCGAGCGGCTGCGCGGCGTCCAGGCGGCGGGCGCGGGCCTCGCCCTGGTGGGCACCCTGCTGCTGGCGACGGGTTGAACGGGGGCGGGGCCGGCCATCGACGCGCCTCAGTTCCCGCGGGACTCCACCTCGGCCAGCGGCGTGTCCTCGCCGCCGGCGTCCGGCCCCCCCGCCTGCGCGGTCCGGTCCGGCTCCTCCTCCAGCGCCGCCAGCAGCGCCACCTGCTCCTCGGTCAGCCGGGACAGCTTCGACAACTGCTGCGCGGTGACCCCGTCACGCGGCGGCACGGGCGCCGGGGTGCGCAGCGGCGGCTGCCAGCCCTCCGCGGGCGTCCAGCGGCGTACGACCCGCGCGGGCGCCCCCGCCACCACGGCGTGGTCGGGCACCGCGCCGCGGACCACCGCGCCCGCCGCGACGACGACGTTCCGCCCGATGCGCGCGCCCGGCAGGATCACCGCACCGGTGCCGATCCAGCAGCCCGGGCCGATCTCCACCGGCTCGAACCTCGGCCACTGCTTGCCGATGGGCTCGTGCGGATCGTCGTACGAGTGGTTGGTGGAGGTGACGTAGACGTACGGCCCGAAGTAGCAGTCGTCGCCGATGGTGACCGCGGCGTCCGCTATGACGTGGCTGCCGCGGCCGAGCACCACGCCGTTGCCGATGCGCAGGATCGGATCGGGGCCCAGGTCCAGGCCGGGCATCAGACCGGCGGTCAGGGTGACCTGCTCGGCGATGATGCAGTACGACCCGATGTGGATCCACGGCTCACCGAAGACCGTGCCGAGGGGGAAGGCGAGCCGGGTCACCTCGCCGAGCGCGCCGAAACGGAACCGGCCGGGCTGTTCGGCGGTCACGGAACCCGTGCGCTGGAGCCAGGCCCAGCCCGCGTGGACGGCCCGCTGCGCGACGCGGCGCCGCCAGGATGAGAACGTGTTCTTGCGCTTCGGCACGCGCTCACCGTAGCCGCGCCGCGGGGGCGCCTTCGCGCCGGAGGCCTGTGATCTTCGCCCCACCGGGTGGCGTACCGTGCTGGTGCAGCGACCGGCGAGGAGGCCGAGATGACGGAGCACCGCCCACTGATCAAGGGCATCGGCGGCAGGGAGCCGAAGATCGACGAGGACACGTTCGTGGCGCCGACCGCCTCCGTGATCGGCGAGGTGACCCTCGCGGCGGGCGCGAGCGTCTGGTACGGCGCCGTGCTGCGCGGCGACGTCGAGCGGATCTCGGTGGGGGCGGCGAGCAACGTCCAGGACAACTGCACGCTCCACGCCGACCCCGGCTTTCCCGTCACGGTCGGCGAGCGGGTCTCCATCGGGCACAACGCGGTGCTGCACGGGGCGACCGTCGAGGACGACTGTCTGATCGGCATGGGCTCGACCGTGCTGAACGGGGCGGTGATCGGCGCGGGCTCGCTGGTCGCCGCGCAGGCGCTGGTGCCGCAGGGCATGGTCGTGCCGCCGGGTTCGCTGGTCGCCGGGGTTCCCGCCAAGGTCAGGCGGGAGCTGACGGAGGAGGAACGTCAGGGGATCACGCTGAACGGCACGATGTACGCGGAGCTGGGCCGGGCCCATCGGGGGTAGGGCCGGAGACGGCCCCGGCGCGCGGGGGCGTCAGCGCCACGCGGGGGCCGTACCGCGGGGGCGTCAGCACCACGCGCGCGTGGCCGTGCCGTCGACCGGGCCGCACAGAGGCCGAGAGCCCGGTCAGCGCCCGTGCACGGGGCCGTACCGCGCCTGGTGCGCGGGGCCCGTACGCGGAACGCTCCGGGCCCCCGCCCGCCCCTCGTGTCACTCGCCCGCGGCCACCGGCTCCGGCTCGGCCTCCGCCTGGGCCGTCTGCGCCTTCTTCGCCTTGCGCTTGACCACCAACATCGACGCCACGCCGATCAGCACGGCCGCGACCAGGCCCAGCCAGGAGAACCGCTTCAGCCAGGACTCGGCGACCACACCCACGTAGTAGATGACGGCGGTCGTGCCGCCCGCCCAGACGATGCCGCCGAGGACGTTGGCGACGAGGAACTTCCAGTACGGCATGTGCAGCACACCGGCGAGCGGCCCGGCGAAGATCCGCAGCAGGGCGATGAAACGGCCGAAGAAGACCGCCCACATGCCCCACTTCTGGAAGGACCGCTCCGCGGTGGCGATGTGCCCCTCGCTGAAGTGCTTGGGGAACTTCTTCCCCAGCCAGGCGAGCAGCGGCCGTCCGCCCTTGCGGCCGATGGCGTAGCCGATGGAGTCGCCGATCACCGCGCCCGCGGTGGCGCAGGCGCCGAGGATCACCGGGTTGATGCCGCCGTGCTGCGAGGACAGCAGGGCGGCGGAGACCAGGACGATCTCACCGGGCAGCGGGATGCCCAGGCTCTCCAGTCCGATGATCAGCCCCACCACCGCGTAGACGGCGGCAGCGGGCACCGAGTCGAGCCATTCCTGGACGTGCACCGCCGGTTCCTCCCCGTTTTTCGGTCTTTGTGCAGTCTCGGGCCGTACCGGACACATTCCGGACTTCCCGGGCGCGCCCCTGTTCGAGGCGTCCGCCCGGGAAGCCTACCGGTTCGAGGTGGCCGGGCGGCGTCCGCCGAACGCCGCCGGGCGGGGTCGGACACCGGTCTCGTCGAGGAAGTCGCGCATCAGGCCGCCCCACCGCGCGGGCTGTTCGAGGAAGGGCAGATGCCCGGTGGGGATCTCGGCCAGGCGCGCGCCGGGGATGCCGTCGGCGAGCTGCCGGTGGTGGTACGGGGTGACGAGCTGGTCGAGGGTGGTGGACACGACCAGCGTCGGCACGCTGATCGCGGCGAGGTCGGCCCGTACGTCGATGCCGTCGAGCAGCAGATCGACATGGTCGGGTGTGCCGGGCGGGACCGTGGCCGCGGTGTTCTTCAGGGCCGTGTCGAGGTCGTCCTCGCCGAGTCCGTCCAGGACGGGCGTGCTCACGGCCATCAGGGACAGGAAGTCGGCCAGGCCGGCCGGGTCGTCCGCGTGGAGGTGGTCGCGCCACATGCGCGCCGCGAGCAGGAACCGCGGGGTGGGGTGGGCGAACCCGGCGGTGAGGATCAGGGCCGTGACCCGTGCGGGGTGGCGGGCGGCGGCCCGGACGGCGACGGCGGTGCCGAGCGAGTAGCCCGCGATCGCGAAGGTCTCCACGCCTTCCTCGACGGCGGTGGCGACCAGTTCGTCGGCGAGACCGTCGAGGGTGAGCGGGGCGCTCGCGCGCGGGGTGCGCCCGGTGCCCGGGTAGTCGGGGCCGACGACGGTGTACCCGGCGGCCAGAGTGTCCAGTACGGGGCCGAAGTTGGCGTCGATGCCGCCGCCCGCGCCGTGGGCGAGGAGCAGGCCGGGGCCGGTGCCGCGGACGATGCGGCCGAGGGTGGAGGTGGGCAGCTCTTCAGTCATGGACCGGACGCTAAAGTCTCACACCGGTGTGAGAGTCAACACGGTGAGGTGCAGGTCACATGCGCATCGGGGAGATGGTCCGCCGTACCGGGGTGAGCGAACGGCTGCTGCGCTACTACGAGGAGCAGGGGCTCCTCACGCCCGAGCGGCTGCCGAGCGGCTACCGCGTCTACTCCGAGGCGGACGTGGAGACGGTCCGCCGTATCAGGGTGCTGCTCGCCGCCGGGCTGCCGACGGCCACCATCGCCCGCACGCTGCCCTGCATCCGCGACGACGGCTCTTCGCTCGCGCCGGTGTGCACGGGACTGGTGGCGGAGCTGCGGCAGGAGCGGGAGCGCATCACGCGCGCCATCGAGGATCTGCGGGCCTCGCGGGGGCTGCTCGACGCGGTCATCGAGGCCGGGCCGCAGGAGGCCTGCGCCCCCGCGCGGCGCTGACTCCAAATGGCGTCCGGCGTACGGCCGGTTCCCGTCCGTGGAGGTGGGTCAGCCGTTGGGGCGGAGCGTCCATACGACGGTCATCTCGCCGGTGACGGCGCCGTCGGCGCGCCGGATCTCGACGGTGACCGGGAACTCCGGGCGCTGCCCGGCGTCCAGTTCGGCCACGACCTCGTGGGCCGGCCGGCCGAGGGTCGCGGTGGCGGTCACGTCGCCCATGGCGAGCTTGCGGTAGGCGATCTCGGCGCGCACCGCGAGCGGCACGGCACGGGCCAGCTGGTCGCCGAACGCGGCCAGCACGATGGCGCCGCTGGCCGATTCACCCAGCGTGAACATCGCGCCGGCGTGGGGGCCGCCGACGTGGTTGTGGTAGTCGCTCTGGTCCGGCATGGCCACCACGGCCTTCTCCGGAGAGGTCTCCAGGAAGTCGAGGTTGAGGGTCCGGGCCATGGGCACCGTGGCGGCGAGCATCTCGCCGACGGACATCCGTGCTGCGCTCATGACGCGAGGTTACCCGCCAGTAGCAACTTATGGCCAGACACGGTGTGTGATCGTCGTAGGCTTCGGGCGCATGTGGCCAGAGCAGCAGCCGCCCGGCGGCAACCCCCCGCAGCAGCCGAACCCCCACCCGCAGCCGAACCCGTACCGGCAGCCCGGATCTCAGGAGCCCGGCCCCCACCCGGCCTCTCGGGAGGCGCCCACCGTCACAGCGGCCCAGGCCGGGCCCCCCGACGGGGACCGGCGCACGACGGTGATCGCTGTCACCGCCGCCGTCGCGGTCGTGCTCGCCGCCACGGTGACCGGGGCGCTGCTGGTCCTCGCCCGCTCGGACGACGGCGCCGCGCCCGCCCCCGACACGTCCTCGGCCTCCGCCTCGGCCGCGCCGTCCACGACCGGGAACCCGCGCGCGGGCGACGGGGTGCAGCCCACCGTGCCCGGGTGGAAGGCGGTGGTGAACGCGGACAAGGGCATAGCCTTCGACGTCCCCGCGGACTGGGTCCCGAGGTCACCTGACTGGGTGTCGTACGTCGCCGACGACAGCGACCCCGACGAGAAGCCGCTCGTCGCGATGAAGGCGCCCGCCGAGTTCAAGCAGAACTGGTGCGCGGACGACCCGGACCGCGACGGCCGCGTCGAGCGGACCGCGCTGGCGAGCGCGGGCAGCCGCGGCAACAACGGCGCCCGAAGCACCGAGGAGATCGCGCGCGCGGACTCCGAGGCCTGGGTGTACGGCGCCTACACGCAGCCCGACCGCACGAAGGTCACCGTCGGCCCGGTGACGTCGTACACCACCGCGTCCGGGCTCACCGGCAGTCTCGCCACGGCACAGTCCTCCGGGGTGCCGCGGACACACAAGTGCGACAGCGACGGCAGGGCGACGACGTTCGCCTTCCGGCTGCCGGACGGCGGCTTCGGCTCCTGGTCGTTCGTCGGCGCCGAGGGGGTGAAGGAGGAGGTGCCGGAGAGTGTCGTGCGCAGGATTCTCGCCACCGTCCGCCTGGTCGACACCGGTGATTCCTGAGGTCACACGGGTTTGCTACATCCTTGACAAGGGCCGGTGACCGATTCGTGTCCCGGGCGGCACTAGGGTGGCTCGCCATGTGGCCAGGACAGCAGCAGCCGCCCGGGGGAGACCAGAACCCGCACGGGCAGAACAATCCGTACCAGCAGCCGGGGTACCAGCAGCCCAACCCCTACCAGCAGCCGGGCTATCAGCAGCCCACCCATCAGCAGCCCAACCCGTACGCGCAGACGCCTCAGACGCCGCAGTGGCAGGCGCCGACCGTGGTCAACGGGCCGCAGCCCCCGCAGGGCGGCGGCAACCGCACCAAGGTGGTGGCCATCGTGGCGGCCACCGCTGTCGTGGTCGCGGCCGGTGTGACCGGGTTCCTGGTGCTCGGCGGCGACAAGGACGACAACGCCAAGGGCGACGACGGCAAGGGCACGAAGGTGAGCCAGTCGGCGAGCCCGAGCACCCAGCCGAGCGCGACCTCCTCGGAGGAGGAGAACCCGCGGAGCGCCGAGACGGAGAAGCCCACCGTCCCCGGCTGGAAGGTCGTCATCAACCCCAAGTGGGGCATCGCCTACGACGTGCCTGCCGACTGGCAGGTCAACTCGCCGACCCTCAGCAAGGGGTTCGAGGAGGACAACGCCGACGATCTGAAGCCGATCATCGTCATGTCCGGCACCGCCGAGTACAAGTCCAAGTGGTGCACGTCCGACGACGACCGGGACGGCAGGACCGAGAACACCCCGCTGGCCGTCGTCGGCTCCAAGGGCGCCAGCGGCGCCAAGAACACCGACGAGATCGCGATCAACACGCCGGCCTGGTGGGTGTACGGCGGCTACACACAGCCGGACAAGAAGACCATCTCCTGGTCCCCGAAGGCCACGCCGTTCACCACGGCCTCCGGCATCAAGGGCAGCTACGACTGGGCCAAGTCCACCAACAGCCCGCAGAAGGGCAAGGGCAAGTGCAACACGGACGGCAAGGCCCTCACGTTCGGCTTCCAGAACAGCAAGGGCGACTATGTGTCGTTCAACTTCTACGGGGCGACGGGTGTCACCGGTGAGGTGTCCGAGGCGACCGTGCTGCAGATCCTGAAGACGGTACGGCTCCACGGCACCCCGCAGCAGAGCTGACCCGCGCGCTCGCGGCCCCGCCGGCGAAACCGTTTTGCGCATCCGGGGGCCGTCCGGTGATAGTCACCGGGTGACCACAGCCGCCGACCGCTCCCGCCGCCCGCGCCGACCCGCGTGGGCGGGCCGCAACTACAGCCTGCTGACCGCCGCCGCGTTCCTCACCAACGGCGGCAGCCAGGCCGCGCTGATCGCCTCGGCGTTCGCGGTGCTGGAGGCCGGCGGCGACAGCGGCGACGTCGGCCTGGTGGCCGCGGCCCGCACCCTGCCGCTGGTGCTGTTCCTGCTGATCGGCGGCGCTGTCGCGGACCGGCTGCCCCGGCACCGGGTGATGGTCGCGGCCAATGCGCTGAACTGCGTCTCCCAGGGCGTGTTCGCCGTGCTGGTGCTGGCCGGGGAGCCCCGGCTGTGGCAGATGATGCTGCTGACCGCGCTCGGCGGCACCGCTCAGGCGTTCTTCGCCCCGGCCTCCGAGGGCATGCTGCTGTCCTCCGTCCACGGCGAGCAGGCCGGCCGTGCCTTCGCCGTGTTCCGGATGGCGATGCAGGGCGCGGCGCTCGGCGGCGCGGCCGTGGGCGGTGCCCTGGTGGCGGTGGTCGGCCCCGGCTGGGTGCTGGCCGCCGACGCGGCCGCGTTCGCGGTGGCCGGCGCCCTGCGTGCCCTCCTCGACGTCCGCCACATCCCGCCCCGCGCTGCCGGCGGCGGGATGCTCGCCGACCTCAAGGAGGGCTGGCGGGAGTTCACCGGCCGGCCCTGGCTGTGGGGCATCGTCGCCCAGTTCGCCGTCGCCAACGCGGTGATCGGCGCCGCCGACGCCGTGTACGGCCCGCTCGTCGCCCGCGACCGTCTGGGCGGCGCCGGTCCGTGGGGGCTGGCGCTGGCGTTCTTCGGCGCGGGCACCGTCGCCGGTGCCCTGCTGATGACGCGGTGGAAGCCGCGCCGACTGCTGCTCGCGGGCACGCTGTGCGTGTTCCCGATGGCGCTGCCGTCGGCCGCGCTCGCGGTGCCCGTCCCGGCGAGCGCGCTGTGCGCGGTGATGTTCCTCGCGGGCGCGACGGTGGAGGTGTTCGGCGTCTCCTGGATGACCGCCCTGCATCAGGAGATCCCCGAGGAGAAACTGTCCCGGGTCTCCGCGTACGACTGGTTCGGCTCGGTCGCGCTGACGCCGGTGGCGACCGCGCTGGCCGGCCCCGCCGAGTCCGCCGTCGGCCGCACGAACGCGCTGTGGGGATGCGCGGCGCTCGTCGTGGCGGTCACCGCGCTCGTGCTGTGCGTGCCGGACGTACGGCGTCTGCGGCGCCGTACGACGACCGTGGCGAAGGGCGCCGTGGAGTCAGCCGATGCCGAAAGCGCCGTCGGGGGGCTCGGGTGACGGTACGGCGTCCGCGTCACCGACGGGACGCGCGTCGCCGGTGAAGCGGCGCAGCGCCGGGCCGTGTTCGACGCGGGCGGGGAAGGCGTCGGCGGCGGTCAGCCGGGCCAGGTCGGTGATGGCGACGGGCCGGTGGGCGGCGACGAGGAGCGCGTTGCCGAAGCGGCGCCCGCGCAGCACGCCCGGCTCGGCGATCAACGCCAGCTCCTCGAACACCTCGGCGAACGTGGCGAGCTGGGAGCGGAGGAACGCGAACGGCGCCCCGTCGGCCAGGTTCGCCGCATAGACGCCGTCGGCGCGCAGGACCCGGCCGGCCTCGCGTGCGTAGGAGAGCGTGGTCAGGTGGGCGGGCACCCGGGAGCCGCCGAACACATCGGCGACGAGCACATCGGCGGAGTCGTCGGGGGCCGACTCCAGCCAGGCCCTGGCGTCGGCGGCGTGCAGCGCGATGCGGCTGTCCCCGGGCAGCGGCAGATGCTCGGCGACCAGGTCGAGCAGGGCCTTGTCGGCGTCGACGACGTCCTGCCGGGAGCCGGGCCGGGTCGCGGCCACGTACCGGGGCAGGGTGAGCGCTCCGCCGCCGAGGTGCAGTACGTCCAGCGGCCGGCCGGGCGCGGCGACGGTGTCCAGGACGTGCCCGAGCCGGCGGGCGTACTCGAACTCCAGGTGCTGCGGGGCGTCCAGGTCGACGTACGACTGGGGCGCCCCGTCGACGGTCAGCAGCCAGGCCCGTTCCCGGTCGACGTCGGGCATGAGCTTGGCGGTGCCGTGGTCGACGGCTCGGGTGACGGGGATCGGCTCGTTCACCGTCCCATTGTGCCGGGCGGGCCGGCCCCGGGTGCGGGCGCGGCACCGGGGCGAGCGGACGGGCTTCCGGTCCGGGTGCGAGCCCGGCGATGAGCGCTCGCCCCCCGGTCCGGGCGTGGGCCGAGGGCTGAGCGCTCGACCCCCGGTCCGGGCGTGGGCCGAGGACTGAGCGCTCGCCCCCCCGGTCCGGGCGTGGGCCGAGGGTTGAGCGGGGCGGCCCCCGGTCCGCGTCGTCCGGGCCGGGGGGCCGCCCGCTGTTTCACAGCACGGCGGTGACGGTGCCCGCGCCGACGGTGCGTCCGCCCTCGCGGACGGCGAAGCCGAGGCCGGGCTCCAGCGGCACGTCCCGGCCGAGTTCGACGGTGACGGTCACCGTCTCGCCGGGCCGGGCCACGGCCGTCTCGCCGAGGTCGATGTCGCCGACGACGTCCGCGGTGCGGATGTAGAACTGCGGCCGGTATCCGGAGGAGACGGGCGTCGTGCGTCCGCCCTCACGCGCGGACAGCACGTACACCTGGGCGGTGAACCGCCGGGCGGGCGTGACGCTGCCGGGCGCAGCGACGATGCGCCCCCGGCGGACCGCGTCACGGGCGACGCCGCGCAGCAGCAGTGCCACGTTGTCGCCGGCCTGCGCCTCCTCCATCGGCTTGCCGAAGGTCTCCAGGCCGGTGACGACGGTGTCGAGGCCGGCGCCGAGCACCTCGACGCGGTCGCCGACGCGCACGGTGCCGCGCTCCACGGCGCCGGTGACGACGGTGCCGCGTCCGGTGATGGTGAGGACGTTCTCCACCGGCAGCAGGAACGGCGCGTCCAGATACCGCTCCGGCACCGGCACACAGGTGTCGACCGCGTCGAGCAGCGCCTCGATCGACGCCGTCCAGCGCGGGTCGCCCTCCAGCGCCCTCAGCCCGGAGACCCGGACGACGGGCGCGCTGTCGCCGCCGTAGCCGTGCGCGGTGAGCAGTTCGCGGACCTCCAGCTCGACCAGGTCGGTCAGCTCCTCGTCGCCGGCGTCGGCCTTGTTGAGCGCCACCACGATGTGGTCGACGCCCACCTGCCGGGCGAGCAGTACGTGCTCGGCGGTCTGCGGCATGATCCCGTCGAGCGCGGAGACGACGAGGATCGCGCCGTCGAGCTGGGCGGCGCCGGTCACCATGTTCTTGATGTAGTCGGCGTGGCCGGGCATGTCGACGTGCGCGTAGTGCCGGGTGTCGGTCTCGTACTCGACGTGCGCGATGTTGATGGTGATGCCGCGGGCGGCCTCCTCCGGGGCGCGGTCGATGCGGTCGAACGGCACGAAGGTGCCGGTGCCGCGCTCGGCGAGGACCTTGGTGATGGCGGCGGTCAGGGTCGTCTTGCCGTGGTCGACGTGACCCATGGTGCCGATGTTCAGATGCGGTTTGGTGCGTACGTAAGCCGTCTTGGCCATGGCTGTACCTCGATGCGTCGAAGCCTGGAGAAAGTGGGACCCCGAGGAACCGCCGACCCTCCCCCTGCGGGGTCCGCGGACGATCCGGGGAGGGTCAGCTTCGGGCGCCGTCGACGGCGGCCAGGACGGTGGGAACGGCAGCCTTCGGGGCATCCGCGGCTGCGGATGCTGCGAGAAGGAAGGCGTACCGGAACATGCGTCGATCTTCGCCGACGGCACGGTTCGGTGTCGAACGGTTTTTCCGCCCCGCTTCCGGGCTGGTTGACGGGGTGTCAGTCCCCGATGTTCTTCAGCGCTTCCCGGACGGTGAGCGGCGCGAAGCGGCTCCGCTCGGCGTCGACGAAGGCCCGTACGGCGTGCGGGTCGGTCTTGGCGTACTCGCGCAGGGCCCAGCCGATGGCCTTGCGGACGAAGAAGTCGGGGTGCGCGGACCGGCGCCGACAGTACTCGAACAGCCGCTCGGTGTCGGTGTGCTCCTTGTACCGGAGCTGGTGCAGCAGCGCGGCGCGCACCAGCCACAGGTCGTCGCCGGCGATCCATGCGTCCATGACGGCGGTGAGCGCGGGGTCGGCGGCGACGAGCGGCCCGACGACATGGGCGGCGAGCAGATCGACGGTGTCCCACCAGGGCACGGTCGTGAGCAGGTGCCGCACCACCGGCAGGAACGCTGACGTGCAGCGCGACGCGTGACGGCGCAGGAAGTCGACGGCGAAGTAGTGGTACTCGCGTTCGGGCAGCGCCCAGCAGCGCAGTGCGATCGCCGTGAGGTCGGTCTCGTCGGGGCGGGGCGTGCCGGCGAGGACGGTGCGGGACAGGGCGCGGCGTTCGGGGGTGGGGATGCCGAGGAAGGGCGAGACGTCCTTCATGTAGGCGCGCATGGCCGCGGCGCGCTCCGGGTCGCCGGCCGGGCCGTACACCGATGTCAGGCGGGTGATCACGAGATCGGCGAGCGTGCTCGGCGGCACGGTGAGGGGGCCCCGGTCGGTGACGGTCATGGGCGGTAGATTACGGCGGCCTCCCGGCGTCGGGCCGCTGTTCGCGGGTCCGGGCGGCCGGGTCGTGCGAGACTGGGCGCTCGTACGGCCGTTTTCCAGGGGGTCATGTGCTCGATGCCACCACCCGCTCCGGGGGCACCGCCACGGCCCCGCCCCGGGCCGCCGCGGCGGAGGCCGCTGTCCCGGCGTTGTCGCGTGCCGGTGCGTTCCTCGTGCGAGCGCTGCTGTCGCCCTGGTCGCGTTTCTCCCTGCTGGTCGGGCTGCTCGCTTCGGCCGCGACGGCGGTGTTGCTGTTCGAGCCGCAGCGGCTGCTGACGGAGGGCTGGCCGCCGCATCTGGGCGGGGCCGCGGCGGCGCTGGTGTTCGCGGTGGCGTACGGGCTGTGCACGGTGGCGTTCGTGCCGCGCCCGCTGCTGAACCTGGCGGCGGGGGCGCTGTTCGGCTCGCAGGCGGGGCTCGGATGGGCGCTGGCCGGGACGGTGCTGGGGGCGGGGCTGGCGTTCGGGCTGGGGCGGCTGCTCGGACAGGACGCATTGCGTCCGCTGCTGCGGGGGCGCTGGCTGAGGGCTGCGGACGGGCAGCTGAGCCGGCACGGCTTCCGGTCGATGCTGGCGGTGCGGCTGTTCCCGGGAGTGCCGTTCTGGGCGGCGAACTACTGTGCCGCCGTCTCGCGCATGGGCTGGGTGCCGTTCCTGCTCGCGACGGCGCTCGGGTCCGTCCCGAACACCGCCGCGTACGTGGTGGCCGGCGCCCGCGCCTCGGCGCCGACGTCGCCCGCCTTCCTGATCGCGCTGGCCTGTATCGCCGTACCGGCGCTGGCGGGTGTCGTGGTGGCCTGGCGCAAGCGCCACCGGCTGCGGGGGCGGTGAGCCGGGGCGGTCAGACCGCTTCGAGGATCATCGCGTTGGCGAGACCGCCGGCCTCGCACATCGTCTGCAGGCCCCAGCGGGCGCCGCGGGCGCGCATCGCGTGGACGAGGGTGGTGGTCAGACGGGTGCCGCTGGCGCCCAGCGGATGGCCGAGCGCGATGGCACCGCCGTGCACATTGACCTTGCCGAGGTCGGCGCCCGTCTCCTGCTGCCATGCGAGCACGACGCTCGCGAAGGCCTCGTTGACCTCGAACAGGTCGATGTCGTCGATGCCCAGTCCGGCCCTGCGCAGGACCTTCTCGGTCGCCGGGATCACTCCGGTGAGCATCAGCAGCGGGTCGGAGCCGGTGACGGCGAAGCTGTGCAGCCGGGCGAGGGGGCGCAGTCCGAGCCGGTCGGCGGTATCGCTGGAGGTGATCAGCACGGCGGAGGCGCCGTCGTTGATCGGGCTGGCGTTGCCGGCGGTGATGTTCCACTCGATCTGCGGGAAGCGCTCGGCGAAGCCCGGGTCGTGGTAGGCGGGGCGGAGAGAGGCGAGGATCTCGGGGGTGCTGTCGGGGCGTACGCACTCGTCGCGGGCGACACCGTCCAGCGGGGCCACCTCGGCGTCGAACAGGCCCTGCTCCCAGGCCGCGGCGGCCTTGCGGTGGGAGGAGACGGCGAAGGCGTCCATCCGCTCCCGGCTCAGCGACCACTTGGCGGCGATCAGTTCGGCGCTGATGCCCTGCGGCACCAGGCCGTCGGGGTAGCGGGCGGCGACGCCGGGGCCGAACGGGTCGGCGCCGGGCGGCACGTTGGACCACATCGGGACTCGGCTCATGGACTCCACCCCGCAGGCGACGACCAGGTCGTAGGCGCCGGACATGACGCCCTGCGCGGCGAAGTGGACGGCCTGCTGGGAGGAGCCGCACTGGCGGTCCACGGTGGTCGCGGGCACCGACTCGGGGAACCCGGCCGACAGCACGGCGTACCGGGTGGTGTTCATGGCCTGCTCGCCGACCTGGTCGACGGTGCCGCCGATGACGTCGTCGACGAGCGCGGGGTCCACGCCGGAGCGCTCGACGAGGGTGCGCAGGGTGTGGGCGAGGAGTTCGACGGGGTGGACGTGGGCGAGGGAGCCGTTCGGCTTGCCCTTGCCGATGGGGGTGCGTACGGCTTCGACGACGACTGCGTCACGCATGGGCGGGCCTCCTTGGCCGCGAGGAGCCGGCTGGGCCGGGCGATTACCAGTGAGTAGGAAATCTGGACTCACCATAGCGCCGTGAGTTGGAAATTCAAACCCTCTTCTAGACTGGGCGCATGGCCGCTCCCAAGGACCCCCGCCCCTGCTCGATCGCCGACGCCCTGGCGCTGGTCGGCGAGAAGTACTCCCTGCTCGTGCTGCGCGAGGTCTGCCTGGGCAACGGCCGCTTCGACCAGCTGGTGCGCAACATCGGCGCCCCGCGCGACGTCCTGGCGGCACGGCTGCGCCGGCTCGTGGACGGGGGGATCCTCACCAAGCGCGTCTACAGCGAACGCCCGCAGCGCTTCGAGTACCGGCCGACGCCGGCGGGCCTGGAACTGGAGCCGCTGCTGATGCTGCTCAAGGAGTGGGGAGACCGGCATCTGCGGGCCGACGACGATAGGCCCATGGTGGTGGAACACATCTGCGGGAACGAACTGGTCCCGGTCGTCACCTGCGCGGCCTGCGGCGACGAGGTACGGCACGAGGACCTGACGGCCCACCCGCAGGCCCCCGGCTGGACCCTGTCGGGGCCGGCGGCGGCCTGAACGACAAGGCCGGCGAGCACCCCCCGGGGGGCGCGACCGCAGGCGATCCCCGGCACCCGCCCGGTGCGACCGCGACGGCGGGCCGGTCCTGGCCCCGAAAAGCCCCTGGGGCAGGCCCGTGACCTTGCCGCGCTACGCTGCCCTCGACATTCGTGATCACCACGCGTGGCGGCTCGGCGCGCCCGCGCACCCCTCCCCGATCGGCACTTGGACCCCTACCTTCATGTCTTGGTTTGAATCCCTCGTCCTCGGACTCGTCCAGGGGCTGACCGAGTTCCTTCCCGTCTCCTCCAGCGCGCACCTGCGGCTGACCGCCGCGTTCTCCGGCTGGGAGGACCCGGGCGCCGCCTTCACGGCGATCACCCAGATCGGCACGGAGGCGGCGGTGCTGATCTACTTCCGCAAGGACATCGGCCGGATCGTCGCGGCATGGTTCCGGTCGTTGTTCAGCAAGGCCGCCCGGCAGGACCACGACGCGCGGATGGGCTGGCTGGTGATCGTCGGCTCGATCCCGATCGGCGTGCTCGGCCTGACGCTCAAGGACCAGATCGAGGGGCCGTTCCGCGATCTGCGGGTCACGGCGACGATGCTGATCGTCGTCGGCATCGTGATCGGCGTCGCGGACCGGCTCGCGGCCCGCGACGAGAACGGCGGCCGGCACCGCGCGCCGAAGCAGCGCAAGACGCTGGAGAACCTGGGCGTGCGGGACGGCCTCGTCTTCGGCCTGTGCCAGGCCTGCGCGCTCATCCCGGGCGTGTCCCGCTCCGGCGCCACCATCAGCGGCGGCCTCTTCATGGGCTACAAGCGTGAGGCGGCGGCCCGCTACTCCTTCCTGCTCGCCGTCCCCGCCGTGCTGGCCTCCGGACTGTTCGAGGTGAAGGACGCGGTGGGCAGCGGCCATGTGGCGTGGGGTCCGACACTGTTCGCCACGGCGATCGCGTTCGCGTCCGGATATGCCGTGATCGCATGGTTCATGAAATTCATCTCGACCAAGAGTTTCATGCCGTTCGTCTGGTACCGGATCGCCCTCGGTGTCGTCATCATCGCCCTGGTCGTGGCGGGCGTGCTGAGCCCGCACGCGGCGGAGTCGGCGAGCTGACCGAGCCCGGCCGGGCATCGGCGGGCGCGGTCGTCCATCGCCGGGCCCGGACGGGCGTCGCCGTCCCGGCCCGGCATCCCCGCGCGCGACCGGACAGAGCCGTGCGACCGTGACCGACTCCATACGGTCCGCGTAGCCGTCCGGTAGCGCAGTGTCAGTTCTTGCCCCTAGGCTTGTCCGCATGTCCCCCGATTCCATGCCCTCTGGTTCCGTGCGCTCTGCCGCCGAACTCAACGAGCGCATAAGGGCGTTGTGGCTGCGCACGGGCGGCCGGCTGACGGACCGGGAGCGGGAGCAGTACGAGGCGCTGGTGGTGGAGTGGGCCGAGGCCGTGCGCGGCGGCGTCGTCGAGGCCGCCTGAGGCGGACCGTACGCGACGGCGGTCCCGGACCGCCCGACCACCCGCGCCGCCCGCCCCGAGACCACCTCACGGGAGCCGCGCGGCACGCCGCCCGCCTCACCGCCCTCCGGCCACCCGCAGCACCGCCCCCGTCGCGTACGACGCCTCCGGCGACATCAGCCAGGCGACCGCCGCCGCGATCTCCTCGGGGCGCGCCGGACGCCCCAGCGGGACCTCCGCCCCCATACGTCGGGCTCGGTCAGGATCGCCCATCGCCGCGTGCATCTCCGTGTCGACCACGCCGGGCGCGACCGCGTTGACGCGGACACCGTCCCGGCCCAGCTCCTTGCCCAGGCCCACCGTGAGCGCGTCCACCGCGGCCTTCGTGGCGGCGTAGTGGACGTACTCCCCGGGGCTGCCGAGCGTGGCCGCGCCCGAGGAGATGTTCACGATCACGCCGCTCCCCCGCGCGGTCATCAGCTGGGCCGCGCGGCGCGCGCACAGCAGCGTCCCCGTCAGGTTGACGTCCACGACACGGCGCAGGACATCGGTGTCGGTGTCGGTGAGGCGTCCCAGCGGGCCGCTCACCGCCGCGTTGTTCACCAGCCCGGTGACCGGCCCGAGTTCTCGCTCGGCCGTCTCGAAGAGCCGCTCCACCTCCGCCTCCACGGAGGTGTCGGCCCGCACGGTCACGGCACGCGCTCCGACTCGCCGCACATCGGCGGCCACCTCGTCGGCGGCGCCGGCGTCACGGACGTACCCCACGACCACGTCGTGCCCGTCCTCGGCGAGCCGCCGGCAGACCGCCGCACCGATGCCCCGGCTGCCGCCGGTGACGACCGTGACCAGACGTTTCATGACTGCTCCAGACTCCAGAATGATCGATCATCGATCACTCTAGGCGGCGGGAAGGTGCACCGGCATCCCCTCCGGCAGCGGATACGGCCGCTCGCCGGGCAGCAGCCTGCGCGCGCCGTCGAGATCGCCGGCCTGCACCAGCCCGTGGATCTCCCTGGCCAGCGGGGTGACGTCCTCGATCCCGACGATCCACTCGTCGGCGTACCGGCCCGCCGCCTCCCCGGACAGGCCGAGCTGGAGGGAGCGGTACGGCAGCGGGTTCAGGCGCAGATCCCGCTCGGGGTCCCACTGGACCCGCGTCGGCGCCTGCCGCAGCTGCCGCTTCCAGGTGTCCTGGTCGCCGTGCAGGTCGGGGACGTAGTGCGACAGGCAGGAGCGGCGCAGTGCCCACTCGAAACCGTCCCTGGTGATCTCGACCGCCAGGACCGTCTCCTGGTTCTCCTTGGTGGCCCAGCCGCAGCGGTACATCATCCACAGGAAGGACGGCTTGACCCAGGTCGTGCGGTCCCGCTTCCAGGACGCCGGGAAGCGTCCGTGACGGGCGGCGGCCCGGCCGATGCCGGGTCGGTAGGCCTGATGGACGATGATCGTGTTCTCCGTGTACCGGGCCCGGACACGGAACCGGGGCTCGTCCCCGGCCTCGTCGAATCTCTCTTCGTTCACGGGCTCCAGCCTCGTCCACGGCCGGCCGCCCGGCCACCGGATATCGGCGGGACGGACAGAGCCACGGCCGAAGTCACGGCGCGCGGCGCCCCGCTGACGGCCCGGCAGACGCCGCCCGCCGCTCCCGAAGGGCCGGCTGCCCGAGACGGCCTGGGGCAGTTGCGGCCCGGCACCTCGCACAACGACCGCCCCCGCGCCCGCGACGTGCCCCCACGCCCCTGTCCGAGAGCGCGTTCCGCGCGCGACACTGGACTCCCACGGGGTAGGGAGGCGCCGTATGAGGACCTTCGAGGAACGGCTCGCCTCCCCCTGGCTCCGCGGCCCGCTCGCCGCCCTGGCCGGAGCCCTGCCCGTGCTCGCCTTCCCGGCGCCGTCCTGGTGGTGGTTCGCGTACGTCGCCGTCGTGCCGTGGCTCCTGCTGGCGCGGGCCGCGCCGACCCCCCGCAGGGCGGCGTACGACGGCTGGTGCGGCGGCTTCGGGTTCATGCTGGCGATGCACCACTGGCTGCTGCCGAGCCTGCACGTGTTCACGGTCGTCATCGCGAGCCTGCTGGGCGCGTTGTGGGCGCCTTGGGCGTGGCTGGTGCGCCGCTTCCTGGCGGGCGTGCCGACCCGCGGCCGGGTGGTCGCGGCGCTGCTCGTGCTGCCGTCGGCCTGGCTGTGCGTGGAACTTGTGCGGTCCTGGCAGGGGTTGGGCGGGCCCTGGGGCATGCTCGGCGCCAGCCAGTGGCAGGTCGCTCCGGCCCTGCGGCTGGCCTCGGTCGGCGGGGTGTGGCTGCTGAGCTTTCTGCTCGTCGCGGTCAATGTGGCCGTCGCGGTGCTCGTCGCGGTGCGCCGGGCGAGGGTGCCGGCGCTGGCCGCGCTGCTCGCCACGGCCGCGGCCGGCTCGGCGGCCTGGGTGTGGTCACCGCGGCCCGACGCCGACGGCACGGCCCGGGTCGCCGTCGTCCAGCCGGGCCTCGTCGACGGCACCGACAGTGGTGAGAGGCGCTTCGACCGCGAGGAGCGGCTCACCCGAGAGCTGGCCGGGCAGGGCGTCGATCTGATCGTGTGGGGCGAGTCCAGCGTCGGTTCCGACCTGGCCGAGCGGCCCGACCTGGCCCGCCGGACAGCCGCCCTGTCCCGGGCGACGGGCGCGGACATTCTGGTCAACGTGGACGCGCGGCGTTCCGACCGGCCCGGCATCTACAAGAGTTCGGTGCTGGTCGGCGCGGACGGGCCGACCGGTGACCGCTACGACAAGATGCGGCTCGTCCCCTTCGGCGAGTACGTCCCGGCCCGCTCCCTGCTCGGCTGGGCCACCTCCGTGGGCAAGGCGGCCGGGGAGGACCGCAGGCGCGGCACCGGGCAGGTGCTGATGAACGCCGGGCACGGGCTGCGTGTCGGCCCGCTGGTGTGCTTCGAGACGGCGTTCCCCGACATGACCCGGCGGCTCGCCGGGGACGGCGCCGATCTGCTGGTCGGGCAGTCGTCGACGTCCACGTTCCAGAGCAGCTGGGCGCCCGTGCAGCATGCGTCGCTGGCCGCGCTGCGGGCCGCGGAGACCGGCCGTTCCATGGTGCACGCCACCCTCACCGGCGTGTCCGCCGTGTACGGCCCCGCCGGGCAGCGGATCGGGCCTTGGCTGGGCACCGACGCGAGCGCCACGGCGGTGTACGACGTGGAGCTGGCCGACGGTGTCACCCCGTACGTCCGTTTCGGGGACTGGCCGGTGCTCGGCGCGCTGCTGGTGCTGGCGGGGCTGTTCCTGACGGAGGGGGCGCGGGCGTTCAGGCTGCGGCGGGGTTTCGCACCGCACGTACCACCCGCTCGCACAGCTCATGAGTCGCCAGTGCGTCCCGGGCGCTGAGCACCTTGCCCGCGTGCGCGGCGTCGAGGAAGGCGAGCACCGCCTGCTCGATGCCGCGCTGCCGGGCGACCGGCACCCAGTCGCCGCGCCGGCGCACGGTCGGCTGGCCCTTATGGTCGATGGTCTCGGCCAGATTGACGACCTGCCGCTTGGTGTCCTGCCCGGACACCTCCAGGATCTCCTCGCTTGAGCCGCTGAGCCGGTTCATCACACCGAGCGCGGTGAACCCGTCGCCGGCGAGCTGGAGCACCACATGGTGCAGCAGACCGTCACGGACGCGGGCGCGCACGGTGACGTCGTCGATCTGGCCGGGGACGAGGAAGCGGAGAGTGTCGACGACGTGGATGAAGTCGTCGAGGATCATCGTGCGGGGCTCCTCGGGCAGCCCGACACGGTTCTTCTGCATGACGATCAGCTCGCGCGGATGCTCGGCGCACTGCGCGTACCCGGGGGCGTAGCGCCGGTTGAAGCCGACGGCCAGCGACACGTTCCGCTGCTCGGCCAGCTCCACCATCCGCTCGGAGTCGGCGAGTTCGTAGGCGAGCGGCTTGTCGACGTACGTCGGGACACCCGCCTCCAGGAGCCGGGTGACGATCTCCGGGTGGACGGCGGTCGGGGCGTGCACGAACGCGGCGTCGAGACCCTGCGCGAGCAGCGCGTCGAGGTCGGCGTGCCGCTGCCCCGGCGGCAGGTGCAGGCCGTCGGCGACCCGGTTGAGCGTGGCCGGGGTGCGGGTCTGCAGATGCAGCTCCACCTCCGGCAGCGTGCCCAGTACCGGCAGATACGCCTTCTGCGCGATGTCGCCGAGTCCGATGCAGCCGACCTTCACGGGGGCTCCTTCACCTGGGGGTCCGCTTTCTGCCTGCACGGCAGCATACGGCCGCCCGTGCCGGCCGGCCCCGGGACGGTGGTGTGCGACCGCCGGGCCGCCCGGCGTCAGCGGCGTGGTGCGGAATCACCTCTCGCAGGGGACCGATATCACCCGTGTGGGGCATCCTCCGCCTGTCCGCTGTCCGAGTCGGGCGCCGAGCCAGCAGAGTTGCGCGGGTGCATCGAACGACGACCACCGCAACGCTCCTGGTGACCGTGGCCGTCTCGGCCCTCTCCGGCTGTATGACGGTCCAGCGCCCGCCCGCCACGGGCCCGCGCCCGGCGACGCCGGGGGCCTCCGCGTCGGCCCTGCCTCCCGTGCCCCGGCCGGACGGCTCGGCCGAACCGCGGATCGTCCAGGCACCGGCCCGTGAAGCCCTGGAGATGGTCGGCCCGTCCCGCGAGGCCGTGCCGCCCACGGACGACGCGGAACCCCGGCGGAGCAGCGAACCTCGAAGGCGGGCCGCCCGTCGTGCCCGAGGTCGAGGAGTCGGTGCGCGGCACGGTCCACCGGAACACGGACGTGTGCGCTCTGGGCAGGCAGTACGGCGGCTGGCGCGCCGACAGCCCTGAGGCACAGGCGTGCAGGCAGGTCTACGGCCGCTGAGCGCGGGGCGGACCGTGCGGCCGGGGCCGGGTCGGTCGCCCGGCGGAGCGGGCGGACGGACCGAGGGTCGGGGGTCGGGTCGGTCGCGCCGCACGAGGGCGGACCCCCGGGGAGGGCCGGCCCGGTCGCGCCGGGCGGGCGGATCGGCCGAGGGACGCGTCGGTGACGCCGGACACGGGCGGCCCGGCGGGGCGCGGATCGGCGGGGCCGGCTCAGCCGCGCCCGCCGTCCAGCCGTAGCTGCAGCCGCCGGATGGCCGCGCGCACGCCCTCGCCGTAGTTGTCGTCGGCGAGCGCCTCGGCGGCGCCGCGGGCGCGGCGCAGGTGGGTGCGGGCGGCGTCCGGGCGGCCGAGCCGGACGTAGTCGGCGGCCAGGTTGAGATGGAGCGAGGGGTACAGGGCGCGGGCCGCGGGCGCTCCCTCGTGCCGGTCGAGGCGGTCGCCGGTGAGTTCCTCGGCGGCCGTGAGCGCCCGCAGGTCCCAGGCGAGTTCGTCCTCGGGGTCGTCCTGGGTGTCGGCGAGGTAGTGGGCGAGGGTGCAGCGGTGCAGCGGATCGCCGTCGGCACCCAGTTCCGTCCACAGGTCCAGGAAGCGGCGTCGGGCCTCCTCGCGGTCGCCTCCGCGGTGCAGCATGACGACCTGCCCGATCCGTGTCAGCAGGGCGTCCTGCGCCGCCTGCCCCTGTCGCTCCGCCACGGTGTCCCTCCGGGCCGTCGGCAATGATCCGCTTCGACGCTAACCGGCATCACGGACAATCCCGGTCAGGCGCCGCCGGTCGCCCGGAGCGAACGGCCGGCGGTCCTCCCCCGGCGGCCGGCTCCTCAGCCCAGGTCGGGGATGCGCCAGTCGATCGGCTCGTGGCCCTGCCGGGCGATGGCCTCGTTGATCTGGGTGAAGGGGCGGGAGCCGAAGAACTTCTTCGCCGACAGCGGCGACGGGTGCGCGCCCTTGACCACCACGTGCCGGCTCTCGTCGATGAGGGGGAGCTTCTTCTGCGCGTAGTTGCCCCACAGGACGAACACGGCGGGGTCGGGCCGGTCGGCCACCGCGCGGATCACCGCGTCGGTGAACTTCTCCCAGCCCTTCCCCTTGTGCGAGTTGGCCTCACCGGCCCGCACCGTCAGCACCGCGTTGAGTAGGAGCACGCCCTGCCGGGCCCACGGCATGAGGTAGCCGTTGTCCGGGATCGGCGTGCCCAGCTCCTCGTGCATCTCCTTGTAGATGTTGCGCAGCGACGGGGGGATCTTCACTCCGGGGCGGACGGAGAAGCACAGGCCGTGGCCCTGGCCCTCGCCGTGGTACGGGTCCTGGCCGAGGATCAGCACCTTGACCTTGTCGTACGGCGTCGCCTCCAGCGCGGCGAAGACCTCCTCGCGGGGCGGGTAGACGGGACCCTTCGCCCGCTCCTCCTCGACGAACTCGGTCAGCTCCTTGAAGTAGGGCTGCTGCAGCTCGTCACCCAGGACCCCGCGCCAGGGCTCGGGCAGCACGGCGATGTCGGTCACGTCAACGTCCTTATGTCGTACGGTCGCTTGCGGTTCCAGAACCTACAGGCGACCACTGACATCGCGCGCGGGGATCGGCCCCGAAGGGCCCGTCACCAGCTGGTCTTGCGGGACAGCTCCCACATCATCATGATCGTCGACGGGTCCAGGGCGCGTTCGCCGCCGGAGATGTCGTCGCTCGCGGCGATGTACTGCTTGCCCTGCCACAGCGGCAGCAGCCGTACGTCGTCGACGAGGATCTGCTGGGCCTCCTCGAACTCCTTGACCACGTTGCCCCGGTCGCTCTCCCGGCGGGAGCGCGGCAGCAGCACGTTGGTGATCTTGGGCTCGGGGTACGGGGTGCCGAGGGCGTTCTCCTGGCCGACGAACGGCGCGATGAAGTTGTCCGCGTCGGGGAAGTCGGGGAACCAGCCGCGTCCGAAGACCGGGTACTCGCCCTTCTGGTAACCCTCGACGTACGTCTTCCACGGCCGGCTCTTCAGCGTGATCTTGAACAGGCCGGAGGCCTCGAGCTGCCGCTTCAGCTCGGCGAACTCCACGGCGGTCTCGGAGCCGTAGCGGTCGGTGGTGAACCAGAGGGTGAGCGGCACGGTCTCGTTGATGCCGGCCTCGCGGAGGGTCTTGCGGGCCTTCGCGGGGTCCGGGTCGCCGTAGGAGTCGAAGAAGCCCGTGGTGTGGCCGGTCAGGCCCTTGGGGACCATGGAGTACAGCGGGTCCACGGTGTCCTTGTAGACCTTGTGCGCGATGGCCGCGCGGTCGACGACCTGGGCGACGGCCTTGCGGACGGCCGGCTTGTTCGCCCATGGGTCCCTGGGGTTGAACACCAGGTAGTTGATGTCCGTGCCGGTGCCCTCGACAAGCTGGATCTCCTCGCCCGGGTCCTTGTGCTGGAGCGCGACGATGTCGTCGGCGGCGAGACCGCGGTAGGTCAGGTCGATCTCCTTGGAGCGGAGCGCCTTCACCATGGTCTCGGAGTCCTGGAAGTAGCGGATCGTGACCGCGTCGTTGCGCCGCTCGGCGAAGCCCTTGTAGTTGCCGTTCTTGACGAGTTCGGCCTTCTTGCCCTCCTCGTACGCCTGCAGCGCGTACGGCCCGGACCCGGTGACACCGTCGTCCTTGCGCAGGGCGTCGGCGGGGTACTTGTCGGGGTCCACGATCGACATGGCCGGGGTGGCGAGGACGAACGGGAAGGTGGCGTCGGGCTGGTTGAGGTGGAAGACCACCTCGAGGTCGCCGCGCGTCTCCACCGAGTCGAGGCTGCCGAGCAGGCCGGCGGGGCCGCCGGGCGCGTCGATCTTCTTGATCCGGTCGATCGAGTGCTTGACCGCCTTCGCGTCCAGACCGTCACCGTTGGAGAACTTCATCCCCGGCCGCAGCTTGCAGCTGTAGGTGCGGTTGGAGTCGTCGGAGAAGGAGCAGCTCTCCGCGGCGTCCGGCTGGGGCGTCGTCGCCCCGTTCGGATAGGCCAGAAGTGTCTGGTAGATGTTGCGGAAAAGCTCCCACGATCCGTCCCACGACGCGGCCGGATCGAGCGTGCTGGGCGCGCTTGTGGTCCCCACGACGATCGGTCCCGCGTCGGCGGAGTCGTCGTCCGACAGGAGGCCGCACCCGGCCACCAGGGAGGATATGGAAGCGATCGCCGCCAATTGCCGCAGGCATCGGTTCCGGTTGAACACGCGCACGCTCCTCGATCTGCCATACCAAGGGTCGGCAGACCATACCGCAGCATCGGGCAGATTGACTCCGCTTCTCAGGCTGCGATTGAACATCTTGTTGATGACTACAGGGTTGACGACGTTGTCGGGAAGGGGTCGGGGGCTTTCCGACTGGACACGGGCGCCGCTCCTGTCGAGGAGCGGCGCCCGTGCGAGACGGCGCGGGGCCGGTGCGGTACGGCGTTCCCGAGCCCCGTCGGACCGTGTCGTCAACACAGAAATCAGGCCAACCGGGACCGAGGGTTCCAACCGTGCCGGGGCGGGGCGATCAGGCCACGCCGGCGTTGAGGAAGATGCCGCCGTCGACGACGAGCGTCTGCCCGGTGATCCAGTCGGACTGGTCCGAGGTGAGGAACGCGGCGGCGCCGCCGATGTCGGAGGGCACGCCGAGCCGCTTGAGCGGGTACGCCGCGGCGGCCTCCTCCTCCCGGCCCTCGTAGAGGGCCTGCGCGAACTTGGTCTTCACCACGGCCGGGGCGATGGCGTTGACCCGTACCCTCGGCGCGTACTCGTGGGCGAGCTGTACGGTCAGGTTGATCATCGCGGCCTTGCTGATGCCGTACGCGCCGATGAACGGCGACGGGGCGAGGCCCGCGACGGAGGCGATGTTGACGATCGCGCCGCCGTTGTCCTTCTGCCAGGCGTGCCAGGTGAGCTGGGCGAAGCCGAGCGCCGAGATCACGTTGGTCTCGAAGACCTTGCGGGCCACGTTCAGGTCGAGGTCGGCGATCGGCCCGAACACCGGGTTGGTCCCGGCGTTGTTGACCAGGTAGTCGATGCGCCCGAAGGCCTCCATCGTCCGCTCGACGGCCTCGGCCCGGTGGGCGTCGTCGTGGGCCTTGCCCGCGACGGTGAGGACCCGATCGGCGCCGAGCCTCTCGGCGGCCTCCTTGAGGGCGTCCTCGCCCCGGCCTGTGATGCAGACCCGGTCGCCGCGGGCGACGAGCGCCTCGGCGATGCCGTAGCCGATGCCGCGGCTGGCGCCGGTGATGAGGGCGACCTTGCCCGAGAGCGGGGGGAGTTCCGTGGAAGTCATGTGCTTTCGTCCCTTAGTCGAGGGGGCCGCCGGCCACGTACAGGACCTGGCCGGAGACGAAACCGGCCGCTTCGCCGGTGAAGAAGGCGACGGCGTTGGCGATGTCCTCGGGCTCGCCGACGCGCTGGACGGGGATCTGCGTGGCGGCGGCGGCCTTGAAGTCGTCGAAGCCCATGCCGACGCGCTCGGCGGTGGCCTTGGTCATCTCGGTGGCGATGAAGCCGGGGGCGACGGCGTTGGCGGTGATGCCGAACTTGCCCAGCTCGATGGCGAGGGTCTTGGTGAAGCCCTGCAGACCGGCCTTGGCGGCGGAGTAGTTGGCCTGGCCGCGGTTGCCGAGCGCGGAGGACGACGACAGGTTCACGATCCGGCCGAACTTGGCGTCCACCATGTGCTTCTGGCAGGCGCGGGTCATCAGGAAGGAGCCGCGCAGATGCACGTTCATGACGGTGTCCCAGTCGGAGGCACTCATCTTGAACAGCAGGTTGTCGCGGAGCACGCCCGCGTTGTTGACGAGGATCGTCGGCGCGCCGAGTTCCTCGACGATGCGCGCGACGGCGGCCTCGACCTGTGCCTCGTCGGAGACGTCGGCGCCGACGGCGACGGCCCGGCCGCCCGCGGCGGTGATCTTCTCGACGGTGTCCTTGCAGGCCGCCTCGTCGAGGTCGATCACCGCGACCGCGCGGCCCTCGGCGGCCAGTCGGACGGCGGTGGCGGCGCCGATGCCGCGCGCCCCACCGGTGACTACGGCGACCCGCTGCTCAGTGGTGGACATGGCTGATGTTCTCCTCGCCCTTGAGAATGTGCGCCCGTTGGTGAGCGACCGCTTAGTACCTTCGGCAGACGTGACGCTAGAAGCCCTGGCACCCGGTGTCAACGGCGCACGGACCCTCTGTGATCCATTACCTGCGGCGCGGCGCGGTCCGCCACTCGTACGGCCCATACCCGCGCGCCGCCGCGGTGCCCCGCTCCTAGCGTCGGAAGCCGGGCACACCGTGCCCGGGAAGGAGGCGTTCCATGCGCCACCGCACTGGAGTCGCCGGCGCACTGGCCGCGGCAGCCGCACTCGTCGCCCTGTCGCAGCCGGCCCATGCCCAGGACGTGGACTGCGACAGCTTCTCCTACCAGGAGGACGCCCAGGCCGTCTTCCGCGGCACCACGGGCGATCCGTACCGGCTGGACGCGGACGGGGACGGCGTGGCCTGCGAGGCGCTCCCCCGCCGCGGCCTCACCTCGTCGACGACCGCCCCCACGCGGCCCCCGACGGTCACACCCACACCCGTCACCCCGGCAACCCCCACCCGACCGGCGCCCGTGGCCCCCACACGGGGTGTGCAGGGCGGTCTCGGCGGCACGTCCGCGACCGGGCCCACCGCCTGGGACGTCGCGATCGGCGCCGGATGCGTCACGGCCGCCGCGCTGGCGGGCGGGTACGCGGTACGCCGCCGGGCGCGGGGCCACTGAGGATCCGGCGGGCGGTACGGCGGGCAGGAGCCGCCGGGCGGAGGTCACCCGGAACGGCCGTTTCCCGGAGGGGGGGGGACGCCCCTCAGCGCACCAGCAGATCCAGGAGCCGTTCCGTCTCGGCCCGGGGGTCGGTCGTCAGCCCGGTGTGGACGGGGCCCGGCTGGACCATCGCCGAGCGGGGCGCGACCAGCCAGCGGAAGCGGCGGCCGGGATCGTCGCCCTCGGCCTGCCCGGCGTCCGAGCCCCCGGCGCACACCTGCTCCACGGCCCGCAGCGCGGCCCGGATCCCGGGGACGTCGGCGCTCGGGTCGAGGGCGAGGAGCCGGGCCTCGTCGAGGTGCGTGCGGGCGCCGACGTAGGACCGGGCGCGGCAGTACACCAGCACCCCGGCGTTGACGCACTCGCCGCGCTCCACCCGGGGCACGACCCTGAGCAGCGCGTACTCGTACACGTCCCGGTCGCCGCCCTGCCCGGCCCGGGTGATGTGCCGTGCCGTCATCGCTCCGGCCACGTTGATGCGGTGCTCGCTCACCGGTCGTCCTCCAGTCCCTGGATGCGCTCGTGGACGACGGCCGCGCGGGCCAGCAGCGGGCGGGCGTAGGCCCGGCGCAGGTCGTCCGGGGTGTCGAAGCCGGGTTCGCCGCTCAGCCAGGCATCGGGGATCTCGGCGGTGACCTCCGCGAGCAGTTCCTCGGTGACCAGCGGGGCGAGCGAGGCGGCGGCGCCGGCGATGTCCGGTGCGAACCTCCGCAGGGCGTGATCGGAGGCGTCGTACGGCTTCGCGGCGGTGGTCTCGGCGGCCGGCCAGTGGTGCTGCCAGATCATGGTGGCGCCGTGGTCGATGAGCCACAGATCGCCCCGGTGCACCAGCAGGTTGGGGTTGCGCCAGGACCGGTCGACGTTGCCGACGAGGGCGTCGAACCAGACGATCCGCCCGGCCTCCTCGGGCCCGGCCGGGAAGGCGAGCGGGTCGTAGCCGAGAGCGCCGGAGAGGAAGTCCATGCCCAGGTTGACTCCCCCGCTGGCCTTCAGCAGCTCCTGCACCTCGGGATCGGGTTCGCCGAGACCCAGCACGGGGTCGAGGTCGATCGCCACCAGCCCAGGCACCCGGAAGCCGAGCCGGCGGGCGAGTTCCCCGCTGACGACCTCCGCGATCAGCGTCTTGCGGCCCTGACCCGCGCCGGTGAACTTCATCACGTACATCCCGAAGTCGTCGGCCTCGACGAGCCCCGGCAGCGAGCCGCCCTCACGCAGCGCCGTGATGTAGCGGGTGGCGGTGACTTCCTTGAGCATCGACCAAGGTTACGACGAAGCTGATCGCAGTCGTGTCCGCCGTGTGAACGTCGGTGGCACGTGGCCCGTACCAATAGGCGGCAGATCGCCAACAGCCCCGGGAAGGGACACAGGCACTATGACCAGCGGACCGCTCCAGACCACCTCCGCCTCTTCGGCCTCCTCGGAGCCGAGCCGGCGCACCGTCGTCGCGGCGGTCGGCGCGGTGGGCATCGCCGCCGCGCTCACCGCGTGCGGCTCGGAGAACGACTCGTCGTCCACCTCGCCGAAGCCCGCGGACGGCGGCGCCGACGCGGGAGCCGGTGCCGGCTCGGTACTGGCGAAGACCTCGGACATCCCGGAGGGCGGCGGAAAGATCTTCAAGGACCAGGGTGTGGTGGTGACCCAGCCGTCGGCGGGCACCTTCAAGGCGTTCTCGTCCACCTGCACCCATCAGGGCTGCGCGGTGACCGGAGTCGCGGACGGTGTCATCACCTGTCCGTGCCATCAGAGCGCGTTCTCCGTCACCGACGGCAGCGTCAGGAAGGGACCCGCGACGAAACCGCTGCCGGAGAAGCAGGTCACGGTGAGCGGCGACTCGATCAAGCTGGCGTGAGGCGGCCCACGACGGTACGGGGGAACGGGCCGCGCCGCGACGACACCGTGCGGCGGCACAGGACCGTGTGCTTCCCTGACGCGGTCTCAGGGAAGCGACGGGGAGCGGAAGAGGAGGCCGGATGACCGCGGCACAGCGCCGGGGCCGGAAGATCATGATGACGCCGGGCGAGCTGGACGAGTTCCTCACCGGGCAGCGCACCTGCCGGGTCGCCACGGTCTCGGCGGACGGCGCCCCGCACGTCAGCGCCCTGTGGTTCCTGTGGGACGGCCGGGCGCTGTGGCTGTACTCGGTGGTACGCAGCAGACGGTGGGCCGACCTGCGGCGTGACCCACGGGTCGCGATCGCGGTTGACACCGGCGAGGAGTACGCCGAGCTGCGCGGCGCGGAACTCTCCGGCACCGTCGAGGTGGTCGGCGAGGTGCCGCGTTCCGGCGGCCTGTGCGCCGAACTCGACGCCGTGGAGACGCTGTTCGCGCGCAAGTACTTCGGCCTGGACAGCCTCCCGCACGACGGGCGGCACGCCTGGCTGAGACTGGTCCCCGAGAAGATCGTCTCTTGGGACTTCCGCAAGCTGGGCGCCGCCTGAACGCGGCGCCCGCGGGGGCTCAGCCGGCCGCGTCCCCTCCCACCAGGGCCGCGGCCGACCGCAGTGCCCGGACCGCCGCCCGGATCGACGGGCGGCGGTCGGCGTCGGTGCGCCACACGACGTAGACATGGCGTCGCACCCGCTGCTTCAACGGCACCATGACGACCCCGTCGGGCATCGGACGGCGGCCCAGCAGCGGCGCGATGCAGACGCCGAGGCCGGCCGCGACCAGATTGAGCTGGGTGTGCGTCTCGGCGGCGCGATGGGCGACACGGGGCTCGATGCCCTGGGAGCGCAGAGTGAACATCAGCCACTCGTGGCAGAACTCGCCCTCGCCCCAGGTGATCCACTCGTCCTCGGCGAACTCCGCGAGATCCACCTCCCGCCGCCCCGCGAGCCGGTGACCGACCGGCAGCGCGACATCGGCCGGGTCGTCCAGGACGGACGCCTTGGCCAGGCCGTCGGGGACCGGTATCGGCTTGTTGTACCAATCGAGGACCACGGCGAGATCGAGGTCGCCGCGGACCACCCCGGCGACGCCGCGTTCCGGTTCCAGCTCGCATGAGCGCACGCGCAGCGCGGGATGCTCCGCGCGCAGCCCCGGCAGCGCCAGCGGGAACAGGCCGCGGGCGGCCGTGGGGAACGCCGAGATCCGCAGCTCCCCCGCGACCTGACCGCGCTGCGCCTCCAGATCGGCCTCGGCCAGTTCCACCTGGGACAGGATGCGGGCCGCATGGTCGGACAGCAGCCGGCCGGCGTCGGTGAGGCGCACGCCGCGGCCGTTCTTCGCGAGGAGCTGCTGGCCGACCTCGCGCTCCAGCTTCGACATCTGCTGTGACACGGCCGAGGTGGTGATGTGCAGTGCCGCCGCCGCGCCGCTGACGGAGCCGTGCCGGGCGAGGGCGTCCAGTGTGCGCAGGCGCTCCAGATTCAACACGGGAGCGATTATGCGCAGTTCCCCGCGGCGCGCTTCACCGGCGTCCGGGTGACGCCCTTTGCGCGCAGTGCCCCGCGGCACGCTTCACCGGCGTCCGGGTGACGCCCTTTGCGCGCAGTTCCCCGCGCCCCTTCGTCTGGCGGGGCCATCAGTTCCACCTGCGGGCCGGTGGGGGCGTTCGCGCAGTTCCCCGCGCCCCTTGATGTGGCGGGGCCATCACTTCCACCTGCGGGCCGGTGGGGGGCTTTCGCGCAGTTCCCCGCGCCCCTTCGTCTGGCGGGGCCATCGCTTTCACCTGCGGGCCGGTGGGGGGCATTCGCGCAGTTCCCCGCGCCCCTGTGGTCACCTGCGGGCCGGTGGGGGGCATTCGCGCAGTTCCCCGCGCCCCTGATGCCTGCGGCGGCCCGCTGGTGTGGGTGGGTGGCTGGTGTAGCGCCGGCTGTCCGGTGGGTGGGACGGGGG
>NZ_JALLGL010000260.1 GCF_023072675.1 Streptomyces sp. XM83C
TTCGACCGGGTGGGTTGGCACCCGTCGGCCGGGAGGGCGGACAAGACAGTGATGGGGCCTCTGGCCAGGCTCTTATGAAGTCACGTCCCCCGGCCCGACGGATGCAGGCGAACGTCCCCCGGACAGGCTCGACAGATCCCGTTGAGGACCCTGAGTCAGTCAGGCGTTGGGTCAGACCCCGCCGGGGAACGCTCACGTACATCCTCACTGTCAGGCGTCCGTCGAAGTAGGCGAGGAAGGTCCGCTCCGGGGCGTCGGCGACGGCCCGGCGCAGGGCGTGCACCAGGGAGGCGTCGGGGGCGACGGGGGCGCGCTGGGCGTCGGTGAGCAGCGCGGTCCAGGGGCGGTCGGCGTACCGGAGGGCGGTCACCGGCCGGCCTCCCACGTGCGCTGGACGTGGTTCATGCCGTTCAGCCAGCGGTCGGGGTCGGTGGCGCGGGCCTGGTAGAAGCCGGCGACCTCGGGGTGCGGCAGGATGAGGAAGCGGTCCTCCTCGATGCCGCGGAACAGGGCCTCGGCGACGTCGTCCGGTTCGATCGCGGTGGGCCTGAGCACCAGGTCGCCGGCGGTGCCGGTGGCCTCCAGCATGTCGGTGCGGACGCCCTGCGGGCAGATGGCGTGCACCTTGATGCCGCGGTGCCGGTACGTCAGGGACAGCCACTCGGCGAAGGCGTGGGCGGCGTGCTTGGTGACGCTGTAGGGGGCGGCGCCGATCATGGTGAGCAGTCCGGCGGCGGAGACGGTGGACACGAACCGGCCGCTGCCGCGCTCCAGCCAGCCGGGGATCAGGGCGCGTGCGGCGCGGACGTGGGCCATGACGTTGACGTCCCAGGCCAGCTCCCACACGCTCTCCTCGGCGGCCTCCGTGCCGCCGGTGCCGACGCCGGCGTTGGCGCAGTACACGTCGATCGTGCCGCCGAGGGCGTCGCGGGCGTCGTCGACGATCGTGGAGGCGTCGCCGGGCACGGCGGTGCCGCCGATCTCCTCGGCGACGGCCTTGGCCTTGCCGGCGTCCAGGTCGTTGACCACGACCCGGGCGCCCTCGGCGGCGAACCGGCGGGCCAGCGCGGCCCCGATCCCACCTCCCGCCCCGGTGACGACGACTCCAGCACCCTGTACGGCTTCCACGATCGGTCTCCTTCGACGGGTCTCGGTGCGGCTCCCGGCCTCCGCCGGACAGACTAACCGGTCGGTATGTGCGAAGGAAGAGGTATTCGGCCGGCGTTGGGGGCAGCGCCGCACGGCATGACGGTCGCGGAGCCCGGCGCGGCTGTTCGACGCGGAGCAGGGTGGCCCGGCCGCCGCGGGGCGGCCGGGCCGTTCGGCCGGCAGGGCTCAGCGGTGCGAGGTGAACTCCACGACCTGCTGATACGTCGGCCTGTTCTGCCAGCTGATGTTGTGGTGCTTGATGCCGCCGAGGGTGCGCTGGACGATCGAGTCGGCGCACCACTGGTCACCGGCGGAGCAGTGCTCGTCGCCCGGGTAGACCTGGGCGGCGGACCTGCCGGCGGCCTCCTTCAAGGTGCTGACGAGGACGTCCCGGCAGGCGGCGAGGCTGCCGCCGCCGCAGTACGTCCGGGCCAGCGGTCCCCGCACCTGCTCACCGAGCACGGCACGGATGTCCTTGTCGACATAGCTCCACCAGCCGTACTGGAAGGAGCTTCCGGCATGCGACCCGGTCGGGCCGTGGCCGGCCGACGGGGCCTCGTCGACGGGCAGGTTGGCGGTGAACGCCGCGTACAGCTCGCTGCCGAGGCCGGGTTCGAAGACGGCTTTCACCAGCAGCGGCCACCAGGCGTCCAGGATGCGGATCGCGTCGGCGTGCGCGTACTTCTTCGAGCCGGCCGAGGTCTCCGTGCGCAGGCCGCCCGCGGCGGCCCAGGCCTGGAGCTTGCTGACCGCTGCGGCGGCCGTGGTGTCGGTGACCGGGGAGCTGGTGACGACCCTCAGCAGGTCGGGCACCACGTCCTCGGCGCGCAGATCGGCGAGGCCGGCCTCGGCCATCGCCTTGACCAGGGCGACGCGGGTGACGCCGCCCGCGGCGACGAGCCGCTTCACCCGGTCGTCGAGCAGGTTGCCGCGGTGCACCGAGCCGTTGCCCCAGGGCGCGGCGGAGTAGTCCGCGGCGACCTTGTTGTTCCATGAGACGTAGTAGTCCTGGTCGACGGAGTTGGGGTGCTGGGCGGGCGGGGTACGGTCGGCGGTGTTGGCGGCCGGGTCCCAGCCCCGCCACTCGTACGCGGGCCGCGCCCACACGGGGAACTCGGCGTCGACGCCGGTGGCGCGCACCGGGTTGTCGCCGCTGTTGTAGTACGCGGTGTGCTGCGCGTCGGCGTAGAACCAGTTGAAGGTGTAGTTGATGTGCTGCACAGCCCGCTGGAAGTCCTGCGGTCCCTTGACGTAGTCGGGGTCGTTCAGCATCTGGAAGCCGATGATCGAGTCGGCCTCGTGCAGATACGACGAGCGCAGGGTGGTGTAGGCGACCCTCTTGCCGCCGACGGTCGCGCGGTGGGTGACGGGCCCGTAGTTGGTCCGCCACACGCGCATGGTGTACGACCCCGCGGCGGTGCCGTCGGCGACGGTCGGCTTCCAGGAGTTCTTCTGCTCGACCTTCTGCATCGCCGTGCAGGTGCCGCGGTACAGGTAGTGGTGGTCGTCCTGGCACAGTTCGACGGCGTACGTGTCGATGATGTCCTGGCCGGAGGTGGTGGCGCTCCACGCGTAGTCCTGGCCTCGGCCGAGTTCGACGTAGAAGCTGAGTCCGGCGAAGGAGGCGCCGCGGGCGCTGAGGCCGGGGCCCTGGATCTCCTGGAGCATCAGCAGCTGCGGGGCGAAGTAGCCGGTCTGCGGCCCGAACACGGCCACGGGGTGCCCACTCGCGGTGTGCCTGCCGCTGACGACGAGGGCGTTGGACATGCCGCGCCGGGCGGATCCGACGGCGGCCTGTGCGGCGGCGGTGGCGGCTTTGCCGGCGGCTGCGGCGGTCGCGCTGCCCGTACGGTCGTACAGCAGCGGCTCCTCGCTGACCGACCCGGCCTCGGGGAGGGCGAGGCCCTGCGGGTCGGCGGGGCGGGTGGCGTACGGGAAGCTCTCGCCGTCGTGGACGGTGAGGACGGCCTCGGGGTCGTTGCGTTCGCGGAAGGACTCCCAGACCTTCGTGCCCTCCTCGACGCCGTACTTCTCCTGCGCGGCCAGCAGGGACACGGCGTTGTTCACCTCTCCGCCGCCGCCGGAGCCGAACAGGGCGCCGATCACCGAAGCCAGCGCGACGAGGTCGGTGATCTTGAAGTGGTCGATGGTGCCGGCGTTGGTGATGGCGTCCTTGTGGCCGGTGAGGACGTACTCGCCGGGGAAGTAGCGTCCGCTGTCGGAGGCGTCGATGTAGGCGTTGATGCCGTCCAGATAGGCCTGGGCGTCGGCGAGGGCCTGCCGGCCGCGGTCGCCGTTGGTGGCGACGGCCCGGTCGATCTGTGCCTGGAGGTCGGCCTCGGTGTAGGGGGCGTTGCGCCAGAACTGCTGCTCCAGGCCCTGGTTGGCGGGGGCGCCGCCGGCGAAGGAGGTCAGCTGTCCGCGGCCGACGTGCCGGAAGACGTCCATGAGCCAGAGCCGGTCCTGGGCGGCGGCGTACCCGGCGCCGAACTCGGTGCCGTAGCGGGTGGTGCCGGTGATGTGCGGCACGCCGGTCTTCTTGTCGCGGACGATGGTGACGTCCGTGCGGCCGGCGGGCTTCTCCGTGGACGCGACCTGGCCCGACGGGACGCCGAAGGAAGCGTCGTTGAAGAACGTGTTGATCTTGTCGGTGGTCAGTGCGGAGTAGCCGCCGGCAAGGTTCGCGTACGGCCCGAGCTGGTCCTCTGCGTGCGCGGGCTGGATGCCGAAGGCCTGGTTGAGGACGATCTCGGCGAGGGTGGCGTTGCCGTTCTCGCCGGGCGGGAGGATGTCCGAGCACTGGCCGCCGCACAGGTCGGTGGCGGCGGCCGTCCCGGCCGCGGACGCGGCCGTCGTGGAAAGCGGAGTCAAAAGCCCGGCAATGAGCACGCATACGCCGGCCGTCTTCAGGAACCCGGGGAATCCGCGGGGAGTTCTCAGTCTGTCAAGGGTGCTGCGTGAGGTGCGCCGTGACATGGGCGGCTCCTACCGACGTGGGGTTGGCCGGATGTTACCGGCGGTATCCCCGCGTTTGAAGATGAACATGCGTCACTTCCGGTGCCGGCACGGCCCGGAGAGGGCACGGGTCAACGGCGGCGGCCTTATGGGCCGCCATCGGAAAACCGATGGAGCCGGATCGCGCGGTCGTACGTCTACTCGGCGACGTCGGCGGATGCCGCGCCGCCCCCGGGCGGTACCCGTGCGACGACGCCGAAGTGACCGAAGTACAGGTGCAGGTGTGACGGAGGTGCAAGGCGATGGCCGGTTTCCGGAGTCTGGCGAGACAGGTGCGGGACCCACGGTGCGATCTGGCACTGCGGCGCTACTCCCTGCGCAAGTGTCTGGAACGGTTCGCCCCGTACGGCCACAGGGCGACCTGGGACCACTTGTGCACGCGCTGGGGTTTCGGCCCCGAGGACCGCTCTCCCGACCCGGCGCGGCTCGTGGCCGCACTGGGCGAGCTGGAGGAAGCACGGTCGGTGTGGCTGGCGTACGAGGCGGAGTTCGCGAAGCGCCGCAAGAAGGAGAAGCACGACGGTCTGCGCCGGCCGGGCAGCGTGGACGACTGGCACCGGCTGACCTGGGGCGGCTTCGGTGTCGCCTGGTGCGACGATCCGCGGCTGCACCCCGGCGAGCCGCTGGCGGAGGTGCTGCGCCGGCTGATCACGGCGCTGGAGCGCCCGCCGGGCTCGGTCTGCCCGGTCTGCCACGGCTCCCGTCTGGTCTGGCGGTACGACCTGGACCATGAGCCGTCGTCGGGTCCGGTCTGCGCGGACTGCGGCATCCTCGTCCCCGAGCCGGTGCTCTCCCCCGAGGCACTGGCCCGCTCCCGGCGGACGAGCGTGCTGGTCTCGGCCTGACGACACCGGGGGTGCGCCGAGGATGCCGCACCCCCGCCTGCCGTACGACGCGCCGCGGGGACGGTAGCAGCGCGAAATCCGCTCGCTCCACCCTTTTCTCCTCCGGACAGTTGAGGCCACGACCGGCAAACGTCCCTACTGTCCACGGAGTTGTCGATGTCGACGCTGCGCGTCACCGCCGAGATCCTCACGATCCACGACCATCCCGATGCCGACGCCCTCGAACTGGCCCAGGTGGGCCTGTACCGCGCCGTCGTCGCCAAGGGTGCCTACCGCACCGGCGACGCGGCCGTGTACATCCCCGAGCAGGCGGTGCTGCCGGACGAGCTGATCGAGGAGCTGGGGCTGACCGGACGTCTCGCGGGCGCCCGCGCCAACCGGGTCAAGGCGGTACGGCTGCGCGGGCAGCTGTCGCAGGGCATCGTGTGCCGGCCGAAGGCCCTGGCCGATGTGGACCTGCGGCAGGCGGCCCTCGACGGCACGGACTTCGCGGAGCGGCTCGGCATCACCAAGTGGGTGCCGCCGGTCCCGCCGACGATGAGCGGCGATGTGGAGCCCGCGGCGGATCTGCTGCCCTGGGTCGACATCGAGAACATCCAGCGGTTTCCGGACATCTTCGCACCGGGCGAGGCTGTGGTCCTGACGGAGAAGGTGCACGGCTCGGCGTGCCTGCTGACGTATGTCGCCGGCGAGGACCGGGTGTACGTCTCCTCGAAGGGCTTCGGCGCCAAGTCGCTGGCGCTGAAGGAGGATCCGCGGAACCTGTACTGGCGCGCGGTGCGGCGCTACGGCGTCCCCGAGGCGGCGGCACGCCTCGCCCGCCGGCTGGGTGCGCGCCGGGTCGGTGTCTTCGGCGAGGTGTACGGCTCCGGGGTCCAGGACCTGTCGTACGGGGCGGACGCCCGGCGGGACGACGGGCTGGGGTACGCGGTGTTCGACGTGTCGGCGGAGATCGACGGGGAGGTGAGGTGGCTGGACGCGGCGTCGCTGCTGTCCGGGGAGCTTCCCCTGGTCCCCCGCCTGTGGGAGGGGCCGTACGACGCGGACCGCGTCCTCGCGGTCGCCTCCGGCCGGGAGACGGTCTCCGGCAGGGAGCTGCACCTGCGGGAGGGCGTGGTGATCCGCCCCGCGACGGAGCGCCACAGCCCGCTCACCGGCACCCGCGCCATAGCCAAGGCGGTGAGCCCGGCCTACCTCACCCGCAAGGGCGGCACGGAATACGAGTGACGCCGGGTCCCTCACCCCGGTGGGTGGGCCGACGCTCCGACACAACACGGAGCCCGGCACAGGTGCGGCACGCTCCAGCGCCCCCCAAGGACATGGGCCCCCGGCACGGGTGCGGGGCCGGGGGCCCGTGCCCACCGGCGTTGACGGAGTGCCTGCCCCAGAGGGGGTACGCCCGGCTGACGGAGCGCCTCCCCCAGAGGGGGTACTCCCAGCGACCGCCCTCGCCCAAGCTCTCGACTTGAAGACTGCCCACCCGGCCCCCGGACCTCCGCGTCATTGACAGGCACTCCCCGCCCGACCATGCTAAGCAGTTGCTTAGACAGCTACTACGGCTGCGACAGCCACGACAGCTATGACAGCTTGGGCACCGCGGCGGTGCCATCACGCGAGAGGCCGGGACCGACCATGGCAGAGCCGAGGATCTTCACGTCCGTCGACGAGCTGAAGGCCGCGGTGGGCGAGCAGTTGGGCCACACCGACTGGCTGGAGATCGACCAGAAGCGGATCGATCTGTTCGCCGAGGCGACCGGCGACCACCAGTGGATCCACGTGGACCCGGAGAAGGCAGCCGCGGGCCCGTTCGGCACGACGATCGCGCACGGCTACCTCACCCTGTCCCTGCTGCCGCTGTTCGGCCCGCAACTGATCACGGTCGAGGGCGTGAAGATGGGCGTGAACTACGGCGTGAACAAGGTCCGTTTCCCCGCCCCCGTCCCGGTCGGCTCCCGCCTGCGGTCGACGGCGACGATCACGGGCGTGGAGGACGTACCGGGCGGTGTCCAGCTGACCCTCGCGTTCACCGTGGAGCGCGAGGGCGGACAGAAGCCGGTGTGCGTGGCGGAGTCGGTGGCGCGCTACTACCTCTGACGCTCGGCCTCCGACGCTCGACAAGTGACGGCCGCGGCCGTCACTTCACTCCCACCATCCGCAGCACGAGGTCGGCGTAGAGCGAGCCGACCTCGTCCGGCGTCCAGGGCCCGTCGACGTTGAACCAGCGGGCCACGTCGATGCAGAGCGACAGCACCGCGAGGGTCGTGCCCTTGACGTCGAGCACGTCGAACTCGCCGGAAGCCACGCCGTCCTCGATGATCCCGCGCACCTCCGCGTCGCACTGCCGGCGCAGCGCGAGGATCTCGGCGCGGGCGTCGGGCCCGAGGGAGTCCAGCTCGTACTGGACCACTCGGGCCGTGGTCCGGCCTCCGGCGTGCCAGCGGACGAAGGAGCTGACGGCGTCGGCGAGCCGTTCGCTCGCGGTGCCCTCGCGCCGCGCGGCGGTCCGCAGGATGTCGAGGGCCTTCTCATGGCCGATACGGCTGATCCGGTGGAGCAGCTCTTCCTTGGTCTTGTAGTGGATGTAGAGCGCGGCGGGGCTCATGCCGGCGCGGCCCGCGATGTCCCGCGTGGTGGTGGCGTGGTAGCCGCGCTCGGCGAAGGCCTCCACGGCGGCGATCAGCAGGCGCCGGGCCGCGTCCGGGGTGACCTCGGCCCACGGCTGCTGCTCGCCGCCGGCCGTCTCCTCCGCCGTACTCATGCCTTCTCGACCCCTCTCGGTGACAGGAGATCCCACCATACCGCCCGAGGTGAGCGGTTGCTTAGAGCTACGGCCGGAATGATCGTTCCGCGAAGGCCGTGGCCACCTCCTCGCGGAAGATCCGCGCGGCCGGTGTCGCCGGTGTCCGGCCGAGCAGGCAGATCCTGCGGATGACGGTGGGCTCGGTCAGCGGGCGGACCGTGACGTCCTGGAAGCCGAGCAGCGGCAGTACGGTCCGCGGGACCGCGCTGACGCCGATACGGGCGGCGACGAGGCCGGCGACGGTCGCCACGCCCCGCGCCGTCACCAGCGCGCGCGGCGCCGTACCGGCCGTGGCGAAACCGGAGTCGGTGAGGGAGCGGACGCTGCTGCCCGGCTGGAGCGCGACGAACGGTTCACGGCTCAGCTCGGCCCAGGTCACCTCGGGCCGATCCGCGAGGCGGCCGTCCGGGGGCAGCACGGCGACGAGGGTGTCGGTGGCCAGCTCCGCCGTGTCGTACGGGCCGTCGAGCCGTGCGGCCCGGTCGGCGTCGCACACCGCGAGGTCGGCCGTGCCGCTCTCCACCATGGTCACGGCCTCCGCCGAGGGCACGTCGAGCACCGTCACCGAGCGGCCGGGGTGACCGTCGGTGAACCTGCGCACGGCGGTGGGCAGCACGGTCGCCGCCACCGACGGCAGCGCGGCCACGACGACCTCACCGTTCTCCCCGGCCAGGTAGCCGTCCCACTGCCGCTGTCCACGCTCGGCGGCGGCCAGGACGCTCCGTGCGACGGCGAGATAGGCCCGGCCGGCGTCGGTGAGTTCGACCGCCCGGGTCGTACGGGTGAACAGCGTCGCCTCCAGCAGCCGCTCCACCAGGGCCACCGTCCGGGACACCACCGGCTGCCCGATGTGCAGCTCGCGTGCCGCGCGGCTGAACGAGCCGTGCCGGGCCACCGCGTCGACGACCGCCATCTGCGACAACGACACCTTCATGTCTGTGCAGCATAGGTTCATGCCGAATCGATGTCTTCCGGACACCGTATCGGCTGCCTAGCGTGAGGCGTGCGCCGGGGGACACGACGGCGCGGGCGTCGCGCACAGCCGCTCGCGCCCTCGGACACGCCCCGGACGCGTCTCCGGACCCGGACCCGACGCGTCTCGTCTCCGGCCCCCCGGCCCCGTGCCCGACCATCCGCCCCGTCTCACTCCCGAAAGCGCCATGACCTCCTCCCCCGGC
>NZ_JALLGL010000261.1 GCF_023072675.1 Streptomyces sp. XM83C
CCCTTGAAGAACCCCCGGCACCCGCGCCCGCTCGGCACCCCCGCGGGGCAGCCACCGGGCGTCGATCCGCCTCCGGCGCCACGCCGCCCGCACGGTCCGCAACCTCTGCGCGGCCCCGCCCACACCGCCCCACCACACCGAACGCACCAGGTCACACCCGTTCATGCCGCTCACCCTGCCACCGACGGCCGCGCCGGAGCGTGCCGTTCAACTGCCGTTCACCCAGATCACCACACCGGCCAACACGCCTTTGCGCAGGGCGCCGCCCCGCCACCGAGCCCGGCCCCGGCACCACCGAGGCCTCCGGGGAAGACCTACCCGCACCGGGCCGCGGACGGCATCGCCCGGCGGCGGCAATCCCGCGCCACCACACACCTGAGCGGATCAGCATGTGGGGGACACCCTGGTGCGGAAGTCGATCACATGGCATCGTCCCTGTCAGCCGCGTCACGCGCACACCCCAGCACGTGCGCGGAGGACGCACACGACGCGCACAGTCCGGGAGCCGCACATGTCGACCCAGAACCCCGAGCCGCTCTGGCAGCCCGATCCCGACCGCATCGCCCAGGCGCAGGTCACCAGATTCCAGGCCTGGGCCGCCGAACACCACGGAGCACCCGCGGACGGCGGATATCCGGCACTGCACCGCTGGTCCGTGGACCAGCTGGAGACGTTCTGGAAAGCCGTCACGGAATGGTTCGACGTACGGTTCTCCACGCCGTACACGCGTGTGCTGGGCGACCGCGGCATGCCAGGAGCCCAGTGGTTCCCGGGCGCCACCCTGAACTACGCGGAGCACGCCCTGCGGGCCGCCGCCGACCGCGCCGACGGACCCGCCCTGCTCCACGTCGACGAGACCCACGAGGCCCGCCCCGTCAGCTGGTCCGAGCTGCGTCGCCAGGTGGGCTCCCTCGCCGCCGAACTGCGCGCCCTCGGCGTACGCCCGGGCGACCGGGTCAGCGGCTACCTGCCGAACATCCCTCAGGCCGTCGTCGCGCTCCTCGCCACGGCAGCAGTCGGCGGCGTGTGGACCTCCTGCGCACCCGACTTCGGCGCCCGCAGCGTCCTCGACCGCTTCCAGCAGGTAGAGCCCGTCCTGCTGTTCGCCGTGGACGGCTACCGCTACGGCGGCAAGGAGTACGACCGCAGGGACGTCGTCGCCGAGCTGCGCCGCGAGCTGCCCACCCTCCGCGCCGTCGTCCACATCCCCGTCCTCGGCACCGAGGCCCCCGAAGGCGCGCTGGAGTGGACGGCGCTGACCTCCGCGGACACCGAGCCGGTCTTCGAGCAGGTGCCGTTCGACCACCCGCTGTGGGTGCTGTACTCCTCCGGCACCACCGGCCTGCCCAAGGCGATCGTGCAGTCCCAGGGCGGCATCCTCGTCGAGCACCTCAAGCAGCTCGGCCTGCACTGCGACCTCGGCCCCGAGGACCGGTTCTTCTGGTACACCTCGACCGGCTGGATGATGTGGAACTTCCTCGTCTCCGGCCTTCTGACGGGCACCACGGTCGTCCTGTACGACGGCAGCCCCGGCTACCCCGACACGGGCGCCCAGTGGCGGGTCGCCGAACGCACCGGGGCCACCCTCTACGGCACCTCCGCCGCGTACGTCATGGCCTGCCGCAAGGCGGGCGTCCACCCCTCCCGCGACTTCGACCTGTCCCGCGTGAAGTGCGTCGCCACCACCGGCTCACCTCTGCCGCCCGACGGGTTCCGCTGGCTGCACGACGAGGTCCGCGACGACCTGTGGATCGCCTCCGTCAGCGGCGGCACCGACGTCTGCTCCTGCTTCGCGGGCGCCGTACCCACCCTGCCCGTGTACGTCGGTGAACTCCAGGCGCCCTGCCTCGGCACCGACCTGCAGTCCTGGGACCCGAGCGGCAAGCCCCTGACCGACGAGGTCGGCGAACTGGTCGTCACCGCCCCGATGCCCTCGATGCCGATCTGCTTCTGGAACGACCCCGACGGCAGCCGCTACCACGACAGCTACTTCGACACCTACCCCGGCGTGTGGCGGCACGGCGACTGGATCACCGTCACCTCGCGCGGCTCCGTCGTCATCCACGGCCGCTCCGACTCCACCCTCAACCGCCAGGGCGTACGCATGGGCTCCGCCGACATCTACGAGGTCGTGGAACGCCTGCCGGAGATCAAGGAGTCCCTGGTCATCGGCATCGAGCAGCCCGACGGCGGCTACTGGATGCCCCTGTTCGTGCACCTGGCCCCCGGCGCCGCCCTCGACGACACGCTCGTGGACCGGGTCAAACGGACCATCCGCGAGCAGCTCTCCCCGCGTCATGTCCCCGACGAGATCATCGAGGTGCCCGGCATCCCGCACACCCTCACCGGCAAGCGCATCGAGGTCCCGGTCAAGCGCCTCCTCCAGGGCACCCCGCTGGAAAAGGCCGTCAACGCCGGCTCGATCGACAACCTCGACCTGCTGCACTTCTTCGAGGAACTGGCCCGCAAGCGCGCCTGAACCGGCGGCTCATCCTCCGTAGGTGGCCTCGGACTCGTCCAGCACGGCGGCGAAGTCCGAGGCCAGCCGCGCGGCGTCGGCAGGCTCCAGCTCAGCCACGGTGATCCGCACGCCCGGCCCGGACGACAGACGGAATCGCGCGCCGGCCGCGACCCACCAGCCGCAGGAACGCAGACCGTTCACCACGGCCGACTCGTCCCGCACCGGCACCCACACATTGATGCCGCTGACCGCGTGCGCGCTGATGCCCCGGGCGGCCAGCTCCCGCACCAGCGCACCGCGACGCAGCGCGTACGTCTCCTGCGCGCGCTCCACGCACGCGCGCGTGGCGTCGTCGCCCATCAGCCCCAGCACCGTCTCCTGCAGCAGATGACTGACCCACCCCGAGGTCAGCAACAGCCGTCCGTCGTGCCGGGCCAGCGTCACCGGGTCGCAGGCCGCGCCGGCCCACCGCAGGTCCGTCCCGAGGAACTTGCTCACCGACCGCACATGCGCCCAGCGGGGCAGCCCGGCCGAGCTGAGCGTCTCCAGCGGCACACCCGAGATCCCCGACGCGTGGTCGTCCTCCACCACGAGGACATCCGGCTCGCCGCGGACCACCTCCGCCAGGGCGTCCCTGCGCTCCGCCGTGAACCTCCCGCCGTACGGGTTCTGCGCACGCGGACTGCACACGACCGCCCGCGCACCCGCGCGCAGCGCACCGCGCAGCGCCTCGGGGCGCATCCCCTCGTCGTCCACCGCGACCGGGACGCTGCGCAGCCCCAGGGCGGCCACCAGGTCCAGCAGATGGTGGTAGCCCGGATCCTCCATCGCGACGGCGTCCCCCGGCCGCAGCTCCACCGACAGCAGCCGCCCGATCAGATCGAGCGCGCCGTACGCGAACGTCACATGCTCCACCGGCACGCCGTCGGCCCGCATCCAGTCGCGCACGGAGTCCTCCAGCCGCTCCAGTCGGGGCGCGCTGCGGTGGGGCCGCGTGCCGGGCGACAGCCGGACCGGGGGCACCAGGCCGGGCAGCAGCCGGGGGTCCGGCTGCCCGCCCGCCAGGTCCCGCAAGCCTTCCGGGACTCTCGGCGGGCGCCGCGACGCCACCGCGGGCGCCGGAGCGACCACGGTGCCCCCTCGTCCACGCGTCACGACGATGCCCCGCCGGCGCAGCTCCTTGTACGCGGTAGCGACCGTCCCCGGGCTCACGCCCAGCTCGTCCGCGAGCCGCCGCACCGGCGGCAGAGCCGCCCCAGGCGCCAGAGCCCCGTCCGACACGCCCTGCTCGACGGACGCGGCAATGCCCTTGGACGTCGTACCACGAATCGCATATTGTACTGCCACGTTGAGAAGTATGTATCAATACAAAAGACGACGCAAGGGGGAGCAGTGGAGGCGATCCGTCGCGCGACCGGATGGCGCAACCGCATACCGGGAGGGCGAGACGGGCGCAAAATGCTCGTCATCGCCCTCGTCGACCGCACCGGCAGCGGCCTGTGGGCATCCGTCTCCGTCCTCTACTTCACCTACGTCACCGGCCTTTCCGTCACCCAGATCGGCACCCTCGCCGCCACCGCAGGAGCCGTCGGCATCGCAGGCTCCCCCCTCGGCGGACTCCTCGCCGACCGCTTCCCCCTCACCCGCGTCCTGTTCGCCGTCCAGGCCGCACGCGCCCTCGCCGCACTTCCGCTCCTGCTCACCGACCACTACGGCCTGCTGCTCGCCGCCTCCGCCCTCGCCGGCTTCGGGGACCGCTCCTCCCGGGTCCTCACCCGGCTCTACGCCACCCGCGTCGCCGGAGCCGACCGCGTCCGCTACCAGGCGGTCCAGCGCACCCTCGCCAACGCCGGCTGGGCCGTCGGCGGCCTCGCCGCCGCAGCCGCCCTCACCTTCGGCACCACCGGCGCCTACCGCTTCCTTCTCGCCGGAGACGCCCTGTCCTTCGTCGCCTGCGCCCTGCTCACCCTGCGCTGCGCAGAACCGCCGTCCGGCTCCAGAACCGTCACCGGCTCGACCGACCGCACACCGAAGAACCGACCGTCCGGCCCCTGGCGCGACCGCACCTACCTCACCTACGTCGCCACCGAGACCGTCCTCTTCCTCGACGACGCCGTCATCACCGTCGGCCTGCCGCTCTGGATCGCCCACACGGGCAACGTCCCGCACGGCCTCGCCCCGCTCCTGCTCGTCCTGAACAACGTCCTGGTCGTCGCCCTGCAGATCCCCCTCTCCCGCCTCGGCGCCACCACCACCGCCGCCCGCGCGCTCCTCTTCTTCCCCCTCGCCGCCGCATACGCCCTCGGCGGAGCCGCCATGGCGCTCTCCGCCACCGGCTCGACGGTCACCGCCACCCTCCTCCTCGTCGGCGCCGCCACCGCCTTCACCCTCGCCGAGATGCTCCACGCCACCGTCTCCTGGGAACTCTCCGTGGCCCTCGCACCCGAGACCGCCCAAGGCGCCTACCTCGGCGTCCACGGCCTGGCCCAGTCCGCCCAGCGCAGCATCGGCCCGCTCGCCGTCACCGCCGCCATCGCCACCGGCCCCCTCGGCTGGACCGCATTCGGCACCGGCATCGCCCTGACCTGCGTCGTCCAGCACCGCCTGGTCCGCGACCGGCTGGCCCACCCCCCGTTGTCAGTGGCGCCGGTTACTGTGAGTGAGCATTGATCGACCGTGCACAACAGGGGGAAACCATGGCGCACACCGACCAGCAGACCGTCCGACTCCTGCGCCGCGAGATGGCCGGCACCATCGGCCTTCTCACCGACGAACACGACTTCCGCGCCATGCGGCGCTACCGCACCTTCACCTTCGACGACCACGCCGCCTACCTGCGGGAGATGGAGGACTTCCTCAGGCGCCGGGCCGCGCAGGGAGGCCACACCACCGTCGCCCTCTTCGACCCGCAGGAATACGCCGACTTCTGCGCCGCGAAGAACCTCGACCCCGACCGGCCCGCCAGCCGCACCCGCTTCACCTCGGAACTCGCCCACACCGGAGCGACCCTCCCGTACGAGGGACAGCCGCTCGACGAACTCGTTCCCGCCCTCGTCGACGAGGCGGTACGCCAGGCCACCTGGGAGTACGCCGCCACCCTCCTCTCCCACCTGGGAACCTGCGCCACCTGCGGCGACGACATCGGCCGCGCGGCCTTCGCCCGGGCCTCCCGCCTCCTTGACCGCATCCTCGACACCGCGCCCCCCGGCAGCCGCCACCTCGTCATCAGCGTCTCCGGCACACCCGAGACCCTCATCGCCGTCCTCCAGGCGGACGACGACCCCGACGGCGGCGTCCGGCTCGACGACGCCGAAACACTCGAGTTCACCACCGTCCTCGCCCTCGGCCTCGGCACCCACAGCCCCGGCGGACTCGTGATGCGCATCAGCAGGCCCGGCACACGCGACCGCGTCTACGGCTGGCGGCTGCGCGGCGACGAGGTACAGCCCCTCACCGCGGGCGAGGTCTTCGACGCCTACTGCAACGACATCGAGACCGGCGAACTCATCTCACCGGAATCCGACGTCGACTACACCGAACCCCCCGACCTCGGCGACATGGACCCGGCACACCGGCACCGGCACTGAACCGGCCCCGAGCCCGGGAACGCCCGAGGGGCGCCCCACCTGTGGGTGGGACGCCCCTCGGCGGCCGGCCGCGGTCCGCGACCGCGTGCCGGACCTACTCGCCGGACAGGACCGCCTGAGCCGCGGCCCGCGCCTCCTCGGCCGTGTCGGCGGCCCGGGCCGCCGCAGCGGCCCGCTCGCACTGGGCCAGCGTGTACTTCGCCAGCGTCGCCCGCACATAGGGAATGGACGCCGCACCCATGGAAAGAGAGGTGACACCCAGACCGGTCAGCACACACGCCAGCAGCGGATCGGACGCGGCCTCACCGCAGACACCGCAGCTCTTGCCCTCGGCCCTGGCCGCCTCCGCGGACAGCGCCACCAGGTCCAGCAGCGCGGGCTGCCACGGATCCTGGAGCCGCGAGACCGCACCCACCTGACGGTCGGCGGCGAAGGTGTACTGCGCCAGGTCGTTGGTGCCCAGCGACAGGAACTCCACCTCCTGCAGCACGGAGCGCGCCCGGAGCGCGGCCGACGGGATCTCCACCATCGCACCGAACTTCGCCTGCACCCCGGCGGCACGGCACGCGTCTGCGAACGCCTTCGCGTCCGTCCGGTCGGCCACCATCGGAGCCATGACCTCCAGGTGGACCGGAAGCCCCTCGGCAGCCTTGGCCAACGCCGTCAGCTGCGTCCGCAGCACCTCCGGGTGGTCCAGCAGCGTACGCAGACCACGGACACCGAGCGCCGGGTTCGGCTCGTCGGCCGGCGTCAGGAAGTCCAGCGGCTTGTCCGCGCCCGCGTCCAGGACCCGCACGACCACGCGGCTCTCGGGGAACGCCTCCAGCACCTGGCGGTACGCCTCGACCTGCTTCTCCTCGGACGGGGCCTTCTTGTTGTCGTCCAGGAACAGGAACTCGGTGCGGAACAGACCCACACCCTCGGCACCCGCCTCGACGGCGGCAGGCACGTCCGCCGGGCCACCGATGTTGGCCAGCAGCGGAACCTTGTGCCCGTCGGCGGTGGCGCCCGGCCCGGTGGACGCGGCCAGCGCGGCCTTGCGCTCGGCGGCGGCGGCCTCCATTTGCTGCTTCCGCTCCTCGCTGGGGTCCACGAAGATCTCACCGGTGCTGCCGTCCACGGCGACCACCGTGCCCTCGGCCAGCTCGCCGGCACCGGGCAGCGCCACCACGGCCGGCACACCCAGGGCACGGGCCAGGATCGCGCTGTGGCTGGTCGGCCCGCCTTCCTCGGTGACGAATCCGAGCACCAGCGTCGGGTCGAGCAGCGCCGTGTCGGCGGGAGCGAGATCCCGCGCGACAAGGACGTACGGCTGGTCGCTGTCGGGGACGCCCGGCATCGGCACCCCGAGCAGACGAGCGACGATACGATTCCGCACGTCGTCCAGGTCGGCCACACGCCCGGCGAGATACTCACCGGCGTTGGCCAGCAGTTCCCGGTACGCGGCGAACGCGTCGTACACCGCCCGCTCCGCGGTGCTGCCGACAGCGATCCTCCGGTCCACGTCCGCCATCAGTTCGGGGTCCTGGGCCATCATGGCCTGAGCCTCGAGCACGGCCTGCGCCTCCCCGCCGGCCAGATTGCCTCGCGCCATCAGATCGGCGGCGACCGCCTCCACGGCCTTGCGGGCGCGCCCCTGTTCACGTTCCGCTTCCTCCGCCGGGATCTGCTTGGCAGGCGGTTCGAGCACCGCCGTCCCCATGTGCCGTACCTCGCCGATGGCCACCCCGTGGCTCACGCCGACGCCTCGCAGCGTTGTCTCCATCTCACCCGTCTCCGGTAGTGCGGCGGGTCCCGCCGCCGCGGTGGTTGTCCTGCCGGCCGTCCGACGACGGCGTCGATGTCACTTCCAGGCGAAGAGCACGTCGCCGGTCTTCACATCGCCGTCCTCACGGAGTTCGGAGAGGGCCTCCGCCGTGGCCTCCAGCGCCACGACGGGGCACACCGGGGACTTGCCGGCGGCCTCGACGGCGGCCGGGTTCCAGCGCACGACGCCCTGACCGCGCGTCACGGTGTCCCCCTTGTTCACGAGGAGCTCGAACCCCTCGCCGTTCAACTGGACCGTGTCGATGCCGAGGTGCGTGAGCACACCGTGCCCGCTCTCGTCGACGACGACGAAGGCGTGCGGGTGCAGCGAGATGATCACACCGTCGACGGGCGAAACAGCCTCGGAGGGCTCACGCACGGGATCGATGGCGGTACCCGGGCCGACCATGGCCCCGGAGAAGACCGGATCCGGCACAGCGGCCAGTCCGATGGCGCGTCCTACCAGCGGGGACGTCACGGTGGTCATGGGAAGCCTCCCAGGGGTGGAGATTCATATGGGCCGTCACTTGCGGTCCTGGACGGCGCACTGCGAAGCAGCGTATGTCACAGGAAGTGCCGGTTCCGCACGATAGCTTCCGACTAGAGGTCTAGACCACCCCTTCCGTCGATTTGCACCGGCTGAGAGGCTGCGGGTACAGTCGTAGGCCTGCACGGGGCAGGGCAGCGCGCTGTCGCGCTTGTCGCCCGGGCAGCACCCAACTTGCCAGATCCTATCTCGGGGTCGCCTTCCGCATGCCTGCGGGAGGTGGTCAGGGGGCCGGAAAATCGCTGGTAGAGTTGGAAACACCGAAGGGAAGCGCCCGGAGGAAAGCCCGAGAGGGTGAGTACGAAGGAAGCGTCCGTTCCTTGAGAACTCAACAGCGTGCCAAAAGTCAACGCCAGATATGTTGATACCCCGTCTCCAGCATCTGCTGGGGCGAGGTTCCTTTGAAAAACACAGCGAGGACGCTGTGTGCGAGGGGACTATTCCTCCTCTCGCACCGCTCTCGTGTGTGCGAACCGGATCACCGGTAAACATTCACGGAGAGTTTGATCCTGGCTCAGGACGAACGCTGGCGGCGTGCTTAACACATGCAAGTCGAACGATGAAC
>NZ_JALLGL010000262.1 GCF_023072675.1 Streptomyces sp. XM83C
GGTGCGGGGCGCGGGGGCCGGGAGAACCGCCCGGTACGCTCGGCGCCGTGACCCACGTCCTCATCCTCGGCGGCACCACCGAGGCGCGGCGCCTCGCCGCCCGCCTGGCGGCACGCCCGGGCGTGCGCGTGACCACCTCTTACGCCGGCCGCGTCTCCCGGCCCGGCGCCGTCGCCGGGGAGATGCGCGTCGGCGGTTTCGGCGGCGCCGAGGGGCTCGCCGCGTGGCTGCGGGAGCACCGGGTGGACGCCCTGGTCGACGCCACCCACCCCTTCGCCGGGGCGATCACCGCCAACGCCGCCCGCGCCGCTGCCACGACCGGCGTCCCGGCCGTCGTGCTGCGGCGGCCCGGCTGGCGGCCGGGCCCCGGCGACCGCTGGCACGACGCGGCGTCCCTGGAGGAGGCCGCCGCGCTGCTGCCCGCACTGGGGCGTCGTGTGCTGCTCACCACCGGCCGGCTCGGGCTGGCCGCGTTCGCGCACGTCACCGGCGTGCACTTCGTCGCCCGGTCGGTGGAGCCGCCCGAACCGCCGTTGCCGCCCGGCACGGAGGTGCTGCTCGCGCGGGGTCCGTTCACCGAGGCCGAGGAGACGGCGCTGCTGCAGGAGCGCCGTATCGACGTGGTCGTGACCAAGGACAGCGGGGGAGACGCCACGTCCGCGAAGCTCACCGCCGCACGCCAGCTGGGCCTGCCCGTCGTGATCGTCCGCCGCCCCCCGCTTCCCGACGGCGTGAGCGCCGTGACGGACGTCGACGGCGTTCTGGACCGGCTGGGCCTCGCGGCGGGGACTGTCCAGCGGCGCCGACCGCTCAGGCGTCGCCGGGGTCCCGGCGCAGCAGATACGTGTCCATGATCCAGCCCTTGCGTTCACGGGCCTCGGCCCGCAGCCGCTCGATGCGGGGCGCGGCCTCCGCGATCGGGCCGGAGACCAGGATCTCGTCCGGGGTGCCGATGTAGGCGCCCCAGTAGATGTGCAGGTCCTCGTCCGTGTACGCGCGGAACGCCTGGTGGGCGTCGAGCATCACCACCACGTCGTCCACCCCCTCGGGCAGCCCCTCGGCGAGCCGTCGGCCCGTGGTGATCTGCACCGGCCGCGCCACCCGGTTCAGCCCGGTGCGGTGCCGGGCGACCAGCGCGGAGACACTGCTCACGCCCGGTATCACGTCGTACGTGAAGTCTGCCCCGCCGTGCTCCAGCACCTCCTCGAGGATCGCGATCGTGCTGTCGTACAGCGCGGGGTCGCCCCACACCAGGAACGCGCCCGTCTCGTCCTCGCCCAGCTCCTCGGCGATCAACCGGGCGTAGATCCCCGCCCGCGCGCTGCGCCAGTCGCCGACGGCCGGTGAATAGTCCGCGCCCCCCGCGCGCCGGTCACGCTCCGGGTCCCGCGCCTCGACGACGCGATAGCCGCCCTCCGGTATGTGCGTGCGCAGCATGTCCTTGCGCAGCCGGGTCAGGTCGCTCTTCACCTCGCCCTTGTCCAGGACGAAGAACACGTCCGTGTCCCGCATCGCCTTCACGGCCTGCAACGTCAGCTGGTCCGGGTCGCCCGCACCGATACCGATGACATGAATGGTTCGCACGCCACGAGTCTGCCGCACACCACTGACAGTGACGGCACCGGCCGTCGCTCAGCGCAGCCGGGGAGCCTCCGCGCCCGCGTCCACCGGGCCCTCGCCGGCCTCCACCCGCGCGGCGAGCGCGAGCGCCCAGCGGGCGGTCCGCTCCAGATCCATCCCGTACGGCCGCCCGTCGCCCGTCCCTGCCGCCCACTCGCGCACGGCCGCCGCACCGCGCCGCAGCAGCCGTGCCCCGCCGGTGGGGTTGCCGCGCGCGGCGTGCGTGAGGCCCACCGCCAGCTGCGCGAGCCCGCGCCACAGCGTCCGCTCGCGGCCGGGGCCCGACTTCCAGGCGTCCTCGAACACCTCGTGGGCGTGGAACGGCCGTCCCGCGTCCAGCAGGGCCTGCGCCTCCGCCACCGTCTCGTCGGGCGTGCGGACCACACCCTCGGGCTGGCGCGGCACGCCCTCGGTGCCGTAGGGCAGGGGCCGGCCGAGCCCGTCCCGGGGCCGGGCGTTGCGGGCGCGGCCCTCGCCGTCGCGGTCCCGTCCGCGCACGGGCCCGGCCGGTGCGGTGTCCCCCGTGCGGTGTGCATCGCTCATCCCACCGATTGTGCCCCGGTGACCGGTCCTCTTTCGGCCCTGCCCCCGACGTGAGGTAAAGTGCTGCTCGTCGCGATCACACGGGGGACCGTGTGAGCCGTGGCCGGGACGTGGCGCAGCTTGGTAGCGCACTTGACTGGGGGTCAAGGGGTCGCAGGTTCAAATCCTGTCGTCCCGACGGTTGTGAAGGGCCTCCGCGGGCCGAATGCCTGCGGGGGCCTTCTTCATGTCCGCCCGGTGGTCCGGGCCGGACGGTTCCGGGCCGGACGGCTCGACCCGAACCGCCCCGGCCCGGCGGGGGAGCGGCCCCCGGCTGACGTCAGCGGACGCGGCCCAGCCCCGTGAACCGGTCCAGCAGGGCGTCCAGCCCCGCCGCCAGCCCCTCCGGGCCGTGCCGCTCCGCCAGGGACGCTGCCGTCTCCCGCAGCAGCGGCAGCTCCTGGGCCGGCATCCGGTGCAGGCCCAGACGGAACGCCGGGTCCGGCTCGTCCGGGTTGTCCACCACCGGGCGCAGCTCCACCACCACATAGCCCAGCAGCCACGCCGTGAACGCCTGGAAGGCCGCCGCCGAGCCCGCCGCGTCGAGCCCCGACCGCCGCAGCAGCCCCAGCACCCGCTCGTGCCCCCTGAGGACGGGCAGCGGCCGGCGGGCCAGCGGCACCGCCAGCAGACGGGTCGCCAGCAGCGGCACCGCCCGCGGATGCGCCAGACACACGTCGTACATCGCCCGGGCGATCCGGTGCAGTCCCGCCCGCCAGTCGCCCTCCTCCGGGTCAGGGCCCTCCAGCCGCTGCTCCAGCTCAAGATGCAGCGCCTCAACCAGGCCGTCCAGCAGGGCGTCCTTGCCCTCCGCGTAGCGGTACAGGGCCATCGCCTCCACGCCCAGCTCCGCGCCGAGGCGCCGCATGCTCAACGCGGAGAGGCCCTCGCGGTCGACCAAGTCCAGTGCCGCCGTCAGCACCCGCTCACGGCTCAGCCGGCCGTACTTGCCGCGGTCGCTGGCACGCCGCGCCGGCGCCGCCGGCTGCCGGTCCTCGCCGGCCGGCCCGGTCCGCTCCTCCGCCATCTCTCGCCCTCCGCCCACCCGGCCCGTGGCCCGGGCCGCACTGCTGTTGACTGTACGCACACCGCGGCGCAGTGTGTACGTATACACCGTAAATGCGTCATATCAGCCCCAGGCTCCCGCCCCCGGGCCGGGCCTCTCGCCCACGGGGAGCGCATCGTGAACGCCGATCAACGTGTCGTGGTCGTAGGTGCCGGTCCGTACGGTCTCGCCACGGCGGCCCATCTCAAGGCCCGTCATGTGCCGTTCCGGGTCTTCGGGCAGCCCATGGACGGCTGGCGGTCCCACATGCCCGGCCGTATGTACCTCAAGTCCTCGCCCTTCTCCTCCTCGATCTCCGCTGTCGTCCCCGGACGGCGGCTGGAGGACTTCCGCGCGGAGGAGGGCCGCGCACCCGGCGGCGAACGCGACCCGGTGCCCCTCGAGGAATTCGTCCGGTACGGGCTGTGGTTCCAGCAGCGCACCGTGCCCGAGCTGGAGCAGGTCACCGTGCGGCGGATCGACGCGCGGCCCGGCGGCGGCTTCCGGGTCCTCCTCGACGACGGCGAGGAGTTCGCCGGTACGGCCGTCGTCCTCGCCGTGGGTGTCGTCCGCTTCGCGCACGTCCCGCCCGAACTGGCCCCGCTCACCCGGGACGGGCTGGTCTCCCACACCGCCGACCATGTCGACTTCGGCCGGTTCGCGGGGCAGGACGTGGCGGTCGTGGGCGCCGGCCAGTCGGCCCTGGAGAGCGCCGCACTGCTGTACGAGGAAGGTGCGCGGCCCACGCTGCTGGCGCGGGCGGCCACGCTGGCGTTCGGCTCGCCCCCGCGCACCGACAGCCCGGCCGACCGGCCCCTGCGGGAACGCGTGCGCGCCCCGAGCGCCCTGCTCGGCAACGGCTGGCCGCTGGTGGCGTGCTCCCGGGCCCCCGCGGCCTACCGGCACCTCCCCGACCGGGTGCGGGACCGTCTGCTGCACACCGTCCTCGGGCCGTACGGCGCCTGGTGGCTGCGGGAGAGGGTGGACGGCCGGTTCCCCGTACGGTGCGGTGTCCGGGTCGTCGCCGCCGAGCCCGACGGCCGCGGCGGCGTACGGCTGCTGCTGGACGCCGCCGACGGGCAGGCCGCGGAACTCCGCGCCGACCATGTCATCGCCGGGACCGGCTACCGCGTGGACCTCGGCCGGCTCGACCTGCTGAGCCCCGAGCTGCGCCGGCGGGTCGTCACCGCCGGGGGCGCCCCCAGGCTGTCGGCGGGGTTCGAGTCGTCCGTGCCCGGCCTGTACTTCACGGGGCTGGCCGCGGCGCCCACGTTCGGTCCGCTGCTCCGCTTCGTCTCCGGTACCGGCTTCGCCGCCCGGCGGATCAGCGCCGCGGCGACGAGGCAGGCGTAGCCGAACCGGAAGCGGCCGAACCGGGAGCAGCGGAAGCGGAAGCGGGCGTGGCGGCCGGCGGGCCGCCGGCCCGCGCCGGTACGGCCGCCGGCCGGGACGCGGAGATCCGCTGCCGCAGCGGGCGGGTGACCCGCCGGGCGGCCATGGCACCGAAGCGTGCCGCCTCCGCCACCGCCGGCAGCGGGTCGTCGGCGCTCAGCCACGCCCTCTCCATGCCGGGCCGGGGCAGCACGGCCGTCGGGAGCCGGCGCTCCTGCAAGGCGCCGATCGTCGCCGACAGCACGTCCAGCTGCCCCACGACGAACATCCGCCCGTGCAGCTGCCCGCCCTCCGGGACCCGCTGCCCCGTCAGATGCATGTACAGCGCCCGGACCACGTCCACCCCGTGCCGGGAGGCGAACAGCCGGAACTGCGCGCCCGTGCGCGGATTGAAGTCGACGAGCTTGTACCGGCCGTCCCGCCGGTCGAACCGCCAGTCCAGGTCGGCGAGACCGCAGTAGCCGATCTCCCGGCACAGCCGCTCGGCCAGCGCCGCGAGCCGTGTGTTCGGCCAGGACCAGGCCCGGCAGGTCGCACCGCTGCGCACCGGCCAGGAACGCACCTTGAACCCGGTGAACAGGACGAGCGGTGTGCCGTCGGGGCCCCGGTAGAGATGGGTGATCCAGTCCTCCGCCTCCGGCGGCGGGATGTACTCCTGCACCAGCACCGAGGGCTCCTCGGCGGATCCGACGAGGGCGAGGAGCTCCGCCTCGTCGGCCACGGTCGTCGTATGGCCCACGACGGGCGCGGCGAGCCGGGTGTAGGCCTCCAGGTTCTTCAGTACGACCGGATAGCCCATGTCCCGGCAGGCGGCGACCAGTTCGGCGCGGCCGGCCGGCGCGCACGCCCGCGGTGTGGGCACTCCGGCCTCGGCGCACAGCCGGTGCAGCCCCATCTTGCTGGTGAGCGTGCGCGGCAGCGCGGGCGGCACCGGCGGCAGCAGGAACCGCTCCTTCAGCGGTCCGGCCTGCTCGGCGAGCAGCACGGCCGCCTCGTCGTCGGTGGGAACGGCGACCGCCGGGCGTCCGATCGCCTCGCCGATCGTGAGCAGCGTGGACACCAGTGCGTCCGGCGACTCGCGGCCCGTCGTCGGCACGACGAACCGTCCGGCGAGATGGCGGGAGACGGCCGTCGGGGTCAACGGGTCCTCCACCATGGCGTACACCGGCACACCGGCCCGGCCCAGACTGCGGACCACACCCAGCGCGCCGTGGTTGTGGGGCGCGTGACCGACCCTCACCAGCAGTGCGGGCACCTCGTGGTCCATGACGATCCGCCCCGCGTCCTCAGTAGGCGCCCGTGCGGCGCACGACCGCGCCCGGTGTCCGGGCCAGGATGGTCAGGTCCAGCGCGGTGGACCAGTTCTCCACATAGCTCAGGTCGAGCCGCACCCGTTCCTCCTCGGGCAGCTCCGACCGTCCGCTCACCTGCCACAGCCCGCTCAGCCCCGGCTTCACCAGCAGCCGCCGCCGGCGCACGTCCTCCGGCAGCTCGTCGGCCTCGTCGCGGGGCAGCGGGCGCGGGCCGACGAGCGACATCCGGCCGGCCAGGACGTTGAAGAGCTGGGGGATCTCGTCCAGCGACCAGTGCCGCAGGGTCCGGCCGACCCGGGTGATCCGGGGATCGTCGGCGACCTTGAAGAACGCCCCGTCGCCGTACTGGTTGAGGGACGCCACCTCGCTCCTGCGCCGGTCGGCGTCCCGGTACATGGTGCGGAACTTCAGCAGCGTGAACTCCCGGCCGTGCAGCCCCACCCGGCGGTGCCGGAACAGGACCGGGCCGGGACTGTCCAGCCGTATCAGCACCGCGATCACCAGCATCAGCGGGGCGAGCAGGAGCAGCCCGGCGGCGGCCAGGAGCCGGTCGGCCAGCTCCTTCGGCACGCGCGCCGTGCGGGAGAGGTCGGGGGCGTGCAGCTCCAGCAGCGGCAGCCCCGCCACGGGCGCCGGCCTCAGCCGCCCCGTCGCCACGTCGGCCAGCACCGGCACCAGCATCAACTCGACGTCCCTGTCGCGCAGTTCCCAGGACAGTGTGCGCAGCTCGCCGGTGCCGAGAGCGGGGCCGGGCAGCGCGATCACCGCCTCGCAGCCGCCGCGCCGCACGGCGTCCACCGCGTCGTCCACCGTGCGGCACACCCCGACGACCTCCATCTCGCAGGCGTCGGTGCGCCGCAGCCGGGAGACCAGCTCGGCGACGGAGTCCGCCGGGCCGAGCACCACCGCGCGCTCCCGGTTGCGGCCGTGGTGCCAGTCCGCGCGGATGCGCAGCCGGCGGGTCTCGCGCAGCGCGAAGGTCGCCGTGACGGTGACGGGCAGCGCGAACAGCGTGTCGTGCAGCAGGCCCGCCCCGGGCAGGAACCACCAGGCGACACTCGCGGCCACCGCGATCACGGCGGCGGCGCCCATCACCCGGCGTATCTCGCCCGTTCCGGCGAGCAGGCAGTGCCGGTCGTACGCCCGTCGCGCCGCCAGGCACAGCACCCATGCGCAGGGCAGCGCGGCCGGGACCCACCACCGGTGGAACAGCAGGAGGACCGTGACCGACGCCGTCAGCGCGGCGAGTGTGTCCAGGGCGACGAACGGGAGCACCGGCACAGGCCGTCTCCCGGTCCGGTGGGGAGTGCCGGGGATGCCTCGCGGCAGTCGCCGCGACGCGTCCCCCAGGGTCGTCGTCGACGTCGTCATCGTTACGCGCCGCCCCTCGGGGGTAGGCCATACCTGTACATTTACGATGTAAGCTGACATCTTGCATCGATCCGGCATATGCCGTCAAGCGGGGTCGGAGGCGGCGGGGAGGGTGCGTTTGACGTACGGCGGCGAGCGGTGGAGAGTCGTACGTATACGGCGTAAACCTGACTGTTGCGGGGAGGCGCCGAGATGCCGACCATCCTGCATGTCGCCCAGTCCAGCGAGGGCGGGGTCGCCACCTTCGTGGCCGATCTCGCGGGCGCACAGCGTGCCGCCGGCCACCGGGTGGCCGTCGCCTGCGTGCCGGACAGCCGGCTCGCGCACGCCGCGGCCCGCGCCGGCGCCGACGTCATCGCCTGGCAGGCCGTCGGCGCACCCGGGCGCACCGTGCCCGCCGAGGTCGCGGCCGTGACCCGGATCGTGCGCACCGTCCGCCCCGACCTGGTCCATCTGCACAGCTCCAAGGCCGGGCTGGCGGGCCGGCTCGCCCTGCGCGGGCATCTGCCGACGGTGTTCCAGCCGCACGCCTGGTCGTTCTTCGCGACCGGCCCCGGCCCGCTGTACCGGGCCACCGTGCGCTGGGAGCGGCTGGCGGCCCGCTGGGCGCACCAGGTGGTCTGCGTCAGCGAGGCCGAACGCGCCGACGGCGAGGCCGCCGGGGTCCGCGCCCGGTGCACCGTCGTACCGAACGGCGTCGACCTGGACCACTACAGGGCCGCCCCCGTCGCCGAGCGGCGCGCCGCCCGCGCCCGCCTCGGCCTGGACGCGCGGACCCCGCTCGCCGTGTGCATCGGCCGGCTCCACCGGCAGAAGGGCCAGGACGTGCTGCTGGAGGCCTGGCCGGGCATCGCGCGCACCGTGCCCGACGCCCGCCTGGCGCTCGTCGGCGACGGACCCGCCCGCGACCGGCTGCGGCAGCGCGCGACCGCCGACGTCCTCTTCGCCGGGGACGTCGCCGACCCCCGCGACTGGTATCTGGCGGCCGACCTGGTGGTCCTGCCCTCACGGTGGGAGGGCATGGCCCTCGCCCCGCTGGAGGCCATGGCCTGCGCCTGCCCCGTCGTCGTCAGCGACGTGCCGGGCGCCCGCGAGGCCCTCCCCGCCGGACACGCCGCGACGAACCTCGTCCCCCCGGAGGACCCCGCCGCGCTCGCCGGTGCCGTCGCCGCCCTGCTGTCCGACCGCGAGGCGTGCCGCACCCTCGGCGGGCAGGCCCGCACCCATGTGTGCGCACGGCACGGCTTCGGCCGCGTCGTCGACGACATCCGCGGCGTCTACCGGGAGGCGCACCGGGTGTGGCGTACGGCGGCACGCTGAGCCCGCGGGACTGCGCCCGCGGGCGTGTCATACGCGGGCCGGGGTGTGTGGCGCGCCCCGAGCCCGCCGCGCCGGCGCGGGTACCGACCCCTTCCCGCGCCGGCGCCCTGAGCACGCCGGCGAAACGCCCCCTGGAAGGGAGGGGCGCGCGATCTCAGGGGAGGGGCGCGCGACCCGAGGCCGGGGCGCCCGGCGCACCGGGCGCGGTCGTGCGGCCGGGGGTGCGGTCTCGGGG
>NZ_JALLGL010000263.1 GCF_023072675.1 Streptomyces sp. XM83C
GGCGCCGGCCGTTCCGGCGGGGCCGGGCGGGGCGGCGGGCCCGGCGGTTCCTGCGTGCTCGGTGCCCCCGGCGGGCCCGGCACTCCCTGCGGTGAGGGTGTCCGCACCCTGAGCGGGAGAAGCGTCGGCGATCCCCTCGGACACGGGCCGGGCGAGGGCCGGTGTGTCCTCGTCGGTGCCGTCCGGCAGGGGGGCCGACGGCTCGGCAGGGGCCGACGCCTCCGCGGCCCCGGTCCCGGGCGCGGCCGGCTGCTTCAGCACGAAGTCGCCGTCGTCCGCCGAAGTGCCGTCCGTCTCCGGCCGGGGCCCCGGCGACCGGGCCGGAACCGCCGCGTCGCCGTCGCCGGCGGCGCGTGGGCGTTCCAGTTCGAAGTCGCCGTCGGTGGCGCGGCCCGAGGCCGACGGGTCCTGCGTGGGCTTCCCCTCGTTCATGCTCTCCCCACAGCTGACCGCGGCACGGCACGGTCGGCGGCGTGCGCGGTTCGTCCACTCCGCGCCCGACTGCCTGCCGCGGGCGCGGCCCACCTGGATTCAACCAGGTTCACGGGCCGCCGCGCAGAGGCCGGTCAGCGGGAGGGCGCGGACGAGGACGGCTCGGGAATCGGCGCGGTGGACAGGCCGGGAGCGGTGAGCGCCTGGGTCCCCGCCCAGGTGCCCAGGGGGATGGGCGGGGTCACGTCGAGCGGCCGTATGAGCGGGGACATGGCGGCGGCACCGGCCATCACCGGTGTGGTGAGCGTGTCCCTGACGGCCTGGTCGACCGCCGGTGCCACGGCGCCCGGCTGGAGCGGCGCCGACGCCTTGGTGAAGGCGTCGGTCCGGCCGAGGGTGCGGCCCTGCCCTGCCTGGACGAGGGGGGCGCCGCCGCGCCGCCGCTGGCCGTCGGTGGCCGGGGTGGCCGTGGTGCCCTGGGTGCGGGCGGGCAGCACACTGCTGCCGGTGCCGCGCGAGTCCGCGTCTGTCGGGGCGCCGCCGGTCATACCGCCGAGGGCGAGCGCGGCCAGCGACACCGCCCCGGCGGCGACGAACGCGATCCGCAGTCCGCGCGAGGCGGGCCGGTCGCTGTCGCCGCGCCCGACGGGATGGATGCGGAAGCCTCGGCCGTCGGAGTCGGACGGCATCAGGGAGCCGCGTGGCCCGAGCGGGGCGTAGTCGAAGCCGAAGGCGGCGGCATCGCCCCGGCGTCTCACTCCGAGGACGCCGAAGGTGCCGGTGGCACCGGAGGACGAGTCCCCGAGCCCGCCTCCGCCGAGCCGGGACCCGCCGAGCCCGGACAGGCCGCCCCCGCCGAACGGCGTGCCGTCGCCGTCGGGATCACCTCCCGCCGGAAGCCCTTGCAGGCGGGCCAGGAAGCTTTCGGACGGGGGCGGCGGGGCCACCTCCGCGAAGACGTTCTTCAGCCGGCGCTGGGCGTCCACCTCGGCCTTGCATTTGGGGCAGGTGGCCACATGCGCCAGTACGCGTTCACGCGCGTCATGACCGAGCTCGCCGTCCACGAGGGCGGAGAGCCGGTCTCCCAGGTGCTGCTCTGCGGGGTCAGGACGTGATCCACTCACGCGGTCGCGCCCCCTCCCTCCAGTACGGGCACCTTGGCGACCGGCGAGCGGCGCTCACGGGCCTCGGGCGAGCGGTGGGCGAGAGCCTTGCGCAACTGGGAACGGCCGCGGTGGATACGGGAGCGGACCGTGCCGAGCTTGACGCCGAGGGTCGCGGCGATCTCCTCGTACGACAGGCCCTCGATGTCGCACAGGACGACCGCGGCACGGAACTCGGGCGCGAGCGTGTCCAGCGCCTGCTGGATGTCGGCGTCGAAGTGGGCGTCGTTGAAGACCTGCTGCGGTGTGGGCTCCTTGCTGGCGAGCCGCTCCGCCGCGTCCTCGCCGAGCGCGTCGAAGCGGATGCGCTGCTTGCGGCGGACCATGTCGAGGAACAGGTTGGTGGTGATGCGGTGCAGCCAGCCCTCGAAGGTGCCCGGCGTGTAGGTCGACAGGGAGCGGAAGACCCGGACGAAGACCTCCTGGGTGAGGTCCTCGGCGTCGTGCTGGTTGCCGGTGAGGCGGTAGGCGAGCCGGTAGACCCGGCCGCTGTGCATGCTGACGATCTCCTCCCAGGTGGGCGGAGTCCACGCCGGCCCGTCCGCGTCGGTGGAGAAGGTCGCGGTCCGGTCCTGTGCGACGGCGTGGCCGGTGTCAGCGGTGTCGTTCACGGATCTCGGCCTGCCCGCCGACCCCAGGAAGCGCCGCAGCACTCCTCCCCGGTCTGCAGGCGCGGCCGCACCTCCCCTGTCAGCTCTGGTGGTGTCCAGTGGAGCCCCTACCATAGCCACCTCGCCCGTTAGGACCGGATAAGCGGTTTTACGAGAATTTGATCTGGGCTGACACGGCTCATACAGCTGCGTCAGCACTTGCTCTGCGTCTCGTCCCTCGTCGTGATCCAACTGTGTCCCCCCCGTACGTCCTGCCACCCCTATAAACGCCCGGTCCCATCTGCGGGTTCCCGGCGCCAACGGATACAGTCACGCCGAGGCAACCCGTGGGGACAGGAGAGGGTCATTACCGGCAACCGGCAGACGGACTGGGCGTTCGCCGACGCCTATGTCGCCGAGGACGAAGCGCTGCGCTGGGCCCGTGACCGGGCCCGCGAGGCAGGGCTGCGTTCGGTGTCGCCCGGCACGGGTGCCGCGCTGCGGCTGCTCGCCGCCTCCGTGGACGCGAAAGCCGTCGCGGAGATCGGCACCGGCACCGGTGTCTCCGGTATCCATCTGCTGCACGGCATGCGCCCGGACGGGGTACTGACCACCGTGGACCCGGAGCCGGAGCACCAGCAGTTCGCCCGGCAGGCGTTCCGCGCGGCCGGCTTCGCCAGCAACCGGGCCCGTTTCATCCCGGGCCGTGCGCTGGACGTGCTGCCCCGGCTCGCGGACGCGGGGTACGACCTGGTGTTCTGCGACGGTGACCGGCTGGAGCTGCTGGACTACCTCGCTGAATCGTTGCGCCTGCTGCGCCCCGGCGGCCTGGTCGCCTTCGAGGGCGTCTTCGCGCACGGCCGTACGGTGGACTCGGGGCCGCAGCCCACCGAGGTGATACGCATCCGTGAGCTGCTGCGGGCGGTGCGGGAGAGCCAGGAGCTGGTGCCGTCGCTGCTGCCGGTGGGCGACGGCCTGCTGTGCGCGGTCAAACGCTGACCGACGCGACCTCCACCGAACCGACCGGCACGCCCCGGACCTCCGCCGAACCGACCGGCACGCCCGCCGCAACGCCCCGGGCGACCTTCCGTGCCGTTCCCGGCGCGCCCCCGGCCGGCACCGAAACAGCCGCCCCGGCACCGATGACGATGCCGGGGCGGCTGAAAGGGTATGGTCGCTTGCGCGTCAGCCGACGACCTTCTTGAGGGCGTCACCGAGGGCGTCGGCCTCGTCAGGGGTCAGCTCGACGACGAGTCGACCGCCGCCTTCGAGCGGAACGCGCATGACGATGCCCCGCCCCTCCTTGGTCACCTCGAGCGGGCCATCGCCCGTCCGCGGCTTCATGGCCGCCATGCTCGTTCCCCTTCCTGAAACCAGCTCATCGTCAAAGCCGACGGCCCCTGAAGGGCACGCACGGTTCCTGGCGCAAACACCAGGACACGCGACACCGGCATCGAACACATTGCTTCCAAGCCATTATCCCGCATCTCAGGACCCGATGACCAACATCGGTCCGCATCGCTTGGGCAACGCGCGCGAGCAAAACCACCCAATTCGGCGATGTGGCTGCGATACTGCGCGACCGCACCCCCTGCGATTCTTTGACGCAGGTCACATGTCCCGCCCCGTCCGATGTCCATGATCTCCGCCATGCTGTCCTTCGTACGCATGGCCTACCGACCGGTACGCCACCGTTTCCGATCCGGAGGGACCCACCATGGCCGACACCGTGCTCTACGAGGTGAGCGACGGGCTGGCGACGATCACGCTGAACCGCCCCGAGGCGATGAACGCGCTGAACATCGCGACCAAGGTCGCCCTCCGGGAGGCGGCCGAATCAGCGGCGTCCGACACCGCCGTACGGGCGGTGCTGCTGACCGCCGCCGGGGACCGGGCGTTCTGCGTGGGCCAGGACCTCAAGGAGCACATCGGGCTGCTGGCCGAGGACCGGGAGAAGGGCACCGGCCAGGTCATGAGCACCGTCAAGGAGCACTACAACCCGATCGCCCGGGCCCTGGCCGGAGCGGCGAAGCCGGTCGTCGCCGCGGTGAACGGCGTCGCGGCCGGCGCGGGCTTCGGTTTCGCGCTCGCGGCGGACTACCGCATCGTGGCGGACACGGCCGCGTTCAACACGTCCTTCGCGGGCGTCGCCCTCACCGCCGACTCGGGCATCTCCTGGACGCTGCCGCGGGTGATCGGCCCGAGCCGCGCCATGGACCTGCTGCTGTTCCCGCGGAACATCTCCGCGCAGGAGGCGCTGGAGCTGGGCATCGCCAACCGGTTGGTACCGGCGGCGGAGCTGCGCGCGGAGGCGGAGAAGCTCGCGCGGAAGCTGGCGGCGGGACCGACGGTGGCGTACGCGGCGATCAAGGAGTCGGTGGCGTACGGCATGACGCACGGCCTGGACGAGACGCTGGACAAGGAGGACGAGTTGCAGACCCGGGCCGGCACCTCCGAGGACCACACGATCGCGGTGCGGGCCTTCGTCAACAAGGAGAAGCCGAAGTACCTCGGCCGCTAACGGCCGCGCCCTCCGCGCGCCACGCAGGTCTGCAGATGGTCGTCGACCAGACCGCAGGCCTGCATCAGCGCGTACGCCGTCGTGGGGCCGACGAAGCGCAGGCCCCGCTTCTTCAGCGCCTTGGACAGCGCCGTCGACTCGGGGGTGACCGCGGGGACGTCGGCGAGGGTCCGGGGCGCCGGACGGCCGGCCGGGTCGGGGGCGTGGGACCAGATCAGCGCGTCCAGCTCGCCCGGCTCCCATTCGGCCAGCACGCGCGCGTTGGCGAGCGTGGCATCGATCTTGGCGCGGTTGCGGATGATGCCGGGGTCGGCGAGGAGCCGGTCGCGGTCCTCGTCGGTGAACTCGGCGACCTTGGCGATCTCGAACCCGGCGAACGCGGCGCGGAACCCGGTGCGGCGGCGCAGAATGGTGATCCACGACAGGCCGGACTGGAACGCCTCCAGCGCGAGCCGCTCGAAGAGGGCGTCGTCGCCGTGGACGGGCCGGCCCCATTCCTCGTCGTGGTACGTCACATAGTCCGGCGTGGACAGTGCCCAGGGGCAGCGCCGCGCACCGTCGGGCCCGGCGAGGGCCTGCCCGTCGCTCACTGCTGCTCCTCCTGCCCGTCCTGCCGTGTCCGCGCCGACTCGGCGGCGGCGCGGGCCCCGGCCAGCGCGGACTCCAGGTCGGCGATCCGGGCGTCGCGTTCGGTGAGTTCGGCGGCGAGCCGGTTCAGGGCGTCGTCGACGTCGGCCATGCGGTAGCCGCGGGCGGCGAGGGGGAAGCGGAGACGGTCGATGTCCTCGCGGGCGACGGGCCGGCCGGGGGGCAGCGGGTCGTGCAGGCGCTGCGGTTCCGCTTCGGGCAGCGGGCCGGTGCCGTCGCCGCCGCCGACCACGGCGAGCGTCACCGCGGCGACCACGACGGCGAGCGCGACGACCAGGAACAGGAACATAACCATCGCTGCTTCCCCACGGTGTGCTCGGTGTCTCGGTGTGTGGGTCCGATCGTGCCATGCGACGCGGCCGGTTAGGGTCGCAGGCGGCACAAGACGGGGACGCTCACGGGACGTACGAGGAGAGGTCGCAGGCGATGCTCAGGCTGGGCAGGCGGGAATTCGACGCGCACGAGCCGGTGATCATGGCGATCGTGAACCGGACCCCGGACTCCTTCTACGACCAGGGCGCCACGTTCCAGGACGAGCCGGCGCTGGCGCGGGTGGAGCAGGCGGTGGCCGAGGGCGCGGCGATCATCGACATCGGTGGGGTGAAGGCCGGTCCCGGCGAGGAGGTGAGCGCCGCGGAGGAGGCGCGCCGCACGGTCGGTTTCGTGGCGGAGGTACGGCGCCGCTTCCCGGATGTGGTCATCAGCGTGGACACCTGGCGGGCCGAGGTCGGCGAGGCGGTCTGCGAGGCGGGCGCGGACCTGCTGAACGACGCGTGGGGCGGGGTGGACCCCGGTCTCGCGGAGGTTGCCGCGCGGTACGGCGTGGGCCTGGTGTGCACGCACGCGGGCGGCGCGGAGCCGCGCACCCGGCCGCACCGGGTGGAGTACGAGGATGTGATGGCCGACATCCTGCGGGTGACGCTGGGGCTGGCCGAGCGGGCGGTGGCGCTCGGGGTGCCGCGCGAGTCGGTGCTGATCGACCCGGGGCACGACTTCGGCAAGAACACCCGGCACAGCCTGGAGGCGACGCGCCGGCTGGGCGAGATGGTGGACACCGGCTGGCCGGTGCTGGTGTCCCTGTCGAACAAGGATTTCGTCGGGGAGACCCTGGACAAGCCGGTCAAGGAGCGGGTGCTGGGCACGCTGGCGACGACGGCGGTGTCGGCGTGGCTGGGGGCGCAGGTGTACCGGGTGCACGAGGTGGCCGAGACCAAGCAGGTCCTGGACATGGTCACGGCGATCGCGGGCCACCGGGAACCGGCGGTGGCGCGGCGGGGCCTGGCGTAGACACCGCCTCCGGGGAAGCGCGCGGCAGGCGTGCCCCGGGCGCGGCGGGCGGGCGGCCCGGCGCGGGGAGGGACGAGGGGCGCCGGGGCGGTCGTACCGCCGGGCGCCCCTCGGCCGGCTACCGGCCCGCTTCCTTCGACACCAGGGCGACCGCCTCCTCCACGTCGTCCGTGACATGGAAGAGCAGCAGGTCCTTCTGCGCGGCCTTGCCCTGGGCGATGACCGTCTTCTCCAGCCAGTCGACCAGGCCGCCCCAGTACTCGGTGCCGAACAGGACGATCGGGAAGCGGGTGACCTTCTTGGTCTGGACGAGGGTCAGGGCCTCGAAGAGTTCGTCGAGGGTGCCGAGCCCGCCGGGCAGGACGACGAAGCCCTGCGCGTACTTGACGAACATCATCTTCCGGACGAAGAAGTACCGGAAGTTCAGGCCGATGTCGACGTACGGGTTGAGCCCCTGCTCGAACGGCAGCTCGATGCCGAGGCCGACGGAGATGCCGCCCGCCTCGCAGGCGCCCTTGTTCGCGGCTTCCATCGCGCCGGGGCCGCCGCCGGTGATCACCGCGAAACCGGCCTCCACCAGGCCTCGGCCGAGCCGGACGCCCGCGTCGTACTCCGGGGAGTCGACCGGGGTGCGGGCCGAGCCGAACACACTGATCGCGGCGGGCAGTTCGGCGAGCGTGCCGAAGCCCTCGATGAACTCGGACTGGATGCGCAGGACCCGCCAGGGGTCGGTGTGCACCCAGTCCGACGGCGCGCGCTCGTCCAACAGCCGCTGGTCCGTCGTGCTCTCCTGGACCTGCTCGCGCCGTCGGAGGACCGGCCCCATGCGCTGCTCCTCCGGCGGCTGCTGCTTCCCCTCGGGGTTGCCGGTAGCCATGTACGCGCTCCCTCCGTCGTGCGGTCTGTCCGGTTCAGCGTAGATCCACGGCGGTTACGGGCGGGGGACGTGAGCATGTCCGCCATGAAGCGCCATGACCCCGGTACGGGGTCGCGGGTTCAGGTGTTCAACCAGTTCCGCAGTCGCTCCTCCGCCGCGAGGATCTTCGCTGTCTCTACCCGTTCATCACGCTTGTGTGCCAGGTGCGGGTTCCCGGGGCCGTAGTTCACCGCGGGGATGCCGAGGGCGGAGAAACGGGAGACGTCGGTCCAGCCGTACTTGGGCTGCGGGGTGCCGCCGACCGCCTCGATGAAGGCCGCCGCCGCGGGGTGGGTGAGGCCGGGCAGGGCGCCCGGGCTGTGGTCGACGACCACGAACTCCTCGACGCCGCAGTCCGCGAACACCTCACGGACATGGGCGACGGCCTCCTCCTCCGTGCGGTCCGGGGCGTAGCGGAAGTTGACGGTGACCACGCACTCGTCGGGGATGACGTTGCCGGCGACGCCGCCGCTGATGCCCACGGCGTTGAGGCCCTCGCGGTACTCGAGGCCGTCGATCACCGGGTAGCGCGGCTCGTAGGCGGCGAGGCGGGCCAGGACCGGCGCGGCGGCGTGGATGGCGTTGGAGCCCATCCAGCTCCGCGCGGAGTGGGCGCGCTCGCCCTTCGTCTTCAGCAGGACCCGCAGGGTGCCCTGGCAGCCGCCCTCGACCTGCCCGTCGGAGGGCTCCAGCAGCACCGCGAAGTCGCCGTGCAGCCAGTCGGGGTGCGCCTTCGCGACATGGCGGAGGCCGTTCAGCTCGGCGTCGACCTCCTCGTTGTCGTAGAAGACGAAGGTGAGGTCGCGGTCGGGCTCCGGGACGGTGGCCGCGATCCGCAGCTGCACGGCGACGCCGGACTTCATGTCGCAGGTGCCGCAGCCCCACAGCACGCCCTCCTCGTCGAGGCGGGCGGGGACGTTGCCGGCGATCGGCACGGTGTCGATGTGCCCGGCGAGGATCACGCGCTCGGCCCGGCCGAGGTCCGTGCGGGCGACGACGTTGTTGCCGTACCGGTCCACGGTGAGGTGGGGCAGGGCGCGCAGCGCGTGCTCGATGGCGTCGGCGAGGGGCTTCTCCGTGCCGCTCTCGGAGGGGAAGTCGACGAGCCGCGCGGTCAGCTCGGCGGCGTCCAGCGTGAGGTCAAGCGGGTTGTCGGCCATGTCCTCGACCCTATCCCGGAGACTGTTCGAGGCAGCCCGCGAACCGGGGTACGGTCCGTCGAACACCTCCAGTACCTTGTACCGCGTGTCAGAGCCGTCCCCCACCCTGTCTCTTTTACACATATCCGAGCCCACGAGACTACGCTGCATC